>JAFSUF010000083.1 GCA_017445425.1 Bacteroidales bacterium | reverse complement strand
GGCCAGGTTGAACACCATCCGCTCCCGGTCGGGACGGTCGAGGCGGTAGGCCTCTATAAGGTCCTCCGTGAGGCTGTCGCTCAATTTGTAAGTATCCTTCACTACGGCCAGGTCATTCAGCCGCAGCATATACTCCGGATGTTCCGTGGCGAATTTGCTGCCCAGCGTCACCCTTTCCGGCTCGAACCACACCATGAACTGAGCGCCGTAGCTGTGCATCAGGTTGGACATATTGATAAAGCCGTCGGGATAGCGCTCGCGGTCCACCACCCAGGTACCCACCGCAGGCCAGCCAAACTGGCCGTTGAAAACGGGGCCGGTGGGCGGCTCGTACCAGCCGGCATCTAACCAGAATATGTCGGGCATAATGTCCAACTGCTTGTGGCGCTGTACGATGCCCCTGGCCAGAAGGTCGGTCAGGCAGGTATATTCGTTGCAGGGCGCGGGATCGCCATAGTCCAAACCGGCGGCCAGCGGCGTCCAGGGCTTGCCGTCAACCTTGTGGCTGTGGTGCGCCATCACGTGACGGCGGAAAGCGTTGTGGCCCGCCATCAGTTCTTTGCCGCTCCAGGGCAGCACAGAAGCCATCGGAGTGCGGACATCCTCGCCCGGCTTGAGATAAAAATGTGCGTCTTTAAGACCGCTCTCTATGCGGCACCGGTTGCGACCTCCGGTAAACGTGCTGCGCCAGTTGCCGCTCCAGCCGATGGCATAGACCAGACCGCAGTCGGCGCCCTGCGCGGTGATATTGAAGAACGGCATAGAAATGATGTCGCTGCTTCGGCCGCCTCGGGTGGCGAGGCACACGGTGTCACCTGCATTAAGGCTCTCCTCCACCACCTCAAAGTCGTGGATGTCGGCATTGCTGCCGCGAAGGCGGCGGAGCAAATAGCCGTCGGCACCCTTGTCCATGAGCGTGAAGTCGGCAGTCTTTACATCGCTGATAATACCGGTGTCGGCGCTGCCTGTGTTGCTGAACCGCAGCACCCATTCCATAGCGCCGGTATCTGTAAATCCGGTGATTATGGCCCGCACCTGCAGGCCGCTTTTGGGATCTTTGTAGATGATGCTATACTGCACGGCGTCAGCATCCTGCGCCGTAGTCTTGCTGATGGAGTATTTCCAGCTGCGGATGAATTTATCGCTGGGTGTGCCGTCCAGGCAGAAGGAGAACGGCGGGACCGCACCCTTGGCGAATGTGGACTTGATCCACCTCTCTGGATTGTCCAGGCCACTGCGGTTGAGTGTCGTTTCTGCACGGGAAGGCAATACTGCCGCAGTCAGTAAGGCCATCGCCAGTATGAAGCTAAGTCTTTTCATCACTAATCGGTCAAGACTATTGTCGCATCGTTGGCCGCGACGTGTATCGTTTCAAAGAATCTGTCGTCTTTTAGAATTCCAAGATAGGAGAAGGCATCATCGCTTATGTTGACTCTCACATCCACCTCATGGTCTGCAAAATTTGCCACCACCATGGCCCCCTTGCCATCGTGGCCTCGCATGAATGCGAACTGACGCACCGGGTCAAAACGGTCGCTCGCGGGGTTCAGCCACATCAGGTCGTAGGTCCTGCCCCGGGCAAACAGCGGCGTTACCGCCAGCGCCGTGAGTTGCTTGTAGCGCTTGTAGAGGTACTCGTCTTTGGTTTCTGCAGATTGATTCCGGCCCGATTCAGAATCAGTCGGAGCGCTCTCCACACCCAGGCAGCAGTAGTCGAATATCGAGGTGCGCCCGTCGCGGCCGCTGTAGCCCTCTTCCAACATACCGCGCTCGCCATATTCCTGCCCGAAGTAAATCATAAATGGGGCGGTGTTGAACAACATCGACACCGCCAGCGGCGCCAGGGCTTTTCTGCCGCTGCCAAGGAAAAAGTCGCTCGCTACGCGCTGCTCGTCGTGATTCTCCAGGAAGTTGAGCATCCGGGGCTGCAGGTCGCCGAGGAACTGCCACTCCTGGGTCAGCCAGTAGGCAGGGCGGTTGCCGGCGCATATCTCCCGCAGCGCATCGTAAAAGCCAGATTTGTCGTAGAGATAGTCAAAGCCGGCATCGGCATAGCGGCGGTAGTTGCCCTTGTCATAGACCTCAGCTATGAAGATGGTGTCCGGGAAGCGGTGACGCACCTGCGCAAAAGCCCAGCGGAAAAAGTCGGCCGGAACCAGCTCCACCATGTCGCAGCGGAAACCGTCCACCCCCTTGCCTGCCCAGAACAGCAACACATCCAGCATTATGTTCCAGGTATACTTGTTGTCGTAATTGAGCTTGACGGTTTCGTACCAATCGGTAATTGCCGGCTCCGCCGTGCCGGGGCAATTGCCCGTGCCCAGCGCCGGAGACTCACGGTAACCCGTCTCGAACGGGAGCCGCAGCGACTGGCCGTACAGCGTATAGAAATTGATGGAACTGAACGGTTTCTGATACTGGCGGAACACGTGGTTCGGCACAAAATCTATGATGACCTTCAGCCCCGCCTTGTGCGTGCGCGAGATAAGAGCCTCAAACTCGGCCATCCTTCTGCCGGGATCGGTTGCCAGAGGATTGTTTCCCCTGTCAGATTCGCCGGGCACGGTATGGTTCTGGCTGCATCCTGCCGGGTCGGTTGCCAGTTCCGGGGCTACGTCAAAATAATCGGTAATCGCATACGGGCTCCCCGCCTGGCCCTTCACAAGGTCTGGATGGCACGGCGGGATGCCTTCGAAACAGGTCTTTGCCGCGTGCTGAATCACGCCCGTGTACCACACCGCGCCCACATGCAAATCGTCCCTGAGGCCGCAGAGCACATCATCTGTAATATCGTTGAATTTTCCGCTGCCGTTACGCTCGTAAGTGCCGCCCGGCACCCACTCCCGCCTCCCGAATACACGCGGCAGCATCTGGTATAGGATAAACTTGCTCACAAGAGCCGCAAGTTACTACTTTTTTTCGTGAAAAAATCTTTTCGTGTCTACTTCTCGCGCGCGGTACAACTTTAGAGATTACTGGGCGCAAAAGTTCCGGTTAAAACAGCGCAAAAACACCGGACAAAATGCCACAAAAAATCAGTATTGTATCAAAGCAACTCCAGCTGGCGGCAGTAGAAGAATGCTTCGAGGCTTATTTTCTTAATGCGGTTGAGTTTGTTTAGGTTTTGGTTTTCAATGGATGTGGCTATCAGCTCGGTATCCATTGCGGGATTGTAGTGCTTAACCTGGGTATTGCCGGTCTGAAGGAGGCGGACCAGGTAAGCCACTTTTGCAGCGTCTCGGATGGCGACGTCGGCATAGTAGCTGAATTCAGTCTTGTCAAGGGCTCCGCGGAGGCAGATGTTCATCGCGCACTGATAGGTGTCATTCAAGACATCGGCATAGGTGAGGTTGTCCAGCTTCCTATAGCTCAGTTCGATAGGGACGATTCCGGAGTAGGTCTGCCGAACGGCGGAAAGATCATCGATGCGGTCCAGGATGGAGCTGATGTCGTAGAGTTGCTTCATTATTTCCATGAAGAAAGGATCTTCGTGCTTGAAGAACGGGATGCCGGTGGTATGAGGAGCGAAAGCGGTGAGCTTGTCGCCCAGCATATCGGCAAGGCTGGGGCACTGGACTGCAACAGGCGCACCTGTCTGGATTAGTAGTGGGCTTACAATGGGAAGGTTCACTACTTGATTGTAATGAATGTCTTCGTAGAGGACATCCAGAAGAATTTTATCCGTGGGATGGCCGGATGGATACGAGACTGCGTAGCGGTATTCGGCGTGGGATTTTGGGATATCGATGTGTGAAATGCGCTCAATCTCTTCTGCTCCGGTGAAACCATATTCCTCGCCATGTTTACCCAGATAATCCTTAATGTCTGTTCCGTGCGGGCAGACGATATCCACGTCAATGGAGAGTCGTCTGGATGTATTCAGGTGGAGCATCAGGGCCGTACCGCCTTTGAAGATGAAGGGACAGCCGGAACGGACGAGGGATTCCAGCAGGGAGAGAGCGCGGATGGCTTTCTCTACAAGGGATGTGTCAACAATACCTGGGATACTGCGTTGCGCCTGCTCTATCCATTCCAGGCTTCTGCTCTGCGGGTCAATCATCGTTCCGGGTTTTTATACGGTCAATAATGCGTTTTATCTCTTCTTCGCAGCCGTGACGGCGGGCGTAGCGTAGCAGACGGTTGCTGGATATGTCGTAATCGGCAAAAGCTTCCCGATAGATATGGCTGAGTTCACTGCCGCGAAGGAAGTCGAATTCGGGATTAAGAACGATGTCTACAAGCATCTTCTCTGCTTGCGGAACGGGCAGACCTTCGAAAGTTTCGAGAGGCGATTCGGTTGTGAGGGTGTGAAGTACAATACAGTCTTTGGTGCTGCCGAACTTAATGAATTCTTCTAGAGTCGGATTGGGCAGAACCATAACGGAGGGATATTTTTCCCGAATTGCATCCGGGAAAGACTGCTCCAGGAGACGCTCAACGTCCACGACGGTCATCTTTATGTTAGGGACGTGTAGCATAAAGGGGATTACACTGGCTGCGTCCCAGATGCAGAAATCGACCAATGGATAACGCTGCTTCAGGTAAGAGCCCATCTCGATAGTCTCTGGCTTCAATGTAAGAAATAGTCGCGGCTTTATTACCGTATTCAACTGGTATGTGCCCCAGTCCACTTTGCATAGCTTGCCGGATGCTACAAGACGCTCCAGCTGCTTCTGCAAACTTGCACTCGAAGATGCATTACCACCATTCAGCCAGGCGGCAAGGTCCTTCTTTTGGAAAGGCCCTTGCTGCAGGGTTGCATATTGTATGATACGTTCTGTCGTGGTCATCGTACGTAGAATTACGGCACAAAAGTAAGACAAATTCGGCAACAAACAAATAGTTTTGCCAAAAATGTCTCACTTAGAGTATGTTATTAATGATTGGTCGTCGATGAACGCCTCGCTGTGCGAAGAGATCCTCGACTTTGCTCAGGATGAGACACCCCTTGAGATACACTCGACTCGCTTCGCTCGCTCGGTATGACACCACTCCGTCAAGCATAACAGTATCGGATGAGCCAGTCGGCGATGTCTATATGGGCCACTATTACAAACTCGATAACTTCTCTGTATATGGTCCTGGAATCCACTTCAAATTCTTCATTGCCGATGATGATTTAAAGAAGTGGTTCGGAGCAAATTTTGAGTAGTCCTTCCTATATAATCATAGTCTGCTCCGACTGAACATTGCATCGCTGCAATATTGCCTGTGGCACTTACACCGCTGACTATCAGCATATTGCTTACTTTCCCTTGCGTAAAATTGCGCAAGGGACATTGCATAAAAAGCTGATAACCAAGGGTGAAGGTGCCACGCCCTTCTTTTTATTTGGAGTTAGAGAATAGAATCCCCATATTTGTATAAAACCAAAACGGGAGATTATGAAGGGAAGGTTCAGGGTTTTCAAGGCGGGTTCGCTTCACCACATTTATCAGAGAACAGTCTGCGGCTATCTTATTTTCTATTCCGTCCGGGATTTCATTGTTTTCTTCACACTGTTTTCTACTATGGCCCGCAAGCATGATATCCAGGTTCTTGGGTTATGTCTGATGTACGACCACATCCACGTGTTGATTTCTGCACCATCACGGAAAGTGATGTCTGCATTCGTTAGAGACTACACCTCCCAGTTTGTCAAAAGGCGTAATGCACATTATTCGCGCACGGGGCAGTTCTTCGAACATAGATTCGGTAGCGCCCCAAAGACAGGTAGTAAAAAAGTACGGACGGCCATCTCATATCTATACAACAATCCTGTCGAGAAGAGCCTCTGCCATAAGGCAGAAGACTATCAATGGAGCTTCCTCCGGTACGCACATTGCCAAAATCCATACTCTGAGCCACTCAAGTCAAGCCATGTCAGCCGTCATATGCGTAGGGCAATCAACGATATCAATGCTCACAGAAATATGGAGCAACCTCTGTCCTACTCGTTTATTGATAAGATTGCCAAAGAGTGCAACACCGGCGAACTACGTCAACTGACTGACTATATTATCTCGCAGTATAATTGCATAGATTATCAGGCGTTAGAATCATACTATGACGATTTCGGCAACTTACTGATAGCGGTAAACTCCAATACCGGCAGCGAATACCAGATCAAAGAAATTGTCACTGCAGAATCTGATATGGCCTATGTCAGGCTTGCCCGTGTCTTGAAAAAGATGACCGGATATACCGATATGACCAAGGTCCTCTCTTTACCCGATGAAGACAAAAAACGTATCGCCTGGATTCTTTCGGCAGAAACCAACGCCACGCCCCGCCAAATCTCCAAGTTTCTGCATCTTACAATAGATACTAACGATTAGCATCTCCCTCCAGAGGCAAATCTTCCCATTTCGTGGCGTGGCAGATAAGCGCATGGCATCTCCACTTAGTTCTCTGAGCAACTCTGCGACCTTCGGCTCTTATTACCCCACCCCCCGTGGCACCTCAGCGCCTCACTATCAGCACCTTCCATACTTTCCCTTGCGCAAAAATACGCAAGGGACATTGCATAACAGACTGATAACCAATGATGAAGGTGCCACGAAGATACAGAATCCTCGTGGCACCCTCATTGTCACCTTAAGTCTGCCAATTACTCAGCGCTAAGGCATATTGAAAGTACTCAAACTGATTTCAGATGCAAATTAATACTGATTGCGGACATCATAAACACGAGTCACTTTTTTTGTCTTTACATCAACATCGATGTACAATCCGACATTCCCTCCTAAAGTATAAACACGATACGAGCGTGTATATTGAGTTTCGTGATAAAGTTGTACCTTACCAACCTTATCAAGGAAATATTCCTCAGGGGTTCCAACCAGAATAGTTCCGTTGAACCGCCATGCGTCAACGTATTTTTTGCCATATTTGTTACATTCGTTTTCGTATTCCTCCTTCTCTGCCTGTTTCTGTCTCAATGCCGCCTCCTTACGATCCCTTTCTTCTTTCTCTTTGAGGAGTTCTATTTGTAAATCAAACTCATCAAGAATTTTCCCTTCTTTATAAATCGCGATTAGATTCCCGTCTGAATCATATTCCTTGCCATCGTATTTATTACCTAGCTTCATATTATCCAAAGACGCTATTATCTTCGCCCCTAACGCCTGGATTCTCTTATCCGAATTAATCTCCGGTATAGACGAGGTGAAATGAACTGTGAAAACTCCTTTAAAGCTACCGCCATTGTTGTATGAAATAGCTCCATTAGAAAACGCCCTGAACCAAAAGTCTTGGGAAAACTCTTCTTCAAACGATTCGTCATTTACAGGGGATCCTTCTGCCATGACGGAACAATCAGGGAACGTCTTCTTAAAAGACCCAATAGTCTTTTGTTCTGCGGAAGGATTATATTTTTCTTTACAGACACCAATGATTGCATAATCTCCATTATCGTTGGCGGGTGTTATGATATCTGCTTCATATTCTCCCAGATCTAAATAATCTGGTTCATTGATGTGACATTCAATCTCAGAAGTGGACGGATTATAATAATACTTTGAAAATAATCCATTATGATTATAATATAAACTCCCCTTTATATACCCGCCATCGATAATCATTCCATCTGGGAATACCCATCGCCCTTGCATACCAGAAATCCATTCTTCTTCATCTTTTCTACCCGAAATTGACCGCGCATCCATCGTCCATATGGGATCCAATAATATCTTTACATCATAAAAACCAGGAACTTTCTTTAAAGGATAGATTGCCTCCTTGAATGCACTTGTAACACGAAGGTGTCTAAGATTATCAATATATCTAAATACTGTTCCGTCAGGATATGTAATCTTGATTACGAATTCTTTCATATAATGGATGCCGTCTGAATCAAGATGATCTGAATAATAAATGCCTTCTATAACAGACATATCTTGACACGTTTTTTTAAATGCATTAACTGCATTGGGCCCGTCAAATTCCAAGAAGTCCGCCTTCAACGAATCTTTCTGATGTTCGTCATCTTTTAGTGGAGTGTTTTGGGCAACCACTTTAAGCCCCATCATGTCACTCGGATTATCCTTGGCGTTGACATTTGTGGTAAGACACGCAAACGTCAGTATTAACAAAAGTGCTTTTTTCATATTAACCTGTTTTTAAATGTACTTGCAAGATGCATTAAATGTAAAAGGCTCCATACTGACATACGGAGACCATTCATCCGTCGGGCTATCAATCAGTTTGAATCTGATTCGTCC
The DNA here is from genome assembly GCA_017445425.1 of Bacteroidales bacterium. GTDB lineage: Bacteria > Bacteroidota > Bacteroidia > Bacteroidales > UBA932 > Equibacterium. The sequence goes on along the minus strand of JAFSUF010000083.1, from coordinate 19,362 downwards.
GGCATCTTTGCCCGAAGGAATGGTAACCGACTCGAGAACTTGGAACACACCGACTACTTTTTTGTCGGCAACAGCAATTATCTTCGAAATCTTCTTGGCGTTTGAAGGGCTGATAATCCAATTCCCCGATGCGGCATCAATGATGCCTTTACCTGATGCCAGGGATTTGTCGATTTTTACGACAAGCGTGTTACTCGGCATAATATGGATCGTTATCAATTTGCCGCATCGGCAAGTTTCTGCATTATTTTATAGTAACGGTTCGCCTGGGCAGAGGTCATTACATCATCGGCTGCAGACAACTTGCCAGACAGATTTTGGGCTTTTTCAAGAACTGACATATACTCCGTAAGAGCTGAAACATCGCCGTCGGATGCTTTTTTTGAAAGGGAGATGCACTTGTCAACGAATCTCTCATATTCATCCAATAGATCATCCCAATTTGATGTTGCAGAATCATCTGTATTTGCCTCCTCTATGGACTCGTCCGACTCCGCCTCAGCTGTATCGTACACTTGCGTAGTGACTGAGGTTCTGTAGGAGGGATTGATTATTGACAATTCAAATGTGATATTTGATGTTCTATTTATGAAATCGACAACTTTTTTGTACTCATAATATGAGATACTTTCCCATATTGGTTCAAACACAAGATTCTTCTGTGTACCGGCAGGAGAAGCCAGAAAAGATACGGCAGCAGCTTTATTTTGAAAATGTAAGCCGAAATGATCATGAATAACAGAATAGTTGTTGTCCAGCAGGTCAAAATGTGAAGAGTAGATATTATCAAACCCAGAAGCCGACTCTGTGTTTTCCAGAGGGACAAGGGCCCGTATTGACCACCGTTTGTTGTTATATGTGTCTTGCACCATAAACAGTTTCACATCTCCGGCAACTTTGACAAGTCGGGCGTCTGCGCCGGTGATTTCCACATTTGCAGCAGGAATCATTTTCTCAATGGCTGTTTGCTTACCGCCGCATGAAGAAATCAGCAGGCAGAATACCGATAGTAGGATAAAATATTGTCTCATAGTTAGATAATATGGGCGGCCGAGCTCCTGAGCCACGGTATTAACAAAAAAGTGTGGAGCTTTCCGCTTATTTGAGTCGAGGCCTGGTAACCCTTTCAGAATAAGCACTCCACACCCGTCCATATATCGTGAAAACGATACGGCAAACGAGTAAAGAGTGTTTCCGTCCTCTGAAATTAAAAATTACCAGTTTTCGACTCAAGGCGCGAAACACTTTTACAATATGTCCGTGCCGGCAAGGCAGAACTATGCCGACACATCTGCAAATTTAGTAAAAATAGGTTACCAGACCTCGACTTTATTACATTTTTTGCTGATGCAAATTAACGCAGATTGTACGAGTTAAGTGAAGGTCTTTTTGGGTCTTTTCCCTGTTACTGCCCTTGATAGGGTGTATAGGGCATCTCGCTGAGATACAAGTCAGTGTAGAAAGCCTCTTCGTCGTCAGACAGCACGCCTTGGCTGTGGAGTTGCACGAACGACGGTATCTCCCCCAGCTTTTCGCCGAGAGCAGTTACCAGCCGTGCATATATGGTATCACATACGTACAGCATATTATCGTCGGAGATGGTTTTCCTGTACTCGTAATAATTGTTCACGAAACCGGTTCGCACAGGAATGGCAAACTCCATATATGGGATATGCTCCCTGTCTGCAAGCGCATCTTCTGCCTGATGGTAGAAGGCGGTCATATCTTGCCGGATCTGGCCGACCATGGCCTCAAGGGCATCCTCCTCACTATCCGCCTTCCGCTGCCTGACATAATCCGGCATCAGCGAAATGGCTGAAAGTGCGGCTATCACCCCCGCCGCCACCAGGATATAGGGCAACCTGTCGGCCCTTGACACCGCCTGCCTGAGCGACTCTATGTCGGCATATCTTCTTTGCGGGTCATTCCTGAGACATTTGCGGGCAATAGCGCCATATTTATTGGGAAACAGAAGCCTGATGATGCCTCCAAGGGAGTAAATATCGGCCGAAGCGGTAGAAGATCCGCCGTCCGGACTGTCAAACACCTCCGGGGCGGACGAGCCGGCCGTGCCGCCAAGACGCTTATTGAGGTAGTCAGCATCATTCTCGGCAAATCCGAAGTCAATCAACTTGATGTCGTTGCCGACGGTTGTGACCATTATGTTCTCCGGCTTGATGTCGTTGTGGAGCATCCCCTTCCGGTGAAGGTATTCCACGGCATCCAGAATCTGGCCGAGCATTTTCCTTCGCATTATCTTTGGCGGATCGGTTTCAACGAACCGGCGCAGCGAAAGCCCCTCGACATACTCCATCACGATCGCGGCCCCCACCGGGGAATCCTCAAGAAAATTGAAGGTGGTGGCGATAAACGGGTGCTGGAGATTGCAGGCAATCTCATATTCGCGCCGCAACAGCATTCCGGATGATGCTTCGCCGCCTCTGGCCGTCTTCAACAGCCAATACTTGCCGTCCCTGGTCGCCCTCCATGTTGTAGAAGAGATACGATGCAGGTCGTGGAAACCAAGTCCTTCATCATGGGTCTTGTTGGGTCTTTTTATCTGTCCCGACTCACACATAGCACAAATTTATACAAAAATGGTAATTTTGCCATTGATGGCAACAAGAAGCGATTCTCCATTGGTAACGGCATTGCTCTCTGAGGCAGAGGCAGTCTTCGGGCACCCGGTCAGGACGCCCTCTGATTTCGTTTTACTTGCCGGTCAAATAGAAGACCGGCTCCGGGAGCATATCTCCGAGAGCACCATCAAACGCCTGTGGAAACCCTCCCTTGCGTATAAAACGGTGTCGGAAAGGACCCTGAACACCATTTCCCAATATGCCGGATACCAGCATTTCCAGGCATTCTGCGACCATCTGACCAATCAAGGGATTATGGAGTCGGAAATAATCACAGGCAAAGAGTCCATCAAGGCCTCCGACCTCAACCCCGGCGACATGGTTCAAATCGCCTGGATGCCAAACCGCGAATGTACGCTCAGGTATATCGGCTCACGGCAGTTCGTTGTACTTACCGCCATCAACTCCAAAATACAGCCCGGCGATAAATTTCATTGTTCCGTCTTTATCAAGGGGCGTCCGTTGTATGTCGATAGCCTTGTGCACGACGGCGTAATTTACGAGAGTTATGGCATAGGTACGGAGCATGGCCTCACCCGCCTGCATCTTGAAAGGACAAAGTAGATCGTCCACCCCTGTGGCACTTACACCGCTGACTATCAGCACCTTCCTTACTTTCCCTTGCGTAAAAATGCGCAAGGGACATTGCATAAAAAGCTGATAACCAAGGTTGAAGGTGCCACGCAACCATTGTTAAAGAGAAAAACGTACCTTTGCGAAGATGAAAAAGACCATAATACTCCTCTGCATACTGTTGGCGCCGGCATTGGTCCCGGATGCCGCATTATGGAGGGCCTCGGCCCAGAATGTGTCACCCGACAAGCCCGCCACCCCCCAGGCAACCTTCTCCCACCCCTGGCAAGGCGCCACTGTTGCCTATCTTGGCGACTCCATCACCGACCCGGGCGAAAGGCCCGCCAACCACGACTGGACCGGCCGCGAGAACTGGCACTACTGGGGCTGCCTGCAGCAGTGGCTGGGCATCCGCCCGCTGGTTTACGGCGTGAGCGGCAACAGATGGAGCGACATCCCCCGCCAGGTCTCCGAGCTTAAGGCAGAACACGGCGACGGCTTTGACGCGATAACAATCTTCATGGGGACAAACGATTATATAACCGACACCCCCATCGGTGAATGGTACGATTATGCAAAAGACAGCGTCGTGATGGCGCTGGGCTACCCCGCCACAGAGTATCAGGTGATGCGGCGCACCTATGCGATGGACCCCGAAACCCTCAAAGGGCGCATCAACATTGCCATGTCGCTACTTAAAGAGACTTATCCCGAAAAGCAGATAGTAGTGCTGACACCCATCCACCGGGCATATTCCACCTTCAGCGCACAGAACATCCAGCCCGACGAGTCATATCCCAACCGGCTGGGAATCTATTTCGGAGATTATGTCGATGCCATCAAGGAGACCGCAAACGTATGGGGAGTCCCCGTCATAGACCTCAACTCGGTCTGCGGACTCAACCCGATGTCCGAGGCCCATGTGCCCTACTTCTGCAAACCCGACACCGACCGCCTCCACCCCAATGCCAAGGGGCACGACCGCATCGCCAAAACCCTGTTCTACCAGCTACTGACCTTGCCCTGCAAGTTCTAAGTGTTAGATCTGGCATCTTTCTGCATTTAACGGGATATGAAAAAGATATTCCTTTCACTACTGTTTATTTTGCCCCTCTGCTCCTGCATAAGGAGTCAGGAATCATCTCTCGTACGTGTAGTCAGAATTGAAAATTCCACTTCTTATGACCTTGTCTTCACAGATATAGACAACGGTGGCGACACAAAATTCTGGCCTCAGACAAGTTTTACGCTTAAGCCCCACGAAGAGTACCTTCAGTCTTATAGTCTTACAGACAAATACCAGCCCTTTGTCCTCATACCGCAGTCAATGACTATTGAATGCAAAGGTAAGTCAGTCCATTTCACCAGAGAATCCAGCTATGAGAAAAATCCCTGTGTCCTGGGCCATTATAACAAACTTGATAACTTCTCTAAATACGGACCGGGAATCCACTTCAAATTCGACATCCGAGATGAAGATTTAAAGAAGTGGTTCGGTGCAGATTTCTAGTATCCGTACCGTTTGCGGTATTTTATGATCAGGCCGATGCCGAGGGCCAGGCAGACGAGGTCTGCGGCGTCAACGGCCAGCCAGATGCCATCGGGGCCCAGAAGGACCGGCAGCAGGAAGACGAATCCCAGCTCCAGCACCAGATTGCGGACAAACGAGAGCACTGCAGAGATTTTGCCGTTGTTAAGCCCCGTGAACCAGGCTGAGAAGAACAGGTTGACGCCGGCTATCACAAAGCTGAGCATAGAGAGCCGGAAGGCGTGGGCGGAGAGTGCAGTCAGTTCGGCGTCATAGCCGACAAATAGTCTGGCGGCGGGTTCGGCAAAGATTTCTGCCAGAATCGTCATTATTCCGCCGAAGGCCAGCAGCAACACCAGCGAGTGCCGCAGCAGACTCTTCAGTTCGGGCCGGTTGTTCGCCCCATAATTATAGCCGATGATAGGTGTCACCGCGATGTTGTAACCGAAGAACACCGCGGCACACATATATCCGTAATAGAGAATAATGGAATATGCCGCCACGCCGTTCTCTCCCATCATCCTGAGCAGCTGCAGGTTATAGCAGATTGCCAGGATATTGAATGATATGTTCCCAACATATTCAGAAAGGCCGTTGCTGCAGGCCTTCAACAGCGGTTCCCTCTCAAAGTCCAGCCATTTCTGCCCCGGGGCAGACTCTACCAAACGGAGTGAACTGTTATTGAGCCTGGAATGGAAATACCACAGCGGGAAGAAACCACCCACACCGCACGCAATCATAGATCCGGCAGCGGCACCCGCCAGACCCCAGCGGAACACCAGGATGAAAAGCGCGTCCAGAGCCATATTGGTCAGGGCGCACACTATGGACATAACCGTGCCCAGGTGCGGTTTCTCTGCCGTCATATAGAAGGACTGGAAGGCCATCTGAAGCATGAATGCCGGCAATCCAAGCGTGCAGATTCTTCCGTAAATGACGCACTGGTGCACCATCTCCCCCTCTGCTCCGAGCAGCCGTGCCAGCGGCTCCATCAGAATCAGCATCGGCACCATAAAGACCAGCGAGAGCACAATCACGAACTTTATCAGCATACTGAAAACGACCGAGGCCCGTTCGCGGTCACCCTCACCCATTATCTTGCTCACCAGAGCCGATCCGCCGACTCCCACCATCAGGCCCAGCGCACCAACCAGCATCACCGCGGGCCAGATGACGTTGAGCGCAGCAAAGGCGGTAGTCCCCACTACATTGGAGACGAACAGACCGTCCACCACGCTGTAAATGCTGCCCACCAGAATCATAGCGATGCTGGGTATCGACAAGAGGATCAGCCGCCGGTAGCTGTTATGACCTTCCAGGGAGATCTTCATTATGAATTACTATTGTTTGGCAAGATACCGCTGACGGTCGGCATCACTGAACTTTTCAATGGCGTAGCGCAGCATGGTGCGCGGCATTGTCTGATATCTGGGTTCAAGGTATGCCTTGAGGGCCGCCTCATCACGCTTGCCCGCTTCGCGCAAAAGCCAGCCAACAGCCTTCTGGATGAGGTCGTGGGGGTGATGCAGCAGTATATCGGCAATTGCATAGGTGTCGGCCGTCTGCCCCTTGCGGACAAATGCCATGGTGCTCACCATCCCTATGCGCTGCTCCCAGATAGAATCTCCGTTTCTGGCCAAATTATACAACAGGGAGCGCTCCTTATCCAGCAGCCACTCGCCCAGCAGCGGGTAACAGCTCAAATCCACCAGATCCCAGTTGTTGATATATCTCGTGTGTGAGAGGTAGAAATCGATGCAATGCTGCTGCCGCGAAATATCTTTTTTAGAATGCTTGAATATCTCCACCAGGGTCAGCAAGGCGGCCAGTCGCACCTCGTGATACTCGCTGGCGATGCACTCCTCCAGAGCCGGTTCAGATACCTCGCCCCACACCCTCTTCACCACATCACGGGTCACAGGAACCTTGATTCCCAGGAACTTGTCCCCTTCTCCGTACTCCCCCGGCCCGGTCTTGAAAAAGCGCGACAGCCCCTCAACCTGAGAAGGGTCCGCACACCCCATCATCTCCTGTAACAATATATTCATATAGAGCCTGTCTTATCGGTTTTTAGAATCGATGCAGATGGTCACGGGGCCGTCGTTCAGCAGGGATACCTTCATGTCAGCGCCGAATTCCCCGGTGCCCACCGTGCGTCCGATGGCCTCCGACATCCGGCGGGAGAACTCCTCATACATCGGCACGGCCTTCTCATGGCCTGCGGCACCGATATATGACGGCCGATTGCCCTTGCGCGTGGAGGCCATCAGGGTGAACTGGCTCACCACAATCACCTCTCCGCCGATATCCATCACACTGCGGTTCATCACCCCCGCCTCATCGTCGAATATCCGCAGCGCCGCGGTCTTCTTTACCAGATAGTCGATATCCTCCTCCGTATCGTCGGGCCCCACTCCGAGAAGCACCAGCAGGCCGCGCCCGATGGAAGATCTGACCACCCCGCCGATTGTTACCGACGCCTCGGAAACCCTTTGTATTACCACCCGCATAATATCAATAATAGTAATTCCCCGCAAAGATAGCCATCTGCTGGTAATTTGGTTATATTTGCAACCATGAATACCTTTGGAAACATTCTGTGGCTCATTCTGGGCGGGCTGATAATCGCCTTTATATATTACATAGTGGGACTGCTGATGTGCATCACCATAATCGGCATTCCGTTCGGGGTACAACTGTTCAAACTGGGGACTTACTCTTTGTATCCATTCGGGCACGAACTGGTCAACGGCCCCAATGAGCCGGGCTGCCTCTCCATTGTGATGAACCTTATATGGATACTGCTCGGCTGGTGGGAGATCGCCATTATCCACCTTATATGCGGTCTCATCTGCGCCATCACCATCGTAGGGATACCTTTCGGGATGCAGCACTTCAAGATGGCGCTAAATTCTATTTTCCCCTTCGGAAAAGAGATTAAAACTAAATGATTATGGCGCTGTGAGCCATCTTGGAGAGATAATATCGCTGATAGTTGCCCTGTCGTGGACCTTCTCGGCATGGTTTGCCGACAAGGCCAGCCGGCGCATCGGCTCCATGGTGACCAATGTTATAAGGCTCGCCATGGCCACGGTTTTCCTGGCAGTTTTGCTGTGGATAACCACCGGGCACCCCTACCCGGCCTTTGCCGACGCCAAGACCTGGCAATGGCTGGCCCTCTCCGCTCTGGTAGGCTACGTGTTTGGCGACTTCTGCCTGTTCAACTGCTACGTCCAGATAGGGCCCCGGTTCGGGCAGCTGCTTATGACGATAGCACCCCCCTCCGCAGCCATAGCCGGCTACTTTATCCTGGGCGAGAGCCTCACTTGGAAAAGCATCATAGCGATGTGCGTAACCCTTGCCGGCATCGCCATCTCCATCCTCAGCCGGGACTCCGGACACCATGTCAGACTCTCCCTTCCGCTCAAGGGGATCCTGCTTGGAGCAGGCGCCGGCATAGGCCAGGGCGTGGGGCTGGTACTGAGCAAAGTCGGGATGGAACACTATGCCGCAGCACTCCCGCAGGGCACATCTGAGGCCATGCAGGTCATGCTCCCCTTCGCATCCACGATGATACGGGCCATAATCGGTTTCGCCGGATTCTTAATCATCCTCTCCATTCAGAAAGGCCTCGGCCGGCTGGCCAACGGCATAAAAGACCGCACGGGGATGAAATACGCCGCCCTTCTCACACTCTTCGGACCTGCGGTAGGGGTCTCACTCTCGCTGATGGCGGTGCAATATACCGACGCCGGCATCGCCTCCACCCTGATGGCCCTCACCCCGGTGATGATTATCGCCCCTGACATGCTCATAAACAAGAAAAAAGTCGCCCTCAAGGAGATAGTGGGCGTAGCGGTCGCCATGCTTGGCGTCTGCATGTTCTTCTTGTATAAATGATGCTGATTAATTGAGGGCGAGCAGTTCCTCAAACTGGGTACGGTTAGACGACAGGCGCGGAACCTTGTGCTGCCCGCCTAATTTCCCCTTGGAATCCAGCCACTCGTAAAACAGCCCCCGGCGCGCCTCTATAACTTCCAGAGGCTGGATGATACCGCCGGCATCTGCACTGAAATGTTCATAGTCATGGTCTTCTGCCTGCTGCACAGAGAGGTCTTCGCCCCATACGCTGATGCACTGGTGGGTGCGTCCCACTATCACAAACTTATAAGGCGCTTTGCGGGTAAAGCGTATGACATCGCCTATATCGTAACGCCACAGACCTGAAGATGTCGATACCAGCAACGCATAATCCACCCCTGTTTCCGCCTCCCAGAGCGGTACCGGGCGGGCTCCAAGCTTACCGTATTCCGACATCGGGATAAACTCAAAAAAGACGTCGTAGTCTAACATCAACAGCATCGAGGAGTCGTTAGTATCGGTCTGGACGCCGAAAAAGCCCTCCGAGGCGTTGTAGTTCTCTATGAAAGTGATCTTGCGCGGGGCAAACTCCCGCTCGTAAATAGGCTTGTATGGAATCATGCTCATCCCGCCGTGCGCAAAGAACTCCATGTGGGGCCAGAGTTCGCCGAACGATTTGGCGCCGGCTCTCTCTGCCGTCCGCCTCAGCACCACCAACAACCAGTCTGGCGTACCGCTGACAGATACCAGCCGCTTGTCCGCTATCACGCTGGCAATGGAGTCGTACTTCTCGTTTATGTCTGATATCTGGGCTTGCTCCAGATCGGGCACAATGTGCAGCACGCTGCACCAGAAACGCCAGAGTGTCGCGCTGGAGCTGTTCAAAATGGGTATCATAGCGTTGCATCGCCAGGATACGGTAGCTGAAATATCTGCGGGCAAATGCGGTCCGTGGGACCATATCAAAAATTTGGAGCGCGAAAATACAAATAATACGGCATTATCAGTACACATGCACGCTCCCCGCAGCAGAGGGAAGATAGTTGATTCCCCACCAGCACACCTGCAGGCAGATGAAGGCTATCAGCGCCACGGTGAGAGCCCTCTGGCAGTCAGAAGGTTTCCCCCTGCGCAGATGGATATATACCAGATAGCAGAGCCAGGTGGCCGCCGCCCATGTCTCCTTGGGGTCCCAGGTCCAGAAATCACCCCACGCCTGACGCGCCCAAAGCGCCCCCATCATCATCCCCAGCGTCAGGAACGCCGTACCTGCATAAACCAGGTTGTCGGTGATGTTCATCTCCTTGGCAGTGGGCTCTTTCTTGCTGATAAACAGCAGGTACACGGCCATCGCCGCAGAAGCGCCCAGCATTGCGTAAGCGAACATATACACTATCACATGCGGAGCAAACCAGGGACTCTGCAGCACCGGCGCCAGTTCTTTGGTGTGTATCTCCGGCTTGAAGATATTGACCATGATAAACACCGCCGCCATTATCGTGCTGAATGTCAGGATCCATTTATACCGCCACCGGCTGTACACAATTATGCCCGCCACCGGCATGAAGAACGAGTACCAGAGGCGCGTCTCCCCCATAGTGCGCATCGGCGGCCGCTCCAGGGTTATCCACGCGATGAGGATAAACGAAAAGAATACCGCTATGCCCGCCATGGTGAAAAGATATACCGGCATCCGGCGCCCCTTCCAGGCGAAAACTGCCCCTGCGATCCAGAGCAAAAGCGCTGCCATTGCAAACCATACGAAGTTGTTCCAGATCATCTCCCTTCCTCCTCATCTTTTGGTGGTTTGGGGGCCATAAACAACATCAGGCATATCGCCCCGGCCATCATCATAAATATGCCGGCATACACCGCCTTGAGCCACAGGCCGGACAGAGGGCCGTCACCGCTGCCGAAAGTGGCCGCCACCACCGCCACAAACACGCCTAGATGGTTGAGTATGAACGGTATCTCGCGCAGTTTGAACCGCATCAGATGATTGAGGGTCGTAAGGCCGGATATCAGCATCACCCAGCCCCAGGCCAGGGTGAAAGGCCAGAAGCGGACCATCCGGCTTATCCACGGCAGCCCGCCCATAGGCGACTGGGTCGTAAGTCCCATAATCAGCGTCAGCGCCAGTGCATACACCATAGCCGGCACCGCCGCCCCATAGTGCATCATCCATTCAAAAAACGGAACCTGCCGCCGCAGAGCATACATAACGCCAATTATGACAAGCGCCGCCGCCAGGGCCACAACGTTTGCCGGCCATGCCAGAGCGCTCCAGCGAATCGGTCCCAGAAACACCTCCATCAGCAGCCCAAGGAGCATCACCCCTCCGCCCAGCAGAAAACCGAAACGCATTTTTTTCATCTTTGACGCCTTAAAAAGTGCTGACAAATATACTAAATAACTATCTTTACTACATGAATAAGTTTTTCCCCGAGATCAAGAAGAACTTCGGCTTTGGCGCAATGCGTCTGCCGAAACAAGGCAACAAGATTGACATAGAAGAGTTTTCGCAGATGGTGGATCTGTTTCTGGAGAGCGGCTTCAACTACTTTGACACCGCCCACGGATATCACAACGGGGCCAGCGAAACCGCTCTGCGCGAGGCCCTTACCAGCCGGTATCCCCGCGAGCGCTACCTTCTGGTAAACAAACTCACCCACGGCATGTTTGATCTGAACCCGGATGGCGTGCGCAAGTTTTTCCAGATGCAGCTCGATGCCTGCGGCGTAGATTACTTCGACTTCTACCTGATGCACGCCCAGAACGCCGGTTTCTTTGCAGATTTCAAGAGCGCCCGCGCCTACGAAACGGCCTTCGCGCTCAAAGCTGAGGGGAAGATACGCCACGTGGGCATCTCCTTCCACGACCATGCCGACGTGCTGGACCAGATTCTGACAGAATATCCCGACATCGAATTGGTGCAAATCCAGTTCAACTATGTAGATTACGACGACGCCGGAATTCAGAGCCGTCAGTGCTACCAGGTGTGCGAAAAGCACGGCAAGCCGGTGGTGGTGATGGAGCCTCTCAAGGGCGGCGCCCTGGCACGTCTGCCAGAGGAGGCAAACCGGCTGCTGGACGCCCTTGCAAGCGACTCTGCTGTCAAACCCAGTGCAGCCAGCTATGCGATACGCTATGCCGCCAGCTTCCCCCAGATAATGATGACCTTAAGCGGCATGAGCACCCTCGCGCAGATGGAGGACAACCTGAGCTACATGAAAGATTTCCAGCCCCTTACAAACGCAGAATTCGCAACCATAGATAAGGTGCGCGATATCTTCCGCGCCCAGAACCTTATAGCATGCACCGGCTGCCGCTATTGCACCGCCGGCTGCCCCATGGAGATATCCATCCCCGACCTGATATCCGACATGAATGCAAAGAAGGCCTTCAGGGACTGGAACAGCGACTGGTACTACTCCGTCCACATCCAGAACCACGGCCGCGCCAGTGACTGCATCGGCTGCGGCCAGTGCGAGAGCGTCTGCCCCCAGAAGCTTCCCATCATATCCATCCTGGAGCAAATCTCCGCCACGTTCGACAAATAAGAATGAACATATTTTTGCCAGGGAAGATTTTCTAACGAGGATTCAGCACCGCCAGGGACGTCTTCTGTTTCTAAAAACAGGCAAAAACCAGCAGATTCTTTGCACATTTCTGTTTTGGATGTGTTTCTAACAGACCTTTGTCTGGAACAAACACATTATGACATGAATATAATAGAGAATCAAAACAATTACGAGAAGCTTGTAACTGACATTGGCTCGCTTCTTAATGCGGCAAAGGAGAAGATTGCTGCTACAGTTAACACGACTTTAGTCCAGACATACTGGAGCATTGGAAAGTACATCGTGGAGTATGAGCAACATGGGGCTGAAAGAGCAAAGTATGGTAGCAACCTTATTAACCGTCTTTCAGAAGATCTCACAACTCTTTATGGAAAGGGTTTCAGCAAGAGCAACCTTCTGTATATTAGAAAGTTTTACTTGATGTTTCAAAAAGGTGAGACAGTGTCTCACTTATTGAGTTGGAGCCATTATTTCGAAATTCTCAAATCCGATGACCCTCTGGAAATCAGTTTCTATACCAAGGAATGCGAAGCTCAGCGATGGAGCGTTCGCGAGTTAAAGCGGCAGCGTAACAGCGCCCTATTCCAGCGTTTTGCATTATCAAAAGATAAAGATGCGATTCTAAAAATGGCAAATGAAGGAATTGAGATACAAAAACCGGAAGATATTATTCACGATCCTTTTGTACTGGAATTTACCGGACTGCCGGATCGTCCTTCATATAATGAGAAGTCTCTTGAAGATGACCTTGCCCTGAACATCAGCCGCTTGATGCTGGAGTTGGGCAAGGGCTTTACATTTGTCGCAAGGCAATATCACATCGCCCTGGAAGGGCATCACTTCCATGTTGACCTTGTCTTCTATAACGTAATCCTCAAGACCTATTGTCTTATAGATCTAAAGAAAGACGGAGTCCAACATGAAGACATAGGCCAGATGAACTTCTACATCAATTATTTCAAGCACCAAGTGTGCACAGAAGGTGATAACGAACCGTTCGGTATCGTTTTAGGAGCGACAAAAGACAAACAGTATGTCGAATATGCTCTGGAAGGAATTACGAACAAGTTGTTTGTAAGCCGGTACCAACTATTCTTGCCAGACAAGGAAGCACTTACCAGGGAAGTCAGAAGGATAATTGATGAGCATAAGGATGAAGAGGTGCAAAAAGACAGCATACCGGAATAAACTTTATATCTGGCCGGCAAAACGCTCGCGGCGGCAATGCTCGCGCAATCGCGGGATGTTATCTCGGGTTTCGCTACGCTTCACCCTCGCTAACACAAGCTGAATCCCGCGCCCCCAGATCCCCTTCTTTGTTCGGCCTTATATCAAAGCCTCACAAAGCGGGGCGAGATATTGCGCATTTGCATTCTGCCGCTACGCGACATATTTGCCGGCAGGCGTGAAAAGCCCGTCTCCGGGATTGGAGACGGGCTTTTGTGTAACCGCGGATTCGCGATTATTTCAGCTTGGTGTAGCCGTATTTTGCCACTTTGCCGAGCTGCTCCTCGATGCGGATAAGCTGGTTGTACTTGGCCATACGGTCGGTGCGGCTCAGGGAACCGGTCTTGATCTGACCGCTGTTGGTAGCCACGGCGATGTCGGCGATAGTGGTGTCCTCGGTCTCGCCGGAGCGGTGGCTGGTAACGGTAGTGTAACCGGCACGGTGAGCCATCTCGATAGCCTCGAGGGTCTCGGTGAGGGAACCGATCTGGTTAACCTTGATAAGGATGGAGTTGGCAGCACCCATCTTGATACCCTTCTCCAGGAACTTGGTGTTGGTTACAAAGAGGTCGTCACCTACCAGCTGGCAGCGGTCGCCGATGCGCTTGGTGAGCTTAACCCAGTTGTCCCAGTCGTTCTCGTCCAGACCGTCCTCGATGGAGTCGATAGGATATTTGGTGATCAGGGCCTCGAGATAATCAATCTGCTCTGCAGCGGTCAGCTTCTTGCCGTTAGGATCCTTCTTGGTGCCGTTCTTGAGCTGGCGGTAGTCGTAGAACCACTCGCCGTTCTCCTGGACTGCAAACTCGGAAGCGGCGCAGTCCATGGCAATCTTGATATCCTTGCCGGGCTCGTAGCCAGCCTTCTTGATAGCCTCGACGATAGTGTCAAGTGCATCCTCTATACCGTCAAAGTTGGGAGCGTAACCACCCTCGTCACCTACTGCGGTGCTCAGGCCGCGGGCCTTGAGCAGTTTGGCCAGGTTGTGGAATACCTCGGCACCCATGCGGATGGCCTCCTTCTCGCAGCAGGCACCCACGGGACGGATCATGAACTCCTGGAAAGCGATGGGAGCCGCACTGTGGGCACCACCGTTCACGATGTTCATCATCGGCACGGGAAGAGTGTAAGCGTTGCAACCGCCGATGTAGCGGTAAAGCGGTATCTCAAGATAGTTTGCAGCTGCGTGTGCGCATGCGAGCGACACGCCCAGGATAGCGTTGGCGCCCAGATTCTGCTTGGTGGCGGTGCCGTCAAGCTCAATCATGGTGCGGTCTATCTCGCGCTGGTCCAGAACACACATCCCCTCGATGGCGGGAGCGATCTTCTCGTTCACGTTGGCAACAGCCTTGAGAGTACCCTTGCCCAGGTAACGCCCCTTGTCACCGTCGCGAAGCTCAAGAGCCTCGTTTTCGCCAGTGCTGGCGCCGCTGGGAACGGCTGCGCGACCCATAACGCCGCAATCGAGAGTTACGTCAACTTCTACTGTAGGATTACCTCTTGAGTCGAGGATTTCCCTTGCAAATACTTTTTGGATTAACATGATAAAAATGCTATTAATTGTTCTTGTTGATTTATGTCCGATTCAAGATTGCAAAGTTATAAAGAAATAATAAATTTGCGCGCCATTTGACAAAATATAACTTACTATGCAAGGTTTCTGGACAGTATTGATGCTGATTTTCTCTAACGTGCTGATGACATTCGCCTGGTACGGCCATCTCAAGCTGCAACAGATGAACGTTACCACCGGCTGGCCCCTGATAGCCATAATCCTGTTCTCGTGGGGCATCGCATTCTTTGAATACTGCCTGCTGGTGCCCGCCAACCGCATCGGTTACGCAGAGAACGGCGGCCCTTTCAACCTGCTGCAGCTCAAGGTAATCCAGGAGGTTATATCCCTCACCGTCTTCTCCCTGATAGTGATGTTCGTGTTCAAGGGACAGCCCCTTCAATGGAACCACCTCGCCGCCTTCGCGTGCCTGGTGCTCGCCGTCTTTTTCGTCTTCCTGAAGTAGGATAGCAATCGCCATCAGGCGATAGTGAAGCGCGCGCGGGCTGGCCCCAGCTATTTCTTAGGCTCGTCGCCGTGCGAAGTCTTATACAGAAAGCGGCGTATCTTCTGGGTGGCGGTCTTCTCAAAGGGTTCCTTCATGGCATCCACCTCCCCTATCCTGGAGTTCTTGCCGACCTTCTTGTTGACCCATTCCAGCACAGCCTTTTTGCGCGCCTCCAAGGTTTCGAAAAACTTGTCTTCCGAAGCCTGGTTCCAGTCCAGCACATTGTCGTTGAACTTGACCAGCGCCACCAGATGGCCGTCCCGCTCCATCACGAGCGACTCGTCCACACCTTCGATATCATTGATGACCTGTTCAATCTCTTCAGGATAGATATTCTCGCCGGAAGGGCCCAGGATTGTGTTGTTCAGCCGGCCTTTGATGTAATAGTAGCCGTCGGAATCCATGAAAGCGATGTCGTTGGTATGGAACCATCCGTCATCGTCCAGCACCTGCATCGTCCGCTCGGGATCCTTGTAATAGCCCAGCATCACATTGTCGCCCCGGCATACTATCTCGCCCTCGCCTGTTGAGGGATCCATATTGTCCAGCCGGATATCCACCTTCCATGTAGCCACTCCGATCGAGCCTATGCGCTTGCGGCGGTTCACCAATACGTTGCATACCAGCGGAGAGGTCTCGGTGAGGCCGTATCCGGGAGAATACGGGAAATGGCAATCCTTGAGGAACTGCTCCACCACCGGGTCGAGTGTGGCGCCTCCGATGCCGAAGAAACGCAACTTGCCGCCGAAGGTCTTTATAATCCGGCTGCCTATTATCCTGTGCAGCAGGTGCGGCATGCGGCGGTTCATCCAGCTTAGCACGCGACTGGCGCGTATGGTCGGGAAAACGCTGTTCTTGATGACCTTCTCGATGACCAGCGGCACCGACAGCATAATCGTGGGGCGGACCTTCTTCATTGCGGGGAGCAGCACCGCCGGCGCAGCGGGCTTCTGCAGATAATACACGCACGCACCGACATAGAAAGAATAGATGGACGACACCCCCATCTCATAAGTATGCGCTATCGGGAGGATGCTTAGGAACCGGTCTGTCTTGAAACACGGCTGAGCCTTGAACGACGCCACCAGATTGTGGCAGATGTTGCGGTGGCTGAGCATGACCCCTTTCGCCTTTCCCGTGGTGCCGGAGGTATAGATGATGGTAGCCAGGTCATCCGGAGCGGGATCCTTTACCCATCCGTTGCACTGGAAATCATCTTTGTTTTTCTTGATAAACTCTAAGGTATCGATATCCACCACCAGCGTCAGTCGCGCCAAGCTCTCCTGGCTGACCTTGGGCAGAAGTCTCTTAGATACAAAGACGACCTTCGCCTCCGAATGTGTCAAGATGTTGGTAATCTCATTTTCGCTGCTGTCTGGAAGGATGGGCACCAGCACTCGGCCGAAGGCGGTAACACTGAAAAAAGCCACCAGATAGTTGGGCATATTCTGCGACAGTATGGCGACCTTGTCTCCGGCGCTTATGCCGTAGCGCGACATGCGCTGCGAAAGACGTTCCACGGCATCGTGAAAGCTGCCGTAGGTGTAAGCCTGGGTACCATCTACGAATTCAGTAGCTTTACGGTTACGGTATTTGGCAGTAGAGAAGTCATAAACTCTTCTCAGAGTCGTATTGTTGGTCTCGCGAAACTTGAGTTTCTGCTTATATGGAGATTTTATCTTCTTTGCCATAGCATGAGTCTGGACTTTGGGCAGCAAAGGTAACAATACTTTTCAAGCCCGCAACAACAAAACCCAACTCATTGACGAATAGCGTATTACAAAGAATGAAACCCCTTCTACCAGCTACATATAAGAAACGACCCCCATGAAGTCAGATGGAGGTCGTTTCCTTTAATATTCCTACTCAACTGTTACCAGTTCAGAATCTTCTTGAAATCGTATTCTTCGGGGTTGGGAACATACTTTTTGGCTGCCTCGTAATCTGCGGGGGTGATGTAGTGGCAGATGTGGTTGTAGTAGTTCTGCGCGATGCCCCCCTCGATTGCAACGCGGCGCGGCGGAATCTTGCCGTCGGCCTGCTGCAGGTCCTTAAGGTAGAGCGGATGGGCCTCGCCGTTTACATCTACATATACCATACAGCCGGTTTCGCCCCTCTTGAAGAGTTCGTAGGCACCCATAGCCAGCTCTGAGCAATAGGTCAAATCGTATGCGATGGGGTCCTGGCAGCGGACGTCGTAACCGATCTCCACGGGACGGGTCTTGATCTTGAGGCCGGTCTTCTTGAACTCCTTCTCCAGGATATCGTTGAACAGGACAGCCTTGCTGATCTTGCCAAGCTCGGGGTGGCCGTGCTCGTCGTAGGTCATGGTGACGCCTGCGGACTTGATTTCCTGAGGGTCGAGGTCATGGAACACGCCCTCGGCGACAACTACGGTACCGTAGCCGATGCCCATTATCTTACGCTTGATGATGGTAGAAATGGCCAGCTTCACAATCTTGTCCAAGCTGATGGCGGTCTTGTTGAACATCTCGGGGATGATGGTCATAGGGCAATGGGTGGCCTCGCCGATACCCAATGCAAGATGCCCTGCAGAACGGCCCATGGCGCTGATAAGCAGCCAGTTGCCAGAGGTGCGAGCATCCTCGTAAACGGTGCGTGCCAGGTGCGCACCCTCGTCCTTTGCAGAGTTGAAGCCGAAGGTCGGGGTGTTGTTGGGCAGAGGCAGGTCGTTATCGATGGTCTTGGGGACGTGGATGTTGCTGATGGGATAGTTCTTAGCGGTGAGGAACTTGGCGATGCGGTTGGCTGTGGAAGCGGTGTCGTCGCCACCCACGGTAACCAGCAGCTTGATGTTGTTCTCCTGGAACAGGGACAGATTGAAATTCTTCTCAAAATCCTCGTCGGTGGGTTTGAAACGGCTCATCTGGAGGTAACTGCCGCCACGGTTAAAGTATGCGTCCGCCTTGAAGAAGTCGATATCTTCTGTGCGGGGGGCGTTGCTGAAGAGGCCGGAATAACCGCCGTGCAGGCCGATAACGCGATAACCGTTGGTGAGGAATGTTTTTGCTACGGAGCAAACGACGGTGTTCATACCCGGAGCCGGGCCGCCGCCGCAAAGGATAATGACAGAATCTTTCATAAATGTATTGTTCGAAAAAAATATTGTCGCCCAAAAGTGGCGTCGCAAAGTTAGAAAAAAACCGGATTATTGAGTATATTTGCAAGTTAGATTCCATTATTATGGCAAAAATCACAAAATCGGCTGCAAAAGAGCGTATAAAGGCCCTCAGCGAGGAGCTAAGGCGGCATAATTACAACTATTATGTCCTCAACGCCCCCGTTATTACCGATTTTGAATATGACCTCAGGATGCAGGAGCTGCAGGCGCTGGAGGCTATGTTCCCGGACCTGATACTCCCCGACTCGCCCACGCAAGTCGTGGGCAGCGATATCGCCGAAACCCCAAGCGAGAATACCAATCGCCATCAGGCGATAGCGGAGCGCGTGCGGGCTGGCCTTGAGAATGGCCAGCGCGGAGCGGCAGGGTTTGGGGCAGCGCCCCAGTATATAGGTCATGCCCGACCCGATCGGGCATCTACCAAGTTTGAACAGATTCCGCACAAATACCCCATGCTTTCGCTTGGCAACACATACAGCCGGGAGGATATGCTCTCTTTCTGCAACAAGATTGAGGCTGAGAACGGAGAGATGCTGGAATACTCCTGTGAACTTAAGTTCGACGGGGTGGCGATTTGCCTGACCTATATCGACGGCGAACTCAAGCGTGCCGTTACCCGGGGCGATGGTGTAAAGGGCGACAACGTGATAGACAACGTCCTAACAATCAAATCTATACCGCAGCACCTCAAGCCGGGCGACTGGCCCCGTGAGTTTGAAATCCGCGGTGAGATATTTATGCCTTGGAGCGC
>JAFSUF010000082.1 GCA_017445425.1 Bacteroidales bacterium | reverse complement strand
GGGGTGAGGTAGAAGGAAAAGGCGGAATAGGTATCGGTCTTCTCGATTTCCTTCTGGCTGGAATGAAGTGGCAGGGTGCGAAAGTAGTTCGCCTGATGGGCCGTGGCTTTAATCTTAATGCGTACAGGCTTTTCTCCCTCGTACTGCAGCACTCCATAGCGGGTGCTGAAGAAGGTTTGGGCATTGAAGCTCTTGGGGACGGAGAATGACGTTTCGCTGACGGTCACGGTATTCATTCTGTCCAGAGAGAAGGAGTGCGGCTCCTTGTCTATTCCGTGCTTGCGTGCAAAGAGATACCAGCGGCGCTTGTATTCTTTGAGGCAAAATGGCTCCAGCAGGAAGTCGCGGGGCTCGTCCATGGTGAAGCCCTGATAATTGACCTCCAGCATACGCTCGTCGCGTATCGCACGGATAATATCGGTGAGGAACCTGTGGCTGGAAGGCTCACTCTCGAAGAGAAGTTTCGAGCGCAGGCCGGCGCTTTCATTGATAAGGTTGTTCAGGCTCAGCGCCTCCATCAACCAATCGTGGATGCCACTGCCGCCAAGGTCGCCCTCGTTGTCTATGTAGTAGGTGTTGTCCCTGCGGTTACAGACGATGTCAATGCCGAAAATATCGGCAATGGAGGCGATATGGTTTGCAAACGTGCGCGTGGCCAGCTCGCTGCCGACCTCGTTCACCGAACTCCTGCTCCACAAGTCCTTGATTTGCGCAAGGGTAAGGGGCCCGCGGCTCTGGAGCGTTTCCAGTAGCCAGATGTAAGATTTGAAATAGTTCTTTGCCATAACTGACCACAAAGTTAGCGATATATTCGGCAAAAATATGGCAGAAGTAAACTTTTTTCATTCTGCCTGTTTTTGGCAGAGGCTACGAGTATATTTGCGGCAGATTTTAAACGCAAAAGATATGTCATTTGTTCATTTACACGTACATACGGATTATTCGATAGATGGAATGTCGAAAATCCGTGATTTGTTTGAGAGAGCCTCGAAACTTAATATGCCGGGACTGGCCATTACTGACCATGGCGCAATCTCTGGCGTGCCGGAGTTTTTCAGAGAGGCCGAGAAGTATCCTGATATTAAGCCCATTGCAGGTTGCGAGTTCTGGGTGGGCGACAAGGGAGATTATCACTCCAATCACTTGATTTTACTGGCGAAGAACCTGACCGGCTACAAGAACCTTGTAACGCTAGTCTCTTATGCCCATACCGAGGGACTGTATATCAAGCCTCGAATTTCAAAGAAGATGCTTGTTGAGCACCACGAGGGGCTTATTTGCCTGTCGGCCTGCATAGGGGGCGAGATTCCTCAGGCCATTATTTCCGATGATATGGAAAACGCAAGGTACGGTGCGAAGTTCTACCAGTGGCTTTTCGGAGAGGATTTCTATCTGGAGGTTTCCCTTCACCGGAATTCCGGGCCGATGAAACTTGCTGTCACGGATGACCGGAAGGCATATCAGACGCAGAACCGGGAACTGGTCCAACTGCAGAAGAAGGCCAATGAGGGCATCTTTGAGATAGGCCGGGAGTTGGGAATCAAAGTGGTGGCAACTAATGATGTCCATTTCGTCAACCGTGAAGATGGCATAGCCCACGACATTTTGCTGGCGATATCGCATGACAAAAAGGTCTCTGACCCAGACCGCCTGCGCTATTCTCATCTGGAGTATCTCAAGACAGAGGATGAAATGCGCCGTTTGTTCCCCGAGCATCCGGAAGTGATTGACAATACAATGGAGGTTCTGGACAAGGTTGAGCGTTATGGCATTCAGAGGGATATCGAACTGCCCAACGTGTCTGACAGGACCGAGGCGGAACTAATTGAGAAGGTCTATGCGGGAGCTGAGAAGCGTTTCGGCGAGGTGAGTAAGGAACAGCATGCACGGCTGGAGCAGGAGCTTGAGGTTATCCTGGATAAAGGCGTAGCGGGCTATTTCCTGATTATCAAGGACCTCGTGGACTGGGTGCGGTCAAAAGGATGGGTTGTGGGGCCCGGACGCGGGGCCGCTGCCGGCAGTCTGGTTAATTATTGCCTTGGCATTACGGATATTGACCCTATGAAATATGGACTGCTGTTCGAGCGCTTTT
>JAFSUF010000081.1 GCA_017445425.1 Bacteroidales bacterium | reverse complement strand
CCTGAGGCGAGGTCTATTTCATAGGGCACCTGTTCAAAACTGAACTGATAGCGGCTGCCGTCAAACGCGCTGGTGCAATAGACATACTCGTCTGTGCTGCAGAGGGCAAACGGCACGCCATATCGCCCTTTAAGGAAACCCGCCCCGCAAACATGGTCGTAGTGGCCGTGGGTGGCCACTACGACTTTGAGCTGGATATTATTCTTGTCAATGAAATCCGCAAGGGCGGCGTGCTCCTTTGGATAATTATTGCCGGGATCCACCACTACCCCCTCCCCTGACGAATCCCACACTACGTAGGTATTCTCACGGAATGGATTGAAGACAAACCGGGCAATCTGGAGCATATTTTATTGAAGTTTGTCGGCGTTTTCAAGCAGATAATTCTCAGCCTCAACGCTCCAGAGACCGTTGTGGGCAGCGCAAATCTCTGCCAGACGGGCATACACCGGATTGGTCCTGCCCTTCCCGGCAAAATCTGCAATAGCCGTCAACGGCATGGTTATATGGTTATAAATCAACTTCTTACCGCCTGGTATCGAGGGCAGGTTAAGGGTGGTTTCAATAGTGGCGTTAATACCACCGATGTGAGTCACAAGACCAGCCGGATCCATCCCCTTGCCCATATAGTAAAGCGCCTCTTTCATATCGTCGGTGTTGCCGCCGCTGGTGCCCACGACATGGGTCATGGCATAGTGTACGTTATAGAAGTTGAACGGTGCCTTGAAGTCTGAACGGCCGGGGCCGGAGAAGAAGTTGAGGCAGCCGTCAAAAGCCAGAATGTCATCGGCCTGCTCCACGACTGCGGGGACAGGGGCCATTACGACAACCTCGTCATAACCGTCACCGCCGGAAATCTCGCGGAGGGCAGCTACAGGATTCTCGATCGCTCCTGTATTGACATAGCGCAGGTCAATGCCGCGGCTTGCCGCGTACTCCCTGGTATAGAGCGATGCTGCACGGTCGAGACGCGCCTGGTCGATATCGGTCACCACAAACAGCGCAGGACGACGGTCCTCGCGATGGAGCACATAATTGATGCAGGCCAGACCCATGGGGCCGACGCCTGCCAGAAGGGCCATCTTGCCGCCATCCTTGATCTCCATCTGATGGACATAACTGCCGGGAGTCGTGTGATAACAAGCGTGCATAGCACCAATCACGCAGCTGAGCGGTTCGCTGAGCGATGCGGGATAGAAACCTTCACCCTTATAGGGCAACAGGCAGCCGTGCTCCATAACCTCGTTGGGGATAACCACATAGGTGGCATCGCCGCCGATATACCTGTATGAATAACCGGGAGCTGAGAGGACACCCACGGGGCCACCCTCCCAGTTCATGGCGGGCTGGATGGAGAACTTGTCTCCGGGTTTGAATTCACCTGCCCATTTGCTGCCGACCTCGATAATCTCGCCGGCAAACTCGTGGCCGATGATGACAGGATTTTCAGCACAGTCGTCGGGCACGCGTTTATGGTCGGGACCCTGATGTGCCGCCTTGTAAGACGACATGCAGATGCTGTCGCTTACCACCTTGGCGAGTATTTCATTATCCTTGATTGCGGGAAGTTCAAACTCTTCGAGCCTGAGATCATCCTTTCCGTATAAACGGACTGCTTTAGTTTTCATATAGTATAATTATAATTATTAGAAGCTGTTTTGAAATGGTTCACGAGAATATTTATGAAGATGTTTTGAGTGATTTTTACGTTCTGATGAGGGCGCATAGGGGTTCCTATGTAACCGAAGAAGAATGGGAAAAGCGCCAAAACAGAACATAAAGATCGATGTTAATTATTACAAAACAGCTTCCTATTTCAACATTATCTGCCCCCCGGTAATGGGTAAAGCCTGACCGGTTTCGCCGGTCTGCTCAACAAGGTAAAGCACGCCCTTTGTAACATCCTTGGGGGTGCAGCCCTTGTGCATCGGCACCTTGGAGAGATAGTACTCACGCACGTCGTCCACCGTCTTTGCTCCTGGCACCTTGCCGGCATTAAGGTACTGCACGTAGAGACCCTTGACCGGGTCGCTCCACAGCGGACCGTCCAGGAAATTGCCGGGGCAGATGCCGTTGACCTTGATGCGGAACGGCGCGAGTTCCAGTGCGAACGACTGCACGAGGCCCAGACCGCCAAACTTGCTGCCGGCGTATGCAAAATTGGCCTTGCTACCCTCCAGACCGCTCTTGGAGTTGATCTGGATAATGTCGCCGAAGCGCTCGGGGTCGTATTTGTTCTGTGCCTTGAGAACCGGTGCAACCGCCTTGGAGCAATAGAAGAAACCGTGATAGTTAATCTTTGTTACAAGGTCAAACTTCTCCGGAACCATCTGGGTAAGGTCACCGGCAATCGCAATGCCGGCGTTGCTTACAAATGCATCCACGCCGCCAAAATTGCAGACGGTGTCCTTGACCAGCGCCACCAGGCAATCATAGCTGGTAACATCGGTCTTGAAGAATGTCACGCGGTTGTTCTTGCAGGTGGCATTGAGGTTGGCAGCAGTAGCCGTGCCGGTGGCCTCGTTAAGGTCGGCAACCACGATATTGGCCCCCTCCTCTACCAGGCAGCGGGCGATACCCTCGCCAAAGCCCTGTGCAGCGCCGGTAACGATGAACACCTTATTCTCTGCGCGACCGTGACTGCCGGCGGCGCTCACCTTGCGGCGATAGTTCTCAACCTCCCAGTTATCGATGAAATCAATCTGGGTCTTGGTCATCGGGTGCTCCCCGCCGAATGCAGCAGCATAATGAGCCACCTTCATGCAGTCGGTGAATACCTCTGCCACGATGTTGGCAGCCTTTGCGCTGTCGCCAACTGCCAGCAGGCCTATGCCCTTGACTGCTATCACCTTGGGAGTATAGCCGCGTTCAGCGGTGTATTTCTCTATTGCAGCCTCTGCATTTGCGATCTTCTCCTCTTTATCCTCACCGTCGATATATAGATATGCCGACTTGCAATAGACGATACCATCAGGGGTGAACGGTGCCGCAACCTTTTTGAATGCCTCCTCTGATGCGATGAATCCATCAACCAGGGCGCTCTTGACGACGCGGATTATCTTGTCGCCACGGCCGTTGCGGGAAAGAATCGAGCGGATAGCGGGCACAACCTCTACGGCGCAGTCGCAAACCTCGGTGGGCGTTTCGTCCACCGCCTTGACACGCGCCTCTATCTTAGAGAGCATACCGGCATAGATTGCATCGATCTCCTCTACGGTATCGGCACCTACAAAAACGCCATGGTTCTGCAGTAATATCACCTTAGGTTCGTGACCCCTGGCAGCCTTGAACGCACAGATTTCATCGTAAACCTTTTTGAAAAGGGTATAACCGGGGTCTGTGTAAGGGATGTACAGGGCATCATCTCCAAACAGTTCGCCGCATGCCTTCTGAGCATTGTTGCTGCACATGACGCCATTCACGGCAGTCGGGTGCAGATGCACGATAAAGCGGGCCCCTAAAGCATTGTGGAGAGAGGTCTCCACGGAGGGACGGCGCCCTTTGGTGATGCAGGCCGCAGCAAGGTCATCCTTGACCTGGTCTTCACGCTCGGCGGGGTCGCTGCTATAGACCTTCTCCCCCATCTTATTGAGCAAGGTGCGGTCCAGCACAGCAAAACCGTCTTCTGTGATGGTGGCCAGGGCGTGGCCGCTCGCCTTTACCCAAAGGCGTTCGTTATCTTTATATGAGGTGTTTCCGCCACCTGCAATCACAAAGCGGGAATCAGAACCGTATCTGCGGGAAACCTCTATAAGTTGTTCTATTTCTTTCATTTGATAGCTTCTTTAATGATTTTGTCACCCATCGATATGAACTTCTCACGATAGCTGATGTCAGGGCGGCCGTTTTCATCCAGGTAGCCCTGGAAACCATCGGCAACAAGTTTCTGATGAGCAGCGGTTATGCAGGCTCCATAGTAGTTGAGCCGCTTGAGGTTGTCGGTCAAATCGACCCCGCCCCGGCACGAAAGCTTTATGGGCTCCATCGCCGGAGTGTTGTGCTCGCTGCCAAAGGTCACCACAAATCCATGGTCCCAGAGATACTGAGCATAACGTTCCAGAATCTCTACACTGTTGCGGGTGGTGATGAACTCCACGCTGTAGAAACCGCGGGCCTTCAGGATCGTCGCCGCCTTCTCCAGGTCGCCTTCAAAATCGGTAAAGACGCCCTTGGCGTCATCGGCCAGGAAAGGATAAGTGGGGATGCCGCCCGCAGCCAGGATTATCTTTCGCACCGTCTCCATCGGCAGGAACGCTTCGGGTGTTTCTGGCACGAATGCCGCACCGCCTGCCTTGAGCAAGTTGCCGCGGATCTCGTTTTCTACCTTGGCATCGGCCGCAATGTCGCTCTTGAGCGCCTTGCCGCCGAACAGCTTCTCATAAAAAGCCTTCTGTGCCTCCGGATCAGGGAACAGACGGACCACCGCCAGGCGGATTGCCTTTGCCAGATGACGCTCGCGGAGACTGCCCTTGGTGAGTTTCTCGCGGATAGTTGCCTCATTCCATCCGAACTCCACACCCTGATCAGCAAACAGTTTGGCGACCTTTTGGCACATGGCCGCAACCTGCAGGTTGGATTCCTGCTTTACGGCAGCCAGCTGCGCGGCGGGTTCTCCCTCCAGCATCACTGGGAATGCCAGCCCTTTACCGCTGATATATGTACGGCCGGGATTATTGGGGTCATTGACCCTGACGCCGGCCGCCTGGTCTTCGCTGTTGAGCGAGATGAACTCTATGTTGAAGAGCGGATAAAGCTTGCGGGCCCGGGTCTCCCTGTCCCACTCTTCATAGCCGTCCATAGAATAGAAGTCATTTATTCCCACCACCTTGACCCCCTGGTCAGCAGCCATCTGGGCCGCCTGGGGAATGCTGTCAAAGGCACTGAAAGAATATGGAGTATGGAGGTGTGCGTTTACATCTACTACCATGTCATGCTCTTTTATTGTGCACGGTCGCCCATCCATAAGTCCCTCCCCGGACGGGAAGGGACATGGAGCGGGCTCTTATGCCAAAATCACTAAATACCTTTCTTTGCGCGGGAGATAAGCTCCGCGTTGGTGAGGTTTGCAACCGGGGTGTAACCCGCGATGGGCGCGATGCGCTCGTGGTATGCATCCACAAACCACTCGGGCTGAGGGAAGAACGCCTCTTCCAGTTCGTGGCAAGGGGTGATCCAGTTGCGGCTGCCGAGAACTACCGGAGCTGCGTCCAAATAATCAAAGCAGAAGCTTGCGATATTTGCTGCCAGGTCGTTCAGGAACGATCCGCGAGCCGTTGCGTCGGCTGCGATGATAATCTTGCCGGTCTTCTTGACACTCTCGATAACCTTGTCATAGTTGAACGGCACGAGACTGCGGGCGTCAATAACCTCTGCGCTGATGCCTTTCTCCTCAAAGAGTTTGGCGGCCTTCATTGCGCGGTACAGGGTTGCACCTATAGAGAGGATGGTGACATCCTTACCCTCTTTCTTGACATCGGGCTCGCCGATGGGGATCTCGTAATACTCCTTGGGAACACCACCCTTGTGGAACTCCTCGCCCTGGCCGTAGATACGCTGGCTCTCGAAGAAGATGACAGGGTCGGTGCCCTGGAGAGCGGCGTTCATAAGACCTTTGGCATCGTAAGGGGTAGCGGGGAACACGACCTTAAGGCCGGGGATATGGGTGCAGAGAGAAGTCCAGTCCTGACTGTGCTGTGCGCCATATTTGCTACCTACAGATACGCGAACTACAACGGGCATCTTGAGGATGTTGCCGCTCATTGCCTGCCACTTGGGGAGCTGGTTGAAGACCTCGTCACCGCAGCAACCCAGGAAGTCGCAGTACATAATCTCAGGGATTACGCGGCCGCCGCACATTGCATAACCTATAGCGGTACCGATGATGGCTGCCTCGCTGATAGGCGAGTTGAACAGACGGTGATAAGGCAGGGCCTCTGTGAGACCGCGGTAAACGGCAAATGCGCCGCCCCAGTCGCGGTTCTCTTCACCGTATGCGACAAGGGATGCATCCTTATAGAAGCGGTCGATGATAGCCTCAAACAGACCGTCGCGGATACCGAAGGTCTTGATAGCACTGAAAGGCTTACCGTTTGCGTCAAATGCAAAGCGCTCTTTGGTCGCGAGTTGCTTAACGCGCGGATTCTCTTCCATAGGCATATTAACATCGGGCTTAGCATCGCTCATAGAGTCAACGCTGCCGTTGGAGAACATCATATCGCCAAGAAGTTCGCTCTCCTTGACCAGATCCATACGGGGAGATACCTCCAGATCGATTGCGAGCTTGTACATCTCAAAGATGATGCTCTTCTGCTTGTTGCGGATCTGCTCAAGCTCTTTCTCGGTAGCGACCTTTGCCTCTACGAGTTTCTCGCCGAAGCACTTGATGCAGTCGATAGCCTCCCAAGCCTTGATCTCCTCGGGGGTACGGTATGTAGATGAGTCGGACGGTGAGTGGCCTGCATAACGGTAAGTAACGATATCGAGCAATGCGGGACCCTTCTTCTCTGCCAGGAGCGCCATCTTGCGGCGGAAGCCGTCGATGACTGCCAGAGGATTGTAACCGTCCACGCGTT
>JAFSUF010000080.1 GCA_017445425.1 Bacteroidales bacterium | reverse complement strand
ATCTTCCAATGCTCTAACAACTGTCGGTAATAACCTGATTTCTCATAATGATTTGGATTATGGATTGAGCACCGCCGTTTTAAATGGTGCATTGTGGGGAGGTCTGTCAGGAGCTATCTCTGGCGGTATTAGGGGTTATCAGTACGCAAAAGAACATGGCGCAAGTCCATGGAGCAATAAGATAAACGGTATGGAACAAAAGTATGGTAGACTTGTCAAGAAAGGTATTCATACGCAAGATGATTATAGTGAATATTGCTATGCCAATGTGGCAGAATATGCTGATGCAGGGCATGGTAATCATTTGACAGAAGAGTTCATTAACGCTAGTAACGGAGCTAAAGGAGGAGATGTTAGTGTGTTGAAAGAAGTATCAAATGATGTTAAACGTATGCAAAGTCTCTTAACAATAGGAGCGGACGATTGGTCTACATTTGCACCAAATCTCAGTTCTGAGGCAATAGAAGTTGCTGGAACCATTAGAGGTGGATCTCATTGGGTCAATGTTATTGGAGCTAAGTCGTATCGTAGTCTTAATTGGTTTAGTGGTGGACAAACAGATGTCAAGTTACTACGTATTTGGAATCCAGCAGGAGGCACCATATCTTATATTAATCTTCATAGCGTTTCACATTTTCGTTTGTTTTATTATAGGTAATGAAGAGACTTATTGTTAATCTGTGTCTATTTCTCATCTCTATCTTTGCCATAGCTCAAAACAAAGATAGTTTTGTTGCCGGTTTTAAAGATGCATATGCAAAGTGTTCATATCTCCACCCTTATGATTCGCTGACATATATACCAATCATAATGAATCTGGCGGATAGAGACTTCTCCAATTGGAATAAAGCCACCATATCACAAAAAAGAGAATCTTTCTATGGTTTTTTCAGCCCTCCAATTATTCTAGCTTGCGTTTATGCCATAGACTTGAATAATGGTTGTTTATATATGGATCCCAAAGGAAAGATGATGTATGGGTGCTCTAAGGAACGCAAGCACTATGGCAAACTACGAAAGAAGTTTATAGTTGCCCCCTATAATTCATGGGTTTCTTCACAATACTGGTGCGCGCTTATCTCTTATTTGCAAACACATTCATTTGATTATTGTTTTCAAATAGAAAATATTGGAGATACTACCAGAACGCCTTTTTGGGTCGTCAAAGATGATAGTTTTTATGTAATCGAGTATGATGCAATAGATAATCGTTTTCATAGGTATGATGCAGACGATTATATTACAACGAGTGCTCCCGATGAGTGCTTTTTATCTTTCGGAGGAATGCAACACTAACGGTGCCTATGCACAGACAAACAGGCAAGCCCCTCACTATTAGTGTGGCCTGCGATGGTCTTTTCTATGGGAAGTGGTGGCTATTTCTTCTTAGCAAGGTTCTGCTGCCACTGCCAGGCACTGCGGAGGGTGTCGTCCAATGAGCGGACGGCCTTCCATCCGAGTTCTTCGTTGGCGTATGTGGGGTCGGCCCAGACTGCTTCTATGTCCCCCTCGCGGCGGCCGACAATCTTGTAGTTGAGTTTAAGGTTGTTTACCCGTTCAAACGACTTTACTATCTCCAGAGTTGAACGTCCGACGCCGGTGCCGACGTTGAACACCTCGTAGTTGGCTTTGCTCTTCCTCTCTGTCATGCGGTTCACAGCGCAGACGTGGGCCTTTGCAAGGTCAGTAACATCGATATAGTCGCGTATGCAGCTGCCGTCGGGGGTGTTGTAGTCGTCACCAAAAACGCTCAGGCACTCGCGGATGCCGGCAGCGGTCTGTGTAATAAAGGGTATAAGGTTATTGGGAACGCCGCGGGGCAGTTCGCCGATAAGTGCGCTGGGGTGCGCCCCGATGGGGTTGAAATAGCGCAGGGCTATGGTGTTGATCTGGGGATAAGCGGCAGCGGTGTTCTTAAGGATATCCTCGCACATCTGCTTTGTAAGGCCGTAGGGGGTGGTTGCCTCCTTGCGGGGGGTCTTCTCAGTTACCGGCAGCACGTCGGCCTGACCGTAAACTGTACAAGATGAACTGAACACTATGTTAAGGACGTTGTGTTCGCGCATCAGGGTTAGCAGGTTTAGCAGCGAACCCAGGTTGTTCTTGAAGTATTCCAGGGGCTTGGCGCTGCTCTCGTTCACCGATTTGTATGCGGCAAAGTGGATTATGGAGCTGAAATCGTTCTCTTTGAAGACCTTCTCCATGGCCTCGGGGTCGCAGCAGTCAGCCTCTATAAACTTTACAGGACGTGCTATAATGGAGCTGATGCCATCCACCACGGAGCGCTCGGAGTTGTAGAGGTTATCCACAATAATCGGTTCGTAGCCGGCCTCGGCCAGTTCTACGCAGGTGTGTGAGCCAATAAAGCCGCAACCACCTGTAACGAGTACTTTCTTGTTCATTCTTGGATATAATTTCCACAAATGTAATAACCCATTTCGAATTTTAGAACGAAATTATAAATGATTTGTTTCGTATGGTTTCGCGTTACAGCTGGAGCGTATTTGTCACGATGCCGGGTATCTCCTCAATATAGTGGGTGACAAAGACCAGCGTTTTGTTGCTGCGTGCGCAGAAAGCCTCTACAACGGCTGCGGCCCGGTGGCGCCTTCCTGGGTCAAGCCCCTGGAAAGGTTCGTCCAGGATAAGGAGGTCGGGATCCTTTACAAAGGCGCGTATCAGCAGTATGTAGCGTTGCTCGCCGCTCGAGAGGGTGTTGTAGTTGCGGTGAGCCAGTCCTTCCGCTCCAAAAAGTTCCAGCCAGCGCATCAGGTACTGATCGTCGCCGGGCTGGTCCAATCCGGTGCGGACTATGTCCAGGACTGTATCGGAGGTGATGAAGCTGCTGTGCAACTCGCTGGAGAGGAAGCCGATGTGCCGCTTGATGTCCCAGATGCTCTCGCCAGTACCGCGGCGCCGGTCAAAGAGGGTGATATCTAATGAGTAGGCGCGAGGGTTATCCGCGTTGACGAGGCTGAGCAGGGTGCTTTTGCCGCTGCCGTTGGGCCCGGTCACGTTCCATTTTTCGCCACTGTGTACCGTCCAGTTAAGATTCTTGAACAGTTGCCTCTCTCCATAACTTATGTTTATGTCTCGCATCTCCACGACCTTGTCGAAACGCTGTGTTTCACGCAATTGGGGAAGTAACAGGGTCCCGGTGTCTGTTTCTGACCCAATCCAAAAACTGAGGTGGCCGCTGCGTGTTTCGACTTGCAGGGCAGAATCGACCGAAGCATGAAAGCAGGTGCGACCGGCGTTAAGTAGGGAGGGGACCGACCGACTGTCAGGGAGCACCTCTTTTATGCGGAGGTTCTGCCCGGCAAGTCGAGCCTCCTCTGATGAGTACTTTGCGGAAATCCGGCCATTATCCATAAAATACACGTGCGTAACCACCGGCGGAATCTGGTCGGCAGAGGTCAGGGTCATTATGAAACTTATGCCCAGCGAGGATGACAGCTGGCTCATCAAGTCGCAGAGAATCTTCCTGGTAGGAGGGTCGAGACCTATGAAAGGGCTCTCCATCACCAGCACCTGGGGCCGTTTGAGCAGGGCCCTCGCAATGGAGAACCGCCTGAGTTCACCGCTGGACAGGGTGATGATTTCTTTGGAAAGCAGCGGAGTGATGTTCAGGATATCGAACAGCCGTTGCCTCCAGAATAGATTACTTTGAGGTGTATCGTTTTGACAATCAGTCTCTGCATCAGCAGATTGCTCCTCAGAACCGTCAGGGGACGCAGGTTCAAGAAGACTTCCCGCCAGCGGCGCCGCCTCTCGCTCAAACGACTGCCAGCGCTGCTGATAGTAGTATTGTGTCTCGCTGGTGGAATAGGCGTTGTCAAATTCCACGGTGCGGATGGCCCGGTACGATTCGTCGTCAAGATTGTGTCGCAGCGTCCCTTCCCGCAGGTAAAAGCCGCCCCGGATCATCTCCAGAAGGGTGCTCTTGCCACTGCCGTTAGGGCCGATAAGGGCGATGTGCTCCCCTTCGCGCAATTCAAAATCGACCGGGGCCGACAGCCTGCGCAGCGGGTTGGATATAACCGCGCCCTTCAGCGAAATCAGAGTTTTGGAATTCATAGCCGTAAAATTACTATTTTTGCCGCTACATATGAAGAGACTTCTGATATTTGACTAGGACGGAACGCTGCTGAACACTATCGGAGGCATTGGCAGCGCCTGCAACGAGATGCTGGACCATTTTGGGTTGCCTACCTGGGAACTTTCTGATTACGAGCGGTTTGTGGGCGACGGCAGCAGGATGTTGATAAAGCGCTCCCTTCCCGTCGAGAAGGCTGCGGACGATGACTTTGTGGATTCTGCCCGGGATGTTTATCTGAAATATTACCGCGCGAACCTGGCTCGCGAGACCAGGCCCTATGAAGGGATGCCGGAGTTGCTGGAAGAGTTGCAGGGCCGGGGAATAACCCTTGCCGTGGCCTCCAACAAGTTTGACGACGGGGCAAAGTTCCTGGTACCCCATTTTTATCCCGACATCCGCTGGGCTGCGGTGGAGGGGCAGAAACCGGGTGGCCCGTTGAAGCCCGAGCCCGGCATCATCGATGATGCCATAGCCAACAGCCTGCTCGGCATAGATCGCTCCGAAATTCTCTACATTGGTGATTGTGAGGTAGATATCCAGTCTGCCGAGCGCTCCGGCCTCGATTATGTACTATGTACCTGGGGGTTCCGCCGCCGTGCCGCACTCGAAGCCGCAGGCGCCAAGACGCTGATAGACACCCCCTCTGAACTTCTCGATTACCTGGGTTAGCAACTGCAACCCTTTAATAACTTGTTGATAATACTGTTTTGGTGCCGGTTCATAGAGCGCGGTATTATCCTAAATTTGTCGGAACATCACGCATTTTTTTAATTTTCAATGAAGCAATCGTATATCGCGTTCTTAGTAACGGCGGCTTTAGCTGTGGGCGCACTTGCCCTGGCAAATACCGCTACCAGTTGTTCCCACAACACATCTTCAATAACCAAATACAAGGATCCTACGGCTTTTGGCCCCAACGAGTCTTTCAAAAAGATCCAGAAGGGGTTCCAGAAGCCGGATGATATGAAGCTGGCGGTTTACTGGTACTGGGTCAACGACAATATCTCCAAAGAGGGTGTGGTCAAAGACCTGCAGGCAATGAAGTCGGTGGGAATCAACCGGGCATTCATAGGCAACGTTACCGCAGACCTCCCCTGGGGCGACATAAAGATATTTACCCCAGAATGGTGGGAAGTGATGCACACGGCCCTAAAGACAGCCTCTGAACTCGGAATAGAGATAGGTATCTTCAACTGCCCTGGCTGGAGTCAGTCGGGAGGCCCCTGGGTTAAGCCCGAGCAGAGTATGCGCTATCTGGACTGTGTGGACAAGACCATAGAGGCCGACGGCGGCAAGGTCACCGTGACCCTGGACAAGGTTGCCCCCGACGCGATGGCAGACGTAAAGGTGATAGCTTACCCCGCTATTGAATCTTCCAGCGTAAAGGCGACAGTGGTAAAGCAGAACGGCGAACGGAGCGAGACCATCTTTGAGGGTGAGTCCGGTGAGAGTTACAAATCGCTGATAATCACCCCTAATGCCGGTACTGCTATAATCACCAAAGGTGAACTGCAGGCCAAGTCGGGAGATTCGTGGGAGAAACTTCTGGATATTGATATCGACCGCAGCAACCCCAGCGTCAACGTGGGCTATCTCCCTTATGCACCGCTGGTTGTGGCTCTGCCAGAGACCGGTGCGCACACCTTCAGGCTGATTTTGGAGCAGCCCGGCACAGGGGTGCTCAACGTGGAACTCACCACCCGTGCAATGGTAGAGCGTTTTGCGGAGAAGACGCTGGGCAAGATGTTCCAGACCCCGCTGCCAATGTGGGATGCCTATATGTGGCCCGTGCAGCCCGAAGCTCCTGCAGCATCGTGCATCGATCCGGCAAAAGTCATTGACCTGACCGACAAGATGGATGGGGATGTACTTAACTGGGATGCTCCCAAGGGTCGCTGGACAATCTCCCGCCTTGCTATGCGCACTACCGGCCAGACCAACGCCCCCGCGTCGCCCGAAGGGACCGGCCTGGAGATTGACAAGATGAGCAAGGAGCTCATACAATACCACTTTGACTGTTTTATAGGTGAGATATTGCGCCGCATACCGGCAGATGACCGCAAGACCTTCAAGGTTGTTGTGGAGGACAGCTACGAGACGGGCGGTATGGACTGGACCGACGATATGGCAAGCCGTTTTGTTGAGAAATACGGTTACGACCCGACCCCCTATCTCCCTGCGCTCAGCGGTAAGGTGGTGGCCAGCCGCGACATCAGCGATCGCTTCCTCTGGGATTTGCGCCGCCTGATAGCGGACAGGGTCGCATACGACTATGTGGCAGGGCTTCGCGAGGCCAGCCACAAGGTCGGTCTGAGCACCTGGCTGGAGTGCTATGGCCACTGGGGCTTCCCCGGAGAGTTCCTGATGTACGGCGGCCAGAGCGATGAGGTGGCAGGTGAATTTTGGAGCGAAGGCTCTTTGGGCGACATTGAGAATCGCGCCGCATCGTCTTGCGCGCACATTTATGGCAAGCGCAAGGTGTGGGCGGAGAGCTGCACCAGCGGCGGCCCGGTGTTCAGCCGCTACCCCCGCATTATGAAGCAGCGTCTGGACCGCTTCTTTACCGAGGGTATCAACAGCACCCTGCTCCATCTCTATATCCAGCAGCCGTATGAAGACAAGAACCCCGGCGTGGATGCATGGTTTGGCAATGAGTTCAACCGTAAGAATATCTGGTTCAGTCACATGGATGTCTTTGGCCGCTATATCAAGCGGTGCAACCTGATGCTGCAGCAGGGCCTTTATGTGGCGGATGCTGCATATTTCATTGGCGAAGACGCCCCCAAAATGACGGGTGTCACCGACCCTGCGCTGCCGGACGGATACTCTTTTGACTATATAAACGCAGAGGTGCTCATGCGCGATGCCAGGATGGATAACGGCCGGCTGACCCTCCCCGACGGCATGAATTATGGGGTTCTGGTGCTGCCGCGCCAGCAGACGATGCGTCCCGAGGTTCTCTCCAAGATCAAACAGCTGGTTTCTGACGGTCTCACTGTGCTTGGTCCAGCCCCCGAATTATCACCGAGCCTGAAGAATTACCCCGATGCCGACGCTAAAGTCAAGGAGCTTGCGGGCGAACTCTGGGGTAACAATCAGCGCCAGGCCGTTCAGTATGGCTTTGGCACCGTCTATGCCGACGGCGTCTTCATCGCCAAGGTGTTTGAGGAGAAGGGTATAGAAGCCGATTTTCTGGTCAAGGACAATCCCGGCGCACAGATTAAGTTCATCCACCGCCATCTGGACAAAGGTGACATCTATTTTGTCTCAAATCAGGCTGCGCTGCCCGTAGAATTCAATGCGGTCTTCCGCGTCAGCGGCCGCGCCCCGCAGTTGTGGAATCCGCTTACCGGAGAAATCCGCGCACTGCCGCAGTTTGAGGATAACGGCACATCTACCACCGTACTGCTGAAACTCCGCGACCTTGAGAGCTCTTTCGTGGTGTTCTGTGACCAGAAACCGGAAGGACGCAGCTACAAGGAGAACTATCCCTCCGAGACGGAGTTATGCGAACTTGCAGAAGGGTGGACAGTCACCTTTGATGCTGCCCGCCGCGGACCAGAAGGCAAGATCAGCTTTGACGCCCTGTTTGACTGGGCTGCCTCCGGAGACGACAGTATAAAATATTATTCGGGTGCGGCGCAGTACCGCAACCAGTTTGAACTTTCCGACCTGCCTGATTCAGATATATATATTGACCTGGGCACAGTGATGGTTATGGCAAAGGTCAAGGTCAACGGCAAGGAGATGGGTGGCGCCTGGACCTCACCGTTCAGGGTGAATATCACAGATGCGCTCAAAAAGGGTATCAACACCGTTGAGGTAGAGGTAGTAAACAACTGGCAGAACCGCATCATTGGCGATATGCGCCTGCCGGAGAAGGAGCGCAAGGTGTGGATGACCGTTAATCCCTGGAGTGCAGAGAGCCCCCTGCAGCCCTCAGGATTGCTTGGTCCCGTAAAAATTATAGCTTACAGGTTGTAATAAAAAAAAACTATTTTACCTTTGCGGTAGAAACAACGTTTGAGATGGTTTTTTCGTTTGTACATACCCTCCATCATCATCACTTTCAGGTGGTTTAGGTTCGGCGTGTGCGAATTTTTAAGTAATATGAGACTTGCCCGGACCTGTTCTGAGGCAAGTCTTTTTGTATAGTAACAATTTTTTTGCGAAACGAGTGTATATGATACGGATAGCAATTCAATCCAAAGGGCGTTTGAGCGAAGATTCGCTGGCGCTGATGCGTGAGGCTGGCATAAAGATAGATGAACTGAAGCGCAAGTTCCTGGCGAGGGCCGCCGGCTTCCCTCTGGAAGTGCTCTACCTGCGCGACGATGACATCCCCGGCGTAGTGGCCAGCGGCAGTGCAGACCTGGGCATTGTCGGTCTCAACGAGGTGGCAGAAACAGGGGCAGATGTGGTTGTGGTGCGCAATATGGGCTTCGGCGCCTGCCGCCTGTCGCTCGCCATTCCAAAGGATCAGGAATATACAGGACCGAAATTTTTCGAGGGGAAGCGCATCGCAACGTCCTATCCCAATGTACTTTCCAGGTGGCTCAGCGCAAATGGCGTGAAGGCCGACATCCGCAAGATTATGGGCTCTGTGGAGATTTCTCCCGCCGCCGGCATTGCGGATGCCATCTTTGATATAGTGTCGTCTGGCGGAACGCTGGTTTCCAACGGGCTTAAAGAGGTGGAGACTGTGCTCTCGAGTGAGGCGGTGCTCATTGCCCGTCACGGTCTGGAGACTGAAAAGCAGGCGATTCTGGACAAGATGCTGTTCCGCTTTGATGCCGTGATGGAGAGCAGCGGGAAGAAGTATATCCTGATGAACATCCCCACAGACAAAGTTTCAGAGGCGGTTAAGATACTGCCGGCGATGCGTTCTCCCACCGTGATGCCTCTGGCGGCTGAGGGGTGGTGCTCGCTGCATTCCGTGGTGCTTGAGAGTGAGCTTTGGGACAAGATTGAGCGGCTCAAGGCTCTGGGTGCAGAGGGTATCCTGGTGCTTCACCTTGATAAAGTAATTGACTGATGGAGATAATAATCAATCCGGACAGAGAGCTGTGGCAGAGGCTCTGCAAACGCGCCGAGACGGATGACAGCGTGATCGAGGCCCGGGTACGTGCCATTCTGGAGCGTGTCCGCACCGGAGGTGATGCAGCTCTGGCCGATATTACCCGCGAGGTGGAGGGGCGGAATGTCTCTTCTTTCCGTGTGTCTGCGGCAGAGATTTCATCTGCGGCAGGGCAGGTGAGTGATGCCGTGAAGGGTGCCGTCGCACGGGCGGCTGCCAATATCCGCGCTTTCCATCAGGCGCAGAAACCCGGTACGGTTGAGGTTGAGACAATGCCGGGTGTCCGCTGTGTGCGTCGCAGCCTGCCTATCGGGAGAGTCGGCCTCTATATCCCCGGCGGCAGCGCTCCGCTGTTCTCTACATTGCTGATGCTCGCCATCCCCGCCAGGATTGCGGGCTGCAGCGATATTGTGCTCTGCACCCCTGCAGGGCGTGACGGAAAGGTTGCGCCGGCGGTGCTCTACGCAGCGTCTGTCTGTGGAGTGGATAAGATATACTCGCTGGGGGGAGCGCAGGCAATCGCAGCTATGGCGTTCGGAACCGAAACCATCGCTCCGGTCAGCAAGATCTTCGGCCCCGGCAACCGCTATGTAACCAAAGCTAAGCAGCTGGTGACGGCCCTTGGGGTGGCTATAGATATGCCGGCGGGTCCGTCTGAGGTGATGGTACTCGCCGACGGCAGTGCCGATGTGCGGTTCGTGGCCAGCGACCTGCTCTCGCAGGCAGAGCACGGTCCCGACAGCCAGGCCATCCTGGTTTGCCGCAGCGAAGGGTTCGCATCGGATGTGGCAGCAGAGGTAAACCGCCAGCTGGCGCTGCTCCCCCGTCGCGACATTGCCGACAAGGCACTGGAGAACAGCAGGATAGTGGTGTTTACTGGCGAAACCGCATCGCGCGCACAAGCCATTGACTTCGCCAATACGTACGCTTCAGAACATCTCATCATATCGATGCGTGAGCCGTGGGCTGTGGCGGAACAGATTACCGCGGCGGGCAGTGTGTTCATTGGCAACTACTCCCCGGAGAGTGCCGGCGATTATGCCTCGGGTACCAACCACACGCTGCCCACAATGGGGCTGGCCCGTGCCTGGAGCGGAATCGGTCTGGACAGCTTCATGCACTCCATAACCTATCAGGAGCTCACACGTGAGGGTCTTGAGTCACTGGGAGATACAATAACAACAATGGCAGAGGCAGAAGGGTTGGACGCCCACGCTGCTGCCGTCAAATATCGTCTTGGCAAATGAAAGACATCAGAAAGCTGGTGAGAGCGAACATAGCTGCCCTGACACCGTATTCCACAGCGCGTGATGAATACAAGGGCTCGCTGGGCATCTTGCTGGATGCCAACGAGAATCCTTATGATGCTCCCTTCTCTGGTGCGGGCTCACAGCCGGGTGGAGCATACGTGATAAACCGTTATCCTTCCACCTCCCTTAAGGAGGCGGTGCGGGAAAAAGTGGCTGCACTCAAAGGGGTTGCTTCTGAAAGGCTGTTCCTGGGCAATGGCAGCGACGAGGCCATTGACCTCTGCTACAGGGTATTCTGCGAACCGGGCCGCGACAACGCCGTGATGATAGCGCCCAGCTACGGCATGTACAGCGTGTGTGCCGACATCAACGATGTCGAGTGCCGGATGGTGCTTTTAGAGCCCGAAACCTTCGCCTTTCCGGTGGAGCGGCTGCTGGAGCAGGTTGACGCGAATACTAAACTGATGTTCATCTGTTCCCCCAACAATCCCACTGGTAATGCTTTCGATGTAGCTGATATAGAGCTTCTTGCGGAGGCGTTCAACGGTGTCCTGGTGGTCGACGAGGCCTACATAGACTTCTCTTCAAAGCCGGGCGTGCTGCCGCTGATTGAGAAGTACGACAACGTCATCGTGCTGCAAACCCTCTCCAAGGCGTGGGGCCTGGCCGGCCTGCGCATCGGTCTGGCGATGTCCAATCCTTATATCATTTCGCTCTTCAGGCAGGTGAAATATCCCTATAACATCGGTACTGACACGCTTGCCCTTGCCCTGGACCGCCTTAAGGCAGATATAACTCCCCAGGTGGAGGAAATTATAGAGGAACGCGACCGTCTTGCGGAGTTACTGCCCGCATACAAGTGTGTGCGGAAGGTTTACCCCTCCGATGCCAACTTCCTGCTGGTGAAGGTCGATGACCCGCGCGGGCTCTACAACGCGCTGATTGCAGGCGGACTGATTGTGCGCGACCGCAGCAGCGTGGCGCTATGCGAAGGGTGCCTGCGCATTACCGTCGGAACCCCTTCTGAAAATGAAAAACTGCTAAAAGCCATAGAGACGTATGAGTCTTAAGAAAGCATTATTTATAGATCGCGACGGCACCATAATAGTGGAGCCACAGCCCTCTGAGCAGGTCGATTCGTTTGATAAATTCGAATTTATCCCAGGGGCGATATCTGCGCTGAAGAGCATCGCAAGCCTGGATTACGAGCTGGTCCTGGCCACAAACCAGGATGGCCTAGGCACCGAATCTTTCCCGTATGATAGTTTCATCGGGCCTCAGGAGCTGATGCTGCGTACGCTTCGCGGCGAGGGTGTCGAATTCAACGACATTCTGATAGACGACAGTTTCCCGGAGGATAATAAGCCCACCCGCAAGCCCGGCACCGGAATGTTCGGGAAGTATCTCTCCGGCGAGTATGATATGGCGGCCTGCTATGTGATTGGAGACAGGGAGACCGATATGCAACTCGCTGCCAACCTCGGCTGCCGCGCTATCCTGCTTAGCGTGTCTGGAGGACAACTGTCTGATACACAGCCTGATGCTGAAAATCGCTACCAGTGTCCGGGGGGGAGTGATTTCCATCAAATTACTGACAGCCAGGTAGATATCCTCCAGGCTAAATCCTGGGCTGAGATTGCAGAGTTCCTGCGCCGCGGAGTGCGCTGCGCCGCAATTGAGCGCAACACCCGCGAGACGCAGATCAAGGTCACCGTAGATCTGGACGGCCGTCTTGAGAGCCGCATCTCCACCGGCCTGAACTTCTTTGACCACATGCTGGACCAGATTGCACATCACTCCGGCATAAGCCTTCAGATTGAGGCCAAAGGCGACCTTCAGGTAGATGAACACCACACAATGGAAGATGTGGCAATCGCCCTTGGAGGGGCCCTGCAGCAGGCTCTGGGCAGTAAACGCGGCATCGGCCGCTACGGTTACGCCCTCCCTATGGACGAGTGTGAGGCTATGGTACTCATGGACCTCGGCGGCCGGATCGATTTCTCGTGGGAGGTCCCCTTTACCCGGGAATATGTGGGTGATACCCCAACCGAGATGTTCCGCCACTTTTTCAAGTCGCTGTGCGAATCGATGCAGTGCAACCTGCACATCCGCGCCCGCGGCGAGAACAACCATCACCTGGCCGAGGCGGTGTTCAAGGCGTTTGCCCGAGCCCTGCGCCAGGCCGTCGCCTGCAACCCTTTCGATTACGAACTCCCCTCCAGCAAAGGAATGCTATGATAGCAATAGTTGATTACGATGCGGGTAATATCCGTTCTGTATTGAATGCGCTGGGGCGCGTCGGTGCGTCTGACTTTGTGCTGACGGCCGATCGAGAGCAGTTGCGGAATGCCTCTCACGTGATACTGCCCGGAGTGGGAGAGGCTTCGTGCGCCATGCAGGCTTTGAGGGAGGCCGGTCTGGCCGATTTCATACCGACCCTTGGGCAGCCCGTGCTGGGCATCTGTGTCGGTGCACAACTTATGTGTGCCGGCAGCGAAGAGGGCGATACCCGCTGCATGGGAATCTTCCCCGCTGAGGTACGCCGCTTCAGGGAGACCCCTTCAGAGAAAGTTCCCCACATGGGCTGGAACAGTTTGCGGGAACCCGGTTTGTCATCCAGAGCGCAGTCGGGGGATCTCTCCTCGCCCCTGTTCGCCTGCCTCAAAGAGGGCGAGT
The DNA here is from genome assembly GCA_017445425.1 of Bacteroidales bacterium. GTDB lineage: Bacteria > Bacteroidota > Bacteroidia > Bacteroidales > UBA932 > Equibacterium. Next base: position 15,354 of record JAFSUF010000080.1, on the reverse strand, counting down.
ACGTATATTTTGTACACTCATACTACCCCGAGCTCTGCGCCGACACCATCGCCGTGGCAAATCACGGTATCGATTTCAGCGCCGCGCTCAGCCACAACAACTTCTACGCCTGCCAGTTCCACCCCGAAAAAAGTGGTGCCGTGGGCGAACGGATCCTGAAGAATTTCCTCGCGTTATGATTGAAATTATTCCTGCAATAGATATCATTGAAGGTCGCTGCGTACGCCTCTCGGAGGGCGATTATGAGCGCAAGACCAGTTACGATGCGCAGCCCCTCGACATGGCTAAGGCTTATGAGCAGGCGGGCGTTAAGCGCTTGCATCTGGTCGATCTGGATGGAGCCAAGGCTGCCGGTCCGCAGAACCTTGCTACCCTGGAGCAGATTGCCACCCGCACAGGCCTGGAAGTAGAGTTTGGAGGCGGTATCAAGAGCACCGATGCGTTGCAGGCGGTCTTCGATTACGGCGCGACATACGCCATCGCGGGGAGTGTTGCGGCCCGCGAACCGGAACTGTTCGACCTCTGGCTGGCCTCTTACGGCCCTGATAAGATGATTCTTGGAGCCGATCTCAAAAATGGCAAAGTCGCCATCAACGGATGGAAAGAGGCTGTGGATATGACAATTGACGATATGATAGCGCGCTTCGCCGCCGTAAAGCAGATTATTTGCACCGACATCTCCAAAGACGGGATGCTCCAGGGGCCGGCGTTCGAGCTATACAAGGACCTTCAGACCCGCTACGATGCCATAGACTTCACCGTCTCCGGCGGCATCAGTTCGATGGCCGACATAGAGCGCCTGAACGAGGAGGGTCTTCGAAGAGTTATAGTTGGGAAAGCTATATATGAGAACAGAATCACATTGAAAGATATTGAGAAATTTGGAGCCCGATAGGGCGACAGTAATAGAAGATGGTAAAACATTTGTATCACGTTAATAAAGGGGTGCGATGGTTGCAAAACGCATAATTCCGTGTCTGGACGTTAAGGACGGCCGCACGGTGAAGGGTATTCACTTCGTGGGGCTGCGCGATATGGGCGATGCCGTGGAACTTGGCGCGCGTTATGCCGCAGAGGGGGCCGACGAGTTGGTCTATCTTGACATAAGCGCCTCTGCAGAAGGTCGCAAAACCTTTTGTGACCTGGTCAGCAGGGTGGCGGAACAGATTAACATTCCGTTCACCGTGGGCGGTGGCATTGCTACCATAGACGATGCTGCGCGCCTGCTTGACGCCGGTGCCGACAAAATCAGCGTCAACACCGCAGCCATCAAAAATCCCGGCCTGATAGATGCCATTGCCGGCAAGTACGGTTCGCAGTTCGTGGTAATAGCTATTGACGCAAGGGTGGTGGACGGCCGCTGGATGGCTACGACCCACGGCGGCCGCGTGGCAACCGACCGCGAACTTTTCAGCTGGGCCCGCGAAGCCCAGGAACGTGGGGCGGGGGAACTGCTGTTTACATCTATGGATCATGACGGCACCCGCGACGGTTATCCTTGCGAGACCTACGCTGCCCTGGCAGAGTCGCTCTCCATACCTATTATCGCATCGGGCGGTGCGGGTTGCATACGACATATAGCGGATGTACTTACCGTCGGCAAGGCAGATGCCGCCCTGGCGGCCTCCATCTTCCACAGCGGCGAGATTCCCATCCCGTCCCTCAAACAAGAATTAAGAAAACAAAATATACCTGTAAGATTATGACATTCAGTGATTTCAAGTTGGAAAAGTGCGCCGACGGGCTGCTGCCGGCAATAATTCAGGACGCCGACACCCTCAAGGTGCTTATGCTGGGCTACATGAATAAGGAGGCCTTTGAAAAGACTGTCGCTACCGGGCTGGTAACCTTTTTCAGCCGCACCCGCCAGTGTCTCTGGACCAAGGGTGAAACCAGCGGCAACTATCTGCACGTAGTGGATATGTATGCCGACTGCGATGCTGATACGGTGCTGATCAAGGCGCATCCCGACGGTCCGACCTGTCACCGCGGTACAACTGCATGCTTTGATACCCGTGAGAACGAGGGCTTTCTCGGTACCCTGCAGGCCTGCATCCAGCAACGCCATCGCGATATGCCCGAGGGGAGCTACACCACTCATCTGTTCACCAAAGGTGTCAACAAGATAGCCCAAAAGGTGGGTGAGGAGGCTGTAGAGACCGTGATTGAGGCCATTGACGGCAATAAGGAGAGGTTCCTGTATGAGGCAGGCGATTTGGTATATCACCTGATAGTGCTCTGCGAGCAGATGGGCTTCTCGATGAAAGATATAGAAGAAGAGCTCGCAGTACGTCATAAATAACTTATGAAGAATCTCTGGGGTTCGGTAAAGACGGCCCTCCCGGATGCTGCAAAGATATGCCTGTGGATGATTGAAATCACCGCAGGTGTGTCGTTCGTCATATTCCTGCTCAAGTATTTTGGCATCTTGGCGTGGCTTTCGGTATATCTGGAACCTCTTTTCAAGCATCTGGGGCTCCCCGGGGCCGCTTCGCTGGCCTGGGTGTCGGGTTACTTTGTGAACTGCTACAGCGCCATCGCGGCGGGCGTCACTATGGGCTTGGATACCAGGCAGATGACTATTCTGGCAGTGATGGCCCTCTGTGCCCACAACATGCCCATTGAGGTTGCGGTGCAGAAAAAGACTGGCACCAGCGCGATACTGATGATTGTGGTGCGCACAGTGTCGTCTATAGTCATGGGTCTGGTGCTCAACCTGGTGTTGCCGCAGTGGGGTGCTGCCGCGCAGACAGAGGCGGCGGCAGTTGCCAGTGCCGACCCCTTCTGGACTCAGTTCCTGGCCTGGCTGGTTGGGATGCTTAAACTGGCTTTGAAGATGACCTGCATCATCTTCTCACTGAATATCCTGCAGCAGATTATCGCCGATTCAGGTGCCGTGGAGCCGATGTCCCGCTTCCTCTCGCCTGTGATGAAGGTCTTTGGCCTGCCCGCCAACTGCGCCTTCTTCTGGGTCGTGGCTAACATTATCGGCCTGGCCTACGGCGGTGCTGCCATGATGAAAGAGGCCGACAGCGGCAGGCTCTCCCAGCGCGATATCAATCTTGTCAATCTGCACGTGGGAGTCTCCCACAGCAACCTCGAGGACCTGCTTCTCTTCTCCCTTGCCGGCGGCGTCTGGTGGGTCATCCTCTTCTCCCGCTGGATATTATCCGCAGTTATCGTCTGGATCGCCCGCGTTGTCTACGCCATTCGCGACCGGCGAGGCTATATGAACGCTGGTATGTAAGCAGTTGTATATCAACTGATAATGCAAACCAACCCACATGAAATCGTGTGTGTTGGTTTGCGTAAAGTATTGAATAGGTGGCAGTTATATGCCAGCCCTGTTCAAGGCTTTCGCTCGGCGTGGCTTTATAACAGGATATGCAGATACTTTGCTATCTTGGCAAAGCTGGCGCCTGTTTCCATTGACAGCCAATAGAGACAATCCTGCCTCTGCTCCCGCGGCAGTTTCAACAACTCATCTATATTGGATATTACGCCTCTACGCAGGAGCGCAGAGGTCATTGTTGCATATATCTGGTCAGAGCCGGTAGTAAACACTTCCCTGATATCATATTCACTCCCTTTAGCGGTGTTTACTGCAGTTATCATTCTGTCGTATGTGCCGAAATAACTGATTGTCTTTTGATAATCGATGGCGTTGTACTTTGTTATGATGTAATCGGTTATCTGAAGATGTTCTTGCTTTTCCAACTTTTCTGTAATCCTGCCTATAAGGGTGTATCCAAGCGGCAACCCATGTCGATAGGCTGAATCTACAAGGTTAAGTGCTCTTCTGAATACGGTTCTGGCGCTGACTTTCTTGATTTGCTCTGAGAAGGGACTTTGGCATGTGCTATATGCCAGAAAATTCCAGCGAGCCTGCTCTGGCCGGGCACACAGTTTCTTTTCTACAGGATTGTTGAACAGATACGCAATAGCACTGCGGATGGATTTATTGTTGTCTTTGGAGGCAAACCCAAACTGTCGGGCAAAAAGAGAACCGGACTGACCGTGGTGCCGATTCCATTCCTGGGAGAACCATGTGGTGTAGTGCTGTACAAACGATGACAGGGTTTCTCTGGAATCAACCTCCACCATGATATGTAGGTGATCTACCATGAAGCATATCCCCAAGATATTGACTTTGTGCTGCTTGGCAACGGTCATGATGATTGTGAATAACACGAGGTAGTCCCTCACTGAATAAAAAATCAGGAAACCATTGTTAGTCCTTTGGTAAATATGCTGTACGGCACCTGCCTTAAAAGAAATCCTTCCCTTCATATCCGTCAAATTTGTTGATAACAAATATATAAACGAAATGCTTGACGGACAAGCTGGGACGCAAGTGGCTGATAATTAGCCCCATCACAAAACCAACCCGCATGAATTCGTGCGGGTTGGTTTGTATAATCAGTTATCAATCAGCATGATACACGCCAGCGCAAAATACTTGGTGCCGCCGGCCACGGGAGCTAAATCGGATATATTCCAGCCCCGACGAAACGGATGAGGTCGTCGGGGTTGATTTTTATCTGGAGGCCGCGGATTCCGGCGCTAACATAAATGTGGTCGTATAGCAGGGCAGATTCAAATATGAAGGTCGGCAGGGGCTTCTTCATGCCGATGGGGGAGCATCCGCCACGGATATAGCCCGTCTCGGGCAGCAGCTCTTTCATGTGGATCATCGCGCACGATTTGTTGCCGGAAATCTTTGCCGCCACCTTGAGGTCGACCTCCATGTCGCCGGGCATAACGCACACAAACAGGCCGTTACGATCGCCGCGCAGCACCAGTGTCTTGAACACCGTTTCAATAGGTTCTCCTAGTTGCGCCGCCACGTGGTCGGCCGCGAGGTTGTTCTCGTCTACCTCGTACGGAATCAGCTCGTATCGGATTCCCGCAGCATCCAGCAGCCGGGCCGCGTTAGTTTTCTGTATGTGTTGCTTTTCTGACATGTATGATTCAAATCTGGGATGGATGCCTGTTTACTTCTTCTCCCCAAACACGCACCAGCGTATGAACGGGATGCGGCGGATAAGCTCGTAAATCAGGGGGGAAAGTGTGAATACTGCTACCGTGAGGATTATATACATTGCCACCGGGGGAAGCTGCGTGTACAGCTTCATCATGTAGCCTATGCTGGCAATAACCAGATAATGAACAATGTAGAGGCCAAAACTGCTGCGAGACATGTAACCGGCAAAAGCGGAAGTCCTGTCAAAGCGGGCAGCGAACCACGCCATCATCCCCAGGCATGCGAACCAGCCGTAGAAACAGTTCATCGGGCTGCAGAGATACTGCGGAGAGGTATTGTCCTGACCGAAGGTGGTTACAATCAGCACGACGCCGGAGGCGAAGGCGACACCCAGCAGCGGAATCCACGCCTGGCGTAAACGCTCCTGTACGGCATCGTGAGCAAATACGAAGTAGCCTAGCAGGAATGTAATCAGATAGAACAGGGGCTTGTAGAGGTTGTACAGCCCGTCGGCCGATTCTGGCCTGGGGTTATGGATAATCAACTGTTCGCCGGCCCAGAAAACCACGCCCAGCAGGATAATCCATACGATGCCGCCCTTGCCCTGGGAGATGTGGCCCCACCAGTTGTAGAGCTTATCCTTAGCATCTAACTTGCGGATAACCAGCAGAAGCAGCGAGAAGAGCCACAGGTCCTGGATGAACCAGAGCGGACCGGTGCCGCTGACAGCGCAAAGCAAGTATCTGCCGACAAGTGGCATACCATCAAACGCTCCCGTCCTGGCCGCTACAACAGTGTTGAAGTAGCCGGTCATCCATTGGAACACTAACAGGCCGATAGTGGCGGGTACCAGCAGTTTGCGTGTACGTGAGCGGAACCACTCTTTAGCAGGGCGCTTCACCAGCGCGAATCTCGAACTTATGCCGGCCAGCAGGAAAAGCAGCGGCATGAACCACGGATAGAGGATATACATAACGACATCCTGATACTGCTTATATTCAGGGTATTCTCCAAAACCGCCTATACCGCCAAATACCCCTTTGTTATTATAGAAGTAGATGACGTGGTAGAAAAGTACCAGCAGTACGGTGACCCAGCGCAGGTTGTCAATCCAATGCTTCCTCATTGCTGAAGTCCCTCCATGGCCTGGTCTATGACGGCCTGAAAGACCTCCGTCTTGAGCATCGCCATACCCTTCTGGTCACCCAGCACCAGCAGGGCGTCGCCCGGTTTGATGTCATAAAGTTTGCGTGCGTCGCGCGGAATCACTATCTGCCCCTTGTCACCCACCTTCACAACTCCGAAGATGTATTTGCCGTCCTTCTCTTGCATAAACTCATTATTAGTTAGAAATTTCATACAAATATAACTTTTCTTACAAATCAAACAAAATATATTCGGGATAATGGTGTATTCTCACTACCTTTGACAAGCACAAGTTTTAAGCTATGAAAAAGACTCTCTTTGCCATAATGGCGTTTCTGATTGCCTCGAAGGCTGTTTTTGCACAAGATTATCCTGTTGCCGGAGCCGACGAGAAGACCCCCTCCAAGGCAGAGTATTTCACCTGGATGAGCCATACCAACGAGGGCCCCAGTGAAGAGCAGACCTATGCCGAGCTGGACTTCTTCCAGTGGCTGCATGATACCTACGGCATGGAGCTGGATATCTTTGCGTTCGACGCCGGGATGCTGGACGGCCGTCATTTCTATGGTTCGACCCGCTCTGAACGCTTTAAAAATCAATATCCCCACGGCCTGGCACCCATTCGCGACAAGGCGGCGGGTTTTGGCGCAAGCCTGGGTGTATGGGGAGGTCCAGACGGTTTTGGCGACACCCCGGAGGAGGCTGCAGAGCGTATGGATATGGTTTGGGAGTTTGTCCGCGATTACAATCTGGGACTTTTCAAGATGGATGGCGTCTGCGGCCAGCTGCGCCCCTCGAAATATGACAATTTTGAGCAGATGATGGCCAAGGTGCGTGAGATACGGCCCGATTTTGTGCTGCTTAACCACCGCCTGAAACTTGGCCCCGGAACAAAATATTCCACGACATATCTCCTGGGCGGCGACGAGACATATATCGATGTCTTTATGACCAATACTATGACAGCACCTCACCATCGCGGACAGGCCATCTCGCGCAAGGCGCCGGAGAACCTCACCCGTCTGACGGAGGATCATGGCGTCTGCCTCTCTTCCTGCCTGGATTACTGGGAGGATGACCTGATCCTGCAGGCATTTGGCCGGGAGCTGATTATGGCGCCGCAGATATATGCCAACCCCTGGCTGCTGCGCGACGATGAGTATCCGATGTTGGCTTTCATCTATAATCTCCACCGCCGGTATCGCGACATTCTGGTTAACGGGTTCAGGCTGCCGGAGGAGCAGTATGGTCCCGAGGCTTTGAGCCGCGGAGACGGCTCCACCCGCTTCCTGACCCTGCGAAACCTCACCTGGGAGCCGGTGAAATATACTGTTCGTCTGGATGAATCCACCGGACTGGACAAAGCTTCCAAGGTCAAGGTCCGCCAGTATCACCCGTATATTTACGATCTGGGCAATCACAAATATGGCCAGACCATCGAGGTTGAGGTGCTGCCGTTCCGCGCAGCGCTTATAAAGCTCACCACCGTCCCGGAAAAGGACAAGGTGGCGCTCAGCGGAATACCGTACCAGATTGTAAATGACAAGGTTGGCGATGAAGTGGAGGTCAAGTTACTGGGTATGCCTGGCAAAACATACACCGCAAAGGTGGAGAAGGGCACTGTAAGGTTCCGCAATGCCACTCTGGACGGGAAGGCGAACTCTTCAATTGCTCGGGGAGGTTCTTTCAAAGTAAAGTTCCCCGGCGAACCGCTCAAGCGGGAGTACCATCGCAAGCTCGCGGACATGCAGCGGGTGGAGTATCCTGCCGAGGGGCAGTGCATCTACGATGCCATGACCTATGCGGCAGATAACAATGCCCTGGAGCTCCGCTCCCTGGAGCGCTCCGGCTCCACCGCCATACCCCAGGTTCAGGCGGCCCGCGATGCCCTTTTCAACCAGCGTTCGTTTGCAATCCGCGACTGCTGGGACCGCTTTATGTTTGACGACGACCCTAACACATCATTCTCTGTGGCCATCCGCGACGGCTTTTTCAAGCCGTTCACAACATCGCTCTGCCTGGATCTGGGCGAAGTTGCGGAGATGGATTCGATGGAGATTGACACCTACGACGAGTTCTCCCTGCTGCCATATTATATAGAGGAGGGGGCCACGGCTTGGGTTTCCCCTGACCTGACGAGTTGGAAGCCGATAACTTTCCTGAGTGACATACGCTCAGTTGTCGATTTGAGCTCAGCGGGTCCGTTCCGTTATTTCAAACTCGACTTCACTCCGCTGCGTATCACTGAAATCCGTGGATACCGGGGCGGAGCGCCGGTGGACCGCAGCAGTTGGCGCGCCACCAACCTGTTCCCGACTTACTGGGTAAAGAAGAACGAGGCTGGCGACAACTGGAAGGGATACACCTGGCAAGGGGAGGTCTGCCTTGACGAAATCCCCTCAGGCGCATATTTGTGCATAGCCCTGGACGGCAAGTTTGAGCGGGAAGGGGCATGGGCAGCCCTCAAGATAGACGGGCAGTGGCACGGCTGTCCCGACCGCGCACCGTCATATAGTTGTGACCCTTACGGCTGGGAGGTCTGGCTCAACGATACTGAGGGCAACTACACCTATTACTACCCTTTGACAGAAGATCTGAAGGGCAAGACCCTGGAGGTATGGGCCGTGGCTGCTACCTCGGACCAGATCAAGCCCTCTGTCTGGATATCGACTTATCCGATTCCGTTTGAAAGCAAAGTGCTTAAACTGCGCTAATCGAATGCCAGCGAGGAGTAGCGGCGCAAGTAGAACTGGTCTATCGTGCCGCGCCCCTTGCGGGTGACCAGGAAGCGGACAATCTCTGCAATCTCTTCTGGCTGCAGCAACTCGTCCGCCTTGATGTCGGGACGCATCTTTGTGACCATCTCGGTTGCGACGCCGCCGGGAGATATCAGGTGGACGCGGATGCCGAAGGGCTGCACCTCTTTGGCCAGCACCTTGGTAAAGCCGGTGAGGGCGTGCTTGCTGGATGAGTAAACGCTCTGGTTGATATATCCCTTGAAGCCTACAACGGACGCGATGTTGATGATGATGGGCTTTTGCGACTGTTTAAGATAGGGGAGCGCCTCCTTACAGATGAAGAAAGGGGCCTTGGCGTTGACGGCGAATATTTTGTCCCATTCTTCCGGAACCACCTCCGTGAAACTTCCCTGCTGCGCCAGTCCGGCGCAATTCACCAGCAGGTCGATGCCGCCGAATGCGGCCACGGTTTCTGACACGATGCGATTGTATGATTCCTCTTGCGCCAGGTCGGCGGCGATGGTTTTCACCCGGATGGGGCAGTCGGTTGTATCATTACAGGAGGCGCCGGCTTCGGAAGCACCACGCGTCCCAGTTGCAGCGGTAATCTCCGCCGCCACCCGCTCTAGGGCATCTTCGCTGCGCGCAACCAGCGCCAGGTTATATCCAACACCGGCCAGTTCGCGGGCAATGGCAAGCCCGATGCCGCGGGAGGCGCCAGTCACGAGCGCTGTCATACTTCCTCCGGCCATCAGCGGTTAATTTTGATTGCGGGCCAGCCGTAGTCCTGATAGTAGTTCACGTCCAGCCCGTTTTTGATTGTGAAATCGGTGATTGCACAGTTTATGATGCTGTCGCGGAAGTCCTGATTGGAGTGGATTGAAGCGTATTCGTCAAACAGGTCGCCAAAGATTCGCCGTGCACTGGGCAGGTTGTCGCTGCCGTCGGCCACCTGGTCAAAATCAGTCACTATGTAGCCGCCGTCCTCGCCCTTCTTAAGATGAAGCAGGCCGGAATGGTTGCCGCCGGAGACGCACTTGAGCGTGTCGCCCGCCTGGTTGTAATTCAAAATCCAGAAATCTCCCAGCACGGTTACATCCTCCGGATCGCTCTCGTCCACCTTGGAATAAATGGTCACGGGTATATTGACCTCGCCCGGGGTATAGCAGGGAGCGATTTCGTCAACAAGATATTTCTCCACGGCGCTGACTGCATCTGCTGCCTTGCAGCATTCGGCGTTGCCGTCTTTCTTGCATTTATCACTGCAGCATTTGCAGGAGGTCACGGTCATTGAGGCCATCGCGGCCAGAATCAACAATGCGATTTTTTCATAGTCATATGTCTATATGTCGGTATTGATTTATCCTTCCAGAATCTGCCCGGCGGCATTTTTGGTATCCACCTTCTCTATGATGCGCTCCAGTATGCCGTCCTCGTTAAAAATGAATGTGCGCCGCAGCGTGCCCATAGTGGTCTTGCCATACATCTTTTTCTCGCCCCAGGCGCCAAAATCCTGCAGCATCTTGAGCGATGTGTCGGCCAGCAGGCGGAACGGCAGCTCATATTTTGCGCGGAAGCCGCTGTGGCTTTTGGTGCTGTCTTTGCTCACCCCGACCACATTGTAGCCGGCGGCGGTAAGCTCAGCATAATTGTCGCGGAAACTGCACGCCTCTGCGGTGCAGCCCGATGTGTTGTCCTTAGGATAAAAGTAGATGACGGTCTTGCTGCCGTTGCCGATAAACTCCTTGCTGCTGACCATATTGCCGTCCTGGTCCATTACCTCGAATGAGGGCATCTTGTCGCCAATCTTAAGCATAATATATAGTTTTGTATTTATAATTCGCAGCTTTCATCCGTGCAGAGCTCCCTGCCGGGGATGGCTTTGATGCCAGGAGCGGATGCGCCCCGGAGCGCCGCTGCCACTTTGGAGGCCACCACTGTGCCGAGCTCTATACGGCCATTCTCATCAATCAGGTACAGTGAAGGAATCCACTTCACGTGATAGTCTGCACCAATCTTTGATTCCTTTTTTCCGGCGGGATCGAACAGTTGTATGCCCGGCAGGGCGTTATCCGCGGCAAACTTCTTGAGCGCGGCAAAGTCACGGTCGTAAGATACCGAGACGAAAGACACTTTGTCCGGATCGGCCTCTGCGTACATAGCCTTCAGATCGGGTACCTCTGCACGACAGTCGGGGCACCACGATGCCCAGAACACCAGCACTACGCGCTTCCCGAGCAGTTCGCCCAGCCTCACAGGGAAGCCGTCCAGGTCATTCAGGGTAAAGTCCGGCGCCACCGCGCCGGGTTTCAGCAGCTCCGCGCCGTATTTTGCATCGGGGTCCTCTTCCTGCGGGGCTTGCGCCGTTTGCTGATTCAGGGCCGCCTGCTGCGCCTGCTCCGTCTGCGTCATCGTTTGCGCTTGCTCCGTCGGTGTGCCCGGCGCTGCGCCAGCCATCATCATCGCCATAATCAGTATCAGTTTATTCATTGGTTCAACTCAAATAATTCTCATACCCCAAAGGTATTGAAAAAAGGAGTAAAACGAAAAGACTGCAATTGTTGACACTGGTAGGTGGTTGATATCCCAGATATCGAGTTCCAAAGGGGGCAGTTCGATGCCGTTTTCAAAAAAAGAGATATTCTTTTTTAGAAATAGAAATAATTGTAGATGAACCGTAGAAATATTCTTCACGGCAAAACATACTGTATTACTTAGCAGAATAATAAGGTAATCATCAAAGTTGACCGGGTGCTCGGAAATATTTGCGCAGCACCTGAAAATGAGGATATTGCGTGTGTTGCAACAGGCTAGACACTCTAAGAGGTAAAGCAGAATATTGTAGATGCCCTGCGATTCCACGTAGAGGGACTGCTTGAAGAAAGATACCCTGTCCCCGTCGAATTGACAGGAGAATGGGAGCCTGTATACGAACTTACTACTCGAGCCCAATTGAAATATGCCGACAATTACATCGTCAGGAAGTCTCTGGCTAGAGAAATGGAATTGCAGAGCAGCAATTGAGCCATTATACCAATGGGCAAAGACATCCCCGCCCCGAAATGCAGCTGCGCATCAGCGAAGGGATAAAGTCATTTGTCCCCGGCTGTCCGTTATCCTATAGTTATTTTGGTCTTTAGTCGCGAGTCGCATTCCCGATTTCCTGTGGACTCGAACAAATAATACCATTGCAGTTTTGTGCAAAAGTAATGTGCCTTACTGCCAAAATCTGGCAGGGTCAGTTGCCGGCAAAGTTTTCTCAAATCTTTCAGAATATTGCGGTATTTTTACGGTGCAATTAGTAATCTATTATGAGGCGCATTGTATTTATAGACTATATCCGTGTCATTGCGTGTTTTCTGGTGATGCTTGTCCACGCGGCGGAGAATTTTTATGCGGCGGAGGCGGCGTCGGGGCTGGCGGGCAGCGTTTCAATGTTGGCAAATGAGGCCAACCGGTTCTGGGTGGCTTTTTACGACGGATTCCTGGGCAGGGTCAGCGTGCCGCTGTTTATGATTGTGTCGGCATTCCTGCTGGTGCCGCTGAAGCCGGGGCAGACTATGACGCAATTCTATAGGCGGCGCTTTTTGCGCATCCTGCCGCCGATGCTGGCGTTTATGCTCATCTACACCTTCCTGCCGCTGGCCTGGGGCGGTATGACCTGGGAGCAGTCGCTGGCCGACCTCAAGCGCCTGCCGTTCAACTTTCCGTCTATGGCGGGGCATCTGTGGTTTATGTATCCGCTGATCAGTCTTTACCTGATTATCCCGATTGTTTCGCCCTGGCTGGAAAAGGCGTCCGCCAGGGAAGAGCGCATCTTTCTGGGGCTCTTTGTGGTATCCACCTTCATCCCCTGGATTCACCGGTTCATTACCGCCGAGGTGTGGGGAGAGTGTTTCTGGAACGGCTTCGGGGCGCTCTGGTATTGCTCCGGCTTCCTGGGCTACCTTGTGCTTGCGCACTATATACATTACCACCTGAACTGGACTCGCAGCCGCAAACTCATTGTGGGTTTGATTTGCTTTATAGTGGGGGCGGCTTTCACAGGCTGGTCTTTCTGGTATAAAGGCGTGCCGGGGCAGATGATTGACACTCCCGCACTGGAGTGGGCCTGGGAGTTCTGCACGCCCAACGTGCTGCTGGCCACATCCGGCATCTTCCTGGTCTTCTCGTGCATCGGGAAGGCGCAAACGCCGAGACTCATAGCCGCCCTGTCCAAGTACTCATTCGGCATGTACCTGATGCACCTGCTGTTCCTGGCGCCCATCGCATCCTGGATCATAGGTGGCAGCCCCGCATCGCCTGCCATCCCCGTGTGGCTGGCCGTTCCGGCGATTGCCGTCCTGACTTATATCTGCTGCGCAGTCACAACCAGCCTGCTTTCCAGGGTTCCGGGAAGCAAGTGGATCATAGGATGCTGAAAAGTCTGTCCCCGCAGGGTTTGTTGATTATGAGCAGGTTGACTGACTTCGCCGCGATAGATTTTGAGACGGCCAATGAGTGCCCCAGCAGTGTATGCAGTGTGGGGGTGGTGGTTGTGCGCGGAGGGTGCGTCGAGGATTCTTTTTACAGCCTGATCCATCCGGAGCCTGAGTATTACAAGTGGTTCTGTCAGCGGGTGCATGGCCTGTCTGCAGTGGATACGGAGGATGCCCCGGTGTTTCCGTTTGTCTGGGAAAAGATCGCCCCGCTCATAGAGGAGCTGCCGCTGGTGGCCCACAACGCCCGCTTTGACGAAGGATGCCTTAAAGCCGCCTTCCGCGTCTATCAGATGGACTATCCTGATTATCAGTTTTTCGATACTTTGGCAGCGTCGCGCCGGCATTTTGGCCGGCAACTGCCCGATCACCAGCTGCAGACGGTGGCCGCAGCCTGCGGTTATGACCTTGTGAACCATCATCACGCACTCGCCGACGCCGAGGCCTGCGCGCATATCGCATTGCAGATATTGTAATTACCGTCTTTTGGGGGATAGGAAGGCGAGGCCGAGGGCGATGGCGCCGCCGGCTATCAGCAGCATTACAAGGTATCTTGCCCAGCCTTGCAGGAAAAGGGAGAGTTTGGCTATGAATTGTGTGCCGAATGCACCGGGTGCCACGGGGTGGAGCAGTACGAAAGCGGTTACAAGGCAGCCCAGCATCAGTCCGGCCGCCAGGGAAGCCATCATTACCGCCCGGCTGTGCCTGCGTTCTGCGGCCACTGCGCGCTTAATCTCTTCCACAGCTGCCAACCGAGAATTGGCCTCTATCATAAAATCCCCTTCGGCGGGCTCCAGAGGCTTGTTCTCCCTGAGATATTGTTCTAGATCGTTCATAGCCGTATGTGATTTTTCAGATGTTTGCGGCCCGATGAGAGCCAGTACAGTACGCTCCCGATGGGTGCGCGCATGATTGCGGCGATATCCTTCGCGGGCAAATCTTCAAAGTAATGGAGGACGATGGCGGTGCGCTCTTTTTCTGGAATCAGCGTCAGCGCCCGCTGCAGCTCTTCGCGACGGAAGGCGGCCTCTTCGCTCTCTGAGGCCGACTGTATCCGGGTCGCGGCCGGTGCATCTATATCCACCGATGGTAGCGGCGTGCGGCGGGTAGCGTCTATGAAGCAGTTGTATGCGATGCGGAAGAGCCACGCCTTGAAATTGCCGGTGAAACTGTCGGAATTGACATATGCTTTTACCAACGCCTCCTGGGCGATGTCGTCGGCACGGGAGCTGTCACCACCGCACAGCGATGCCAGGAACCGCCTGAGCGACCCCTGGCACGCCCTCACTTCGGCGATGAACTGCTCCCTGGTCATTTATCGGGGATTCTGCAGTTGCTGATTCTCTGAAAGACGCATCTCTTCTGCCTCCATCTCCTTTGCAAGCATCTTTTTGCCAACGAAGAATGCGATGAAGAGAGCCACTCCTATGGCAATCATAATCCCGCCGAACACAGCGAATCCAAGCGTCGCTTCAGAATCGATTTTTTCCTGTGCAGACATACATAATACAATTGTCATCACAAGGGCACCTATGAGAAAAGTTATGCATGCCCCTGTCAGTTTGCCAAGCAGCTGCCCTTTGACAGTCTTTGCTTTCCCTTCAGGTTTAAAGTAATCTGCGTCTACCTCTTTGCCAGCCTCTATGGCCTTTAGCATAACCTCCGCCTTGCGGTTGGTCTCATTCATCTTGGCCCGGAGGTTCAGCCATACGATAAAAATCGGAAGTACTACGCAGACTCCGATAGGAATCAAGGTGTCTATTAAGTTGTTCCAGCTCATGTTGTTGTTTGTTTAATTATTCAACCACATATATAACGCAAAGCTATCACGAATTATTGGCAGTTTGTGTAAATTTGTGAAAAAGGACATTAGTGTCCACTAAAAATTTATATATAGGTCTTTGAAAATATTGATAGTTAGATAGTTAGGAGGTGTTTGAGGAGTAAACGGTTTTGAATCGTAACTTTGTCTGTAAATCAGACAGTTATGCATAATCAGTCGTTCGTT
>JAFSUF010000079.1 GCA_017445425.1 Bacteroidales bacterium | reverse complement strand
TGCTCGTGGGCGGTTCCACCCGTATCCCTGCAATCCAGCAGATTGTAGAGAAGTTCTTCGGCAAGGTGCCCAACAAGGGTGTCAACCCCGATGAGGTTGTGGCAGTGGGTGCTGCAATCCAGGGCGGTGTCCTTACCGGTGAGGTCAAGGATGTCCTCCTGCTCGATGTGACTCCGCTGAGCCTCGGTATCGAGACCCTCGGCGGCGTGATGACAAAGCTGATCGACGCCAACACCACTATCCCTACCCGCAAGAGCGAGGTATTCTCCACCGCTTCTGACAACCAGCCTTCAGTACAGATCAACGTGCTGCAGGGTGAGCGTCCGATGGCCCGCGACAACAAGCAGATCGGCGTCTTCAACCTGGACGGCATCGCTCCCGCACCTCGCGGCATACCTCAGATCGAGGTTACCTTTGATATCGATGCCAACGGTATCTTGAACGTATCTGCCAAGGATAAATCCACCGGCAAGGAGCAGAAGATCCGGATTGAGGCATCTTCCGGCCTGTCCGATGACGAAATCAAGCGCATGCGTGATGAGGCCAAGGCCAACGAGGCTGCCGACAAGGCAAAGAAGGAACTTGTGGACAAGATCAACGCCGCCGATGCGATGATTTTCCAGACTGAGAAGAACCTGAAGGAATACGGCGATAAGATACCTGCCGACAAGCGCGGTGCTATAGACAGCGCACTCCAGCAGCTCAAGGATGCCCACAAGATTGCCAAGGACGAGTACGATGCCGGCCGCAGCGTTCCCACCGACAAGATTGATGCAGCCAACCAGGCTCTTGAAGCAGCATGGCATGCGGCCAGCGAGGATATGGCCCGCGCAGCGCAGGCCGGACAGGCAGGTCCCGGCGCAGGCTTTAATCCTGGCGGCGCAGGTTTCAACCCTGGTGATGCAGGCTTCGGCGGCGGCGCTAACCCCGGCTCCGGTCCTCAGGGCGGCAGCTCCGACACCAACGGCACCGCCGAAGATGTCGACTTCGAGGAGGTCAAATAAGCATTATATATGAAACAGAAAGAGGCAGCCATCAGGTTGCCTCTTCTTGTTTGTAAGATAATCTCGGATAGTTATTTAGTATGTAACTGTAAGGTAGTCCCAGTGATGGCCACAACTGATTGAGAACTGGTCATCGGCAGCGTCCAGATGGCCTCTGGTATGGTAAAAGTTACTTACGTGGGAGCCCAATCTTGCAATGAAAAGCGGCACCCCCACCCCATGGGCAGCGGTTCCCCACAGGAAGTTCCCGAAATTGTATATATTGTGCGCAACATACCCCTCTTTTGAACTGTGAGTCAGATAGAACTCATTGGGGTGGATATCATGGAGACCGGTCCTCGCAAAGTCAAGCCTCTGACCATAATTGCTATTGAGGGCAAGGAAGATAAAACCACGCACAAAACCAAAGCACCAATCGCCCGGCATAACCCCGACACGGTTCAGGCTGCTCCTGATACGCTCGCCTGTAACCAGGCGCAGGCGAGTGTCCGCACAGATGCTCCCGAGATCCCGCACCGGGTCTGCAAGCCGGGCGACAATAGTTTCTGCCCCATATCCAAGCGGATATATTACACAGCCAGCCGTTGATGGAAGTTGTACCCTGGCGAGATAGCACCCGTCTTCATCAAACAGGAAATCTTCCCCCGACTGGGCATCGACCTCGATCTCAGGATGCAGATATGAATAATCGTATGCCCGGAGCAAACGGGAGCGTCCGCTCAAACTGCAGGGCATGCCGTCTTCATTAGGGAAGACCGTGTGCCTGAGCGGTTTTCCGTCTGCAGAATAATCATCCTTTTGCATTAAAAGGCCGTCGCGGTAGAGGTCCACAGTACTGCGCAAGACCCCGGTGCTGTCGCTTATTGTAGTAGTAACGGTCCTGTCATCCTCTCCCCCTGCATAGCTGTAATCCAGCCGGCTCACCAGATGGCCGTCGCCGTCCCGATGAAAGATGCTGCTCACACGCTGCACGCTGTCAGAAAAGAAAAACTCGGAAGTCCAGCCGCCCTTCAGCCAGAAACGGGAGAGGACGCCTCTGTCGAATTTCAGGAAATATGACAGGAATGTCGAGTCGGCCTTGACGCGGAGCTCTCCGCTTTCTGTCCCATCGCTCAAAAGTATTGCAGCCCCAAGCGAATCTATACGGCCGGGGACAATATGCAACGTGTCACATCCTATCTGGACCCCCCAGACAGGTTCATCAGCGCCAAAAAATCTTAGTGAGACCTTCTCCTGAAGGGGAATAGTGATATCAGCCAAGATGCTGTCACATGCACACTGCGACCAACCGGAAACAGATAAGAAGAGAACGGAAAGGGAAAACAGTCCGGCCATCAGCCGGGACAGCCTCATTACACCTCGCATACCCCGTAATAAGTCAGCTAATCCTTATCCTCCACGTGAATGAAGAAACACATGGGGGCGTAGGCGGGATATGAGTCGGAGGATGCAGATTCATAAGCCAGATTAGACCAGAAAAAGGCGACAGCCTCCTCTGAATACTTCATCCGGCCCACAGTCATTGCAAAACCCTTGATCACATCGCTGCTGTAGGTCTTAGAGCCATCGCTGTTGATTGTATAACCGTTGGGGTAATAGGTCACCGACAGAGCATCGTAGGTATTGCCCGTCTTGTACAGACCATATACCTTGGCGGTATCCTGGATATTGGTGTCAAAGCAGAATCCATCAAGTAATTTGGCGACATAGCGGACCTTTACGCTGGTGGCACTGGGGATGGTGTCGGCCGCATTATCGCTCGTCTTGAGCTTGAGCATATAAAACCCTTCGCATATAGAATCAAGCCCGGGGTAATGCTCTTGCGCGAATTTATCAAGTTTGTCAATCTGATATTTGTTCATATCATTCACCACCTCCACGACCTTGAGGTCATAGATGTAGTTCTGGGTCAAAGCCGGTTCGGTACCATCGTTGCCGTATGACTTATAATACTTCTTAAGCTCCTTGGGATAATCGTATGTAGTGGCCTCCGGCGGAAGCAGGAAACTGGCGGAACCGCCTGCGTTCAGGGTCTTTATAAAGTTCTCGACAGGAGTGTACATCTTGTAATTACCAAATTGCAAGATTTCCGGGCTATAATAACTTGTAGCACTGTAGGTACCCATCTTGCGGGCCATCTCTTCCGTCGTATATAGGGTGTAGTTGCCTTCAAGGTCGCGGGCCACATAGTCTATCATCACATAAGATGTGTCGCCAATCACAGCACCGTCTCCGATTGTCTTTTCAAAGACATAGAGCCCGTTCTCGTCAACATCGACCACGCCCCCTTTGTTGACCCTCATCCAAGCCTCGCGGATACGCTTCTGTGCGGTGAGATTATCTTCCGTTTCATATTCGGCGCAAGAAACAGCCAATGCAACAATAGCCGCTAACGCCACAACTGTTCTGAATATTTTACTCATTATTGTGGTTTGATATCATTCATTAAAACTTCAAAAAGCAGCGCCTGGTCACGTCCGATGCCGGCCACTGTATTGTCATAACCATATTTGCAGGAGAAAACAATATACGATTTCTCTCCGGGGCACATCCCTTCAATACCCAATTCCAACCCTTGAATCATCTCCCGCTCGCCAAGGATGTGGATAGCATCCCCGCTGGTGAATGCACTGCCGATGCTACCGCTGAACAGGTAACCCACGTATGAGAAGTTAACCAGGTCTCCGGGGACGGCGAAATGGGTGCTGTCTCCCTCTTCCAAAACAATGCGGTTTACGCCGCCGTTGAAAATAACCGGCGTATCAGGGTATTTGGACTCAATAAAACTGGTAATCTTCTCGTCCTGTGTAATGGCCGTGTTAGCCAGCTGGCTTTCGCAGCTGCTCAGCAATAATACAAGGGCCAATATGTATGACAACCTTTTCATTGCGCAAAAAACTCCTTGACTTTACACTCAAAATAATCCGGCACCTGCTCCAGCGGCATATATAACTTGCCTCCGGAAGCATTCTTATGTCCCCCTCCATTGCAATATCTGTGCGCAAAATCGTTCACATCGATATTTCCTTTGCTGCGAAGGGAAACTTTTATGTAACCGACATCTTCAGTAAACAAGGCTGTCATCTGTACATCCTTGATAGAGAGAGGCAAATTTACAAATCCCTCGCTGTCGCCACGCAAAAAACCATATGTCTCCTTCTCCGCCATGCTAAGGGTAAAAAAGGCCACGCATGGATCCAGGAAACGCATATTGTCCTTCAGCATATAACCCATCAGGCGCATCCGGGAACGTGAATACGACCGGAAAACAGCGTCGTACAGGGAATCCCTGTCCACTCCCCTCGCCTGCAGTGCAGACACAGCCAGATATGTAGATGGATAAACGCTGTTCGCAAAATTGTTGGTATCGGTGAGGATGCCGGCCATAATGGCGGTGACACACTCTATGGAGAGTTTCCGGATGTCACCATCCACGCCGCTCTGCTGCAACAGCACCTGATATAGAAGTTCGCAGGCAGACGAGACCTCGGTATCTGATATCACCACGTCAAACTCCTCGACCTTTGGACCCAGGTGGTGGTCTATCAGCACTTTGTGCACGCCCGCAGCGGAACTGTCCACTACTTTTGAAACGGCGCCGGCGCGGTCCACTCCGTTCATATCCAGAAATATCAGAAGATCCGCAGCCGCAATTGCCTGCCCGCATGCAGAAGCGTCTTCACTATAGTAAGAAATCGACCCTTCTGGTATCAGAATGTCTAAATTGTCCGGCAGGCGGCTGGCAATGACGATGTGCGCTCTTTTACCGATGTCCGTGAGATAATGATACATCCCGACAGCACTGCCGATTGAGTCACCATCCGGATTCTCGTGACCAAAAATCACGATATTGCCTGCAGAACAGACCATACTGTGCAGTTTGTCCTCATTGATGGTTACACGCATCTTTTCACAATGTTTATAACTGCAAAATTAAAAATATCTTGCAAGCACTAAATATATTTTTTACTTTTGAGAGTTATTTGGACATTCCGCGGATTATAATTACGCATAAATATGAAAAAGGTTCTCACTTACATCGTATTCCCAATCATCATCCTGGTGCTTGTGTTCCTGCTTGTCAAGAGCATTCAGCAACCTGTGAAATTCAACAAAGAGAAAGCTGTCAGAGAGGCTGCAGCCATTGTAAAACTCAAAGACATCCGCACCCTGCAGGTAGCATACAAGAATGTGAACGGCAAATTTGCCCCTTGCATTGACACTCTCATTGATTTCTACAATAACGGCAAGATGACCGTTATCCGTTCCATCGGTTCCATGGACGACTCCGTTGCAGTGGCAATGAATCTTGTAAAGCGTGAAGCTATTGAGATCCCCGTAAGGGACACCCTGCTCAAGAACAGGCCCGACTTCAAGGCAGAGGACCTCAAATACATCCCCTTCACTGATGGCGACACCATCCTTATGCACGCCACCATCAAAGAAGTTTCTGGCGTTGATGTTCCCCTGTTCGAGGCACAGGTGCCCTATATAAAACTGCTCAACGGCATGGACCACCAGCTGCTCGTAAACCTCTACTACGACCGTATAGAGACCGACCGCTATCCCGGCCTCCAGGTGGGCAGCATAGAGAACCCTAACAACAACGCTGGCAACTGGGAATAATCCCACAGAAGCGGGCATAAGTTCCACAAAAGCCGCCTGCATTTCGCCGGCGGCTTTTTGTTTTTAAATGTTATGAGGATAATATCAGGATCGCTGCGTGGCAAGAGCATCAATCCTCCGGCAGGCTATCAGGCCCGCCCCACCACCGATTTTGCCAAGGAGGGGCTGTTCAACATACTTGCAGGGATGATAGATTTTGAGCAGACAACCTTCCTGGACCTCTTCTCCGGCACTGGCAGCATCAGTTTTGAGATGGCCTCCCGCGGCTGCCGCGACATAGTGGCTGTGGAGATGAACCCGGTCAACGCCAATTTCATAAAAAAGACCACGGCTGCGCTTGGCGTAGACGGCATGCAAGTAGTGCATCACAACGTATTTGACTTCCTACCCATCTGCACCAAACAGTTTGACCTGGTTTTCGCAGACCCGCCCTATGCCCTTAACGGCCTCGATACACTCCCTTCTAAGGTCCTTGGCGCCGGTTTTATGAAAGATGACGGACTTTTTATCCTGGAACACGGAGCAGAATACGGTTTTGCCGCCGAGCCCGGATTCCTCAAGGAGAAGAAATACGGCAACGTCCACTTCAGTTTTTTCAGAAAAAACTTTGGATAATCAAATAATAAATCTATATTTGCAGTCCCGTTTGGGAAACCAAACAAATGGTGCGGTAGTTCAGCTGGTTAGAATACCGGCCTGTCACGCCGGGGGTCGCGAGTTCGAGTCTCGTCCGCACCGCAGGAGAAGCAACCGAAAGGTTGCTTTTTTTGTGGGGCGGCGGGGCTAAGGACGAGCGGCCCCTGCTCCCTGGGGGGCCGCAGCGTAGCGGCGAGGGGGGATCACTCGCAAAACCCTGTGGATGTACCCACCTTAACTATCTCAGGTTGCAGAGAGCGGCATCCAGAGCGCTTGCAGCCACCACACGTGCAACCTGCCAGGCAAAAAGGCCGCACAGGTAACACCGATGCCGGCGCTAT
>JAFSUF010000078.1 GCA_017445425.1 Bacteroidales bacterium | reverse complement strand
TACCAGCCTTCAGGAATGAGTCTCGCCACTGGCTCATAAGGTGGTTCTCAACCTCTACCTGAGCCGGACAGCCCCAGCCATTACGCTCTATCAGATGGAACAATGAACGGAAACAGTCAATCACCAGGTCTGTGTTCTTATTGCGGTTGTAGGCATAGCCGACAACACACTGACTGGCCACGTCATAAGCGCAGTAAGCCTTGGGGCGCTGCTTGGTGTCCTTCAACTTGCGGGGAAGATCGCGGTCGTCGAAGCTGATCTTCGAGAACGAGAACTCCGGCGCATGGCGGTGAACATGCGGCATCACCTCGTGCATGTAAGTGGTCCACGACATCTGCAGATGGTCTACCAGCACCCGGTTCTTGGGCATGTTCAGATAATTGTTGATAGTGGTCTCGCTCAGCACCATCGGCTCACCGTTCCTGTCGGTGAAGTCGTCGGGGTTGAACAGTTCGCCGCTCTCAGGATCATAGACGTCCAGTTCCCCGCACACGAACATATTATACAGTTCTGCCACGTTCGTGTTGAACGGCTTGTTGGGCAACACGGCAATGCCCAGGATTAGGCGCTCTGTTCTGTGGTCCACCTTGCGGGCACACTGGTTTCCGAACTTGCCGCTGACAAGGCAGATATACCCGTCGCGCTTATACTCGGCAACCTTTTTTCTGAAACGCATGGTTGAGGCCGGAAGTGTGTGACCATACAACTCACGCAGGCAGTCAATCGCAGCCGTCATTTCATCCCAATTATAGCGGTTCCCAAACATCTTCTGGCACATCGATGCCCTGTTGTATAGTTTGATGCAACAGTTAAGCACGGAGGCGTTGATGGTGTATTCCTTCACTTTGTCTGCCGGCAGGTCCACACCGGTATTCCGCTTGTCGAAGAAAAACGAATAGGCTGCCGCGTCGCGCTCGTAGTTCTTCTTGACCCACTCCATCAGGCGTGTGCGGTTCCCGTCCGGGTACAGGGCCCGCACCTGAGCTTTATACTTATCAGGCAAGGAGTCAACGGCAACGAGGGCGTAGTTCTTTGATGATCCTCCACCACGCCGCACTACCTTCAGACGGCCCCTCTGAGCCATCTTCTGAAGGTTGCCGGCCGTCATGATGCCATTGCCCACCAGGTCTTCATAACTCACACAAGCCACGTTGCCGTAATATTCTAACATATCCTTATCCGTTTAATAAGTGTAATCCTTTGTCGTTATTGTTCTGTATGCTGCTGTGTCACAGCAGCTGTTAAAGCGATGCCGCTATCTCCTGCAGCACCGGAATCTGCCTGACGGTCACATCTTTCCAGCCCATGTGAGGATCCCCGTTCGGATATCTCACCACGGCATAGCCGGTATTCTTGTTGATAGTCAGCTTGGCACCATTGCCGAATGTCTGCACCATCTCGCCGGTACCCTCGTCGTGGATGGTCTCACACTCAGGTAAAGTAATACTCAGCACACCGCCGTTCTGAAGAGCCATCGCCCTAATTTTAACAGCGGTCTCAGTCTGACCCTTCTTGGCATCATACCGCAGGGCATTGCGCACTGTCGTTTCCGTCACTCCGAACGCCTTGGCAATCTTCCTGCGCAAGTCGTCACTAACTTTAATTCTCCTATCCATAACTGTAACTATTTTGATGATTACTTAAGATTCTCAGTGATATAGTTTAGATCTTTCTCAGTCAGTGTCATGCCAATCTTGATCTTCCTAAGCACAACCTCCTTAGGACCTACAAGCCACCATGCTTTACGGTCAAGCAGCTCAGCGGCAAACACCTCCCGTGTAGTGTGCTCGACGGTTCCGCCGTCGAGAAGTCCTTGCTCAATCTCCAGCATCGCATCAGCAGCCTCACTCCTGATCTCGTTAGCCTCCTTTAAAAGCAACTTGTGTTCATCCAAAGCATCCTTCATCCGCTGGTGCTCTCGCTCAATCATGTGCAGCAATTCCAGACGGCCTTCAAAAGACATATACAACTTGCAGAACACATCTTTGTCGATGCCATCCCCACACGCCATATAAAGCGCATTGATACCGTTGAACTCATAAGCAGTAATGCTGAGTTTTGTCCTTTCTTCAAATTCATTTTGTAACATAATTCTTATTTTTAACCGTTAATATTCTTTTTTCTGCGGCCTTTTTTGTATTTTTGCCGCGCAGTTTTCAATAAAACAACATCTTTATGGACAAAGACATCAAACCCTGGGAAATGCGCTACGTGGTACGCTACGCCGGTAGCCTTGCAGCATCTGAGTATCGGCCTTTAGCCCGAAATATCTTAGAAAGTCTCGCACGCCTGAAAGAAGTTCAGTACGTGTGGGTCCAGAATGTACGAATAACCGATTACCTTGAAGGAACAGATACTCTATCCGACCTATACACTCATACAGACCTCCTGTATCTCCGCGCTCAGCAGCATCCAGCAATCTCCCGAACTCAGTTCCATCAAATTGTGGACGCTGTATTTCCTGAACACCAGCTCGGGACTCCCGTAACAGTTGACAGAATAGCCCAGCACCTGTTAAAACGGCTCCCGTTCCCTTTCTAATCCTTTCAATGTCTACAACCATAATTCTTAAACCTTATTAATTTATTCTTCTTTCTCACGGCTTTTTTGTATCTTTGCCGCGCAGTTTTGAATAAAACCCGCTGCAAAGATAAGAAATAATTTTCAACCAACAAAGAAAAATGAAGAAAATTTTCATCTGATGGGTAATATTTTATCAAGAATTGAAGAAATTTCGCGGAAAGAAGGACTTACAATCACCGCTTTTGAACGCTCGATAGGAGCGAGTAAAGGCGTACTTTCGCGTGCAATTAATAACGGAACTGACATTCAATCCAAATGGATTCAAACTATAGTTGAAAATTATCCCCATTATTCTTCTAGATGGCTCTTGACGGGTAAGGGGGATATGCTTATTCAACCAACAAAGAAAAATGAAGAAAATTTTTCTGAAAACCCCAAAAATTCTTCTTCTGTGAGTTTTGATCCGTCCATTGGGGTGCCATATTATGACGTAGATTTCATTGGGGGCTTTAGCGAGGTTTTCAACTCCCAGACAACAGTCCCTGCATGTAATATCGTGGCACCTGGCTTTGAAAAAGCATCTGTCTGGTGCAATGTCACTGGCCATTCGATGGAGCCAAAGATCAATCACGGCGACATCGTGGCACTCCGTCGGTGTACCGTCCAGGATATTCAGTACGGCGAGATCTATGCCGTAGTGCTTGACTCGTTCCGCACCATCAAGATCCTCCGTCGCGGATCCACGCCTGACGTGCTCCGCTATGTCCCCATCAACCGCACCGACTTCGACGATCAGGAATTCCCCCTCTCCCGCATCCTCCATGTCTTCGAAGTCCTCGGTTCTATCGCCCGTTTCTTCTGATGCCGTTCAGTATGCTGCTGTGCCACAGCTGCCCTCGAAGCGTACCCCACGCGGCCACCCCATGACCACCCTCAGGTACCCCTACCCACCCCCAAAATGCCCTCCGAAAGTGTTAAAACGCCCTGTATATGGGCATTATAATAAGGTGTATTTTCAAAATCAGTGGTATTAAGGGGGGGGCTATCGGGCTGTTTTTCGCCCTCATTAACAAAAATTACACTGGTTTACCCCCCCTCTTTAACATGCTTTTTTGAGGTCATTTGTCCGCCCACTTTTCATATTTTGTCCGCCCACTTTGTCTGTCCACATGTCCACCCACCCACAAAAATCGCCATTTTCGACCACAAAAATAGGGGCAGTCAAGCCCCCTCCAGATGGTTGAGTATGCCGGTGTGTCACAACGGCAAAATAACGCCCTTCTAAGCCCGTTTAATCCCCGTCTTTATCACCTGCTCTGCGAGGGCAGGAAATGAGCTGAGACGCCTTTATTACGGCCTTTTCGTTATGCACAACATGGCCTTTGTTAAGCCCCGCGTTAAGCAGCCAATGTTTGCTCACACCGATGTCCTCACGGCTCAATACCGTAAACACCGCTGAAATACTACTGAAATAGAAGTCTTTACGCTTCCCAATCAAATGCACATGTACTACCTTTGCCATATCTGGATCTTTCCGTTTATCGCCTGCAAAGTTACTAAATAATTCTTATATGCAAGGTTTTTAATAATATATATTTTAAAAACAACTCAAAAAAAATAGCCAGTCAGACAGCCCAAGCATATTTATAAACCCAACTTTCCGCACACATTATTCAAGCCTTTCAC
>JAFSUF010000077.1 GCA_017445425.1 Bacteroidales bacterium | reverse complement strand
TCCACAAAGGTCGATGCCTGGAGCAGTGAGGCAAAGGTGCCGGTATCAAGCCATGCGAAACCGTTGCCCAGTAACTGCACCTTGAGTTGTTTCCGTTGGAGGAACTCCTGGTTTACGGAGGTTATCTCAAGTTCTCCGCGGGCAGAGGGGCGTACATTCTCCGCAATTGATATCACATCGTTGGGATAGAAGTACAGCCCGGTAACGGCAAAGTCGCTCTTGGGATGTGCCGGTTTCTCCTCAATTGACAGGCAGTTCCCCTCTGCGTCAAATTCAGCCACGCCGTAACGTTGGGGGTCGGCCACACGGTAGCCGAATACTGTGGCTTTGCCATCCTGCTGTGCCGCTGCCACCGCTTCATGAAGCATCTTCCCAAAGCCCTGGCCGTGGAAGATGTTGTCCCCGAGCACCAGGCAGACGCTGTCGCTCCCTATGAAATCCTTGCCTATGATAAATGCCTGCGCCAGACCGTCAGGGGAGGGTTGCTCCGCATAACTGAAGCTTACGCCAAAGTCGCGGCCGTCACCCATCAGCCGCCGGAATGCAGGCAGGTCCCTGGGCGTTGAGATAATCAATATCTCGCGGATGCCGGCCTGCATCAGTACCGATATAGGATAGTAAATCATCGGTTTATCGTATACTGGTAGCATCTGTTTGCTTACCCCTTTGGTGATGGGGTAGAGGCGTGTTCCGCTCCCGCCGGCAAGGATAATTCCTTTCATTAGAAAAAACTTTAAAAAATCCTGTTATGTTTACCCTTCATGTGCATTTATAGGATAAAACAAACGATACTATACAAAGATATGAAAAAATTCATTGGTAGCTATTTCGTGTTGATATGTATTGCAGCAATGGCACTGTGTGGCTGCTCCAAGGGGATGTTTGACGTAGCACCTGGCGGGATGTCTGAAAAATATGACGCTGCAAGCAGCGAAGGTGACATTTTTGACGGAGACGGTTCAGGCGGCGAAGATGGTGATGGAAAGCCCTCTTACCAGAGCGGCGTGGTTACGGCCGGTGAGTGGAACGATATTGCGAACTGGGGATACTGGACCAACCTGCTCAATAATCAGGAGTGGGCTCAGTATGCTGAATACTGGACTTATTATCCTCACAACTTTGTTTATGTCAAGCTCTCTGATGCCGGTGGCAATCCGGTTTGCGGCGTAAAGGTGGCGCTCAAGAAGGATGGGCAGAAGGTCTGGTCCGCAATCAGCGACAACTCCGGCGCAGCGTTGCTTTGGGCATCTCTCTACGAATCAAAATATGTCGTTGAGGCTTCTGACTATTCATTGGAGGTTGCCGGGAGCGCAGTAGAAGAGTTTGAATTCACTACCGCCGGCAAGCAGGAAGTAGTGGTAAACAATTATGTGGTTCAGAAGACCCATCCCTCAGATGCCATTGATGTCGCTTTCATCGTGGACGCCACCGGCAGTATGGGAGATGAAATCGACTTCCTCAAGGCCGACCTTAAGGATATAATAGACCTGGTGGGGGCGCAATGTACCGCAAAGGTTCGCACGGCCACAGTGTTCTATCGTGATGAAGGGGACCAATATGTCACCAAACACTCCAATTTCACAGACAACCTTAAGGAGACTATAGAGTACATTGATGAGCAGAAGGCAGAAGGCGGCGGTGACTGGCCCGAGGCTGTCCACAAAGCGCTTGCGGAGGGTGTGCAGTCCCTGCAATGGAATCCAGGTGCAAAGAGCCGTCTGGCCTTCCTGATCCTTGACGCTCCGCCTCATCATGAGGATGACATCATAGCTGCCTGCCAGAAATCCATCGAGGCTTACGCTGCGGCTGGAATCAAAGTCGTTCCCGTGGCTGCCAGCGGCATAGACAAGGCGTGTGAGTATCTGCTCCGCAACTTTGCAATGGCCACAAACGGGACCTATGTGTTCATCACCAACGACAGTGGAGTGGGTAACGAGCATATAGAAGCCACTGTGGGAGACTATAAAGTAGAAAAGCTAAGAGATCTAATAGCGCGGCTTATCATAGCTTACGCAAAGTAAGTCGCGCCTTCTGTATTTTAAGTTATATTAGTTATTTGTCGAAGAAAGGGCATCCCCATGTGTGGGGTTGCCCTTTTGGGTTTGAGTTCGCCTGCAGGGGATAGCGTAGCTCATGCGGGCAGATTAGCAGAATAGCCAGAGCGGAGCGGTGGGG
>JAFSUF010000076.1 GCA_017445425.1 Bacteroidales bacterium | reverse complement strand
TGCGCTACGCGATAGACTCCTCCAAACTGCAGCGCGAACTGGGCTGGGAGCCCAGCCTCCAGTTTGAGGAGGGCATTGAGAAAACCGTCCGCTGGTACCTGGACAACCAGGAGTGGATGGATAATGTAACCAGCGGAGACTACCAGAACTACTACAAACAGATGTACGACGGGCGTTAGACACCGCAAACCACATCAAGCGTAGATAACGTCCCTTATATCGGGACGTTAACGTCAATAACGACCTTATTTGCGGATAACGTCCCATTCCGTGGGACGTTATTAACATTAGTACAGCACACGCACAAAAAAACCGACCCTCGGGGGTCGGTTCTTTTTTTGTGTACTGACGCAGGTTATGCGCCAAAGTTGTCGTAGAGGATACTCTCCGGAGCGACTCCGAGGGAGTCCAGCAGGTCGGTGACGCACTTGGTCATCATAGGCGGACCGCACATGAAGTACTTGCAGTCCTCGGGAGCCTCGTGGTCCTTGAGGAAGGTTTCGTACATCACGTTGTGCACGAAACCCGCAGTGTACTTCACGCCCGCTGCATCGGCTGCCGGATCGGGACGGTCCAGGGCCAGGTGGAAGTGGAAGTTGGGGAACTCCTTCTCGATCTCTGCGAAATCTTCCAGGTAGAACGCCTCCACAAGGGCGCGTGCGCCGTAGAAGAAGTGCACCTCGCGACCGGTCTTGAGGGTCTTGAACAGATGCATGATGTGGCTGCGCAAGGGAGCCATACCGGCTCCGCCACCCACGAAAATGTATTGCATCTCTTCTGGATCGTCCTTGGGGAGGAGGAACTCGCCGTAAGGGCCGCTTATCATCACCTTGTCGCCCGGCTTGCGGGTGAATACGTAGGTAGAGCCTATACCAGGAGCCACGGGGAGCATCTTGAAGACACCCTTGGGCTGACTGCGGTCGAACGGAGGGGTAGCGATGCGGACGTTGAGCTTGATGACGCCCTTCTCTGCCGGATAGGAAGCCATGGAATAAGCGCGGATGGTAGGCACGGTATTCTTGTACTTGATGTCAAAGAAACCGTACTTCTCCCAGTCTGCCTTGTAAACGGGATCCACATCGATAGTAGAGAAGTCTGCATCGTAAACGGGGATATCAATCTGGATATACTCGCCGCTCTTGAACTCGATGTTCTCACCTTCGGGGAGTTTCACTGTGAACTCCTTGATGAAGGTTGCCACATTCTTGTTGGAGATAACCTCGCACTCGAGTTTCTTGACGCTCAGGGCGCTGTCTGGAATTTCAATCTTCAGGTTGTCCTTGACCTTGACCTGGCAGCCGAGGCGCCAGTTGTCATTGATCTGCTTGCGGGAGAAGTGGACGGTTTCGGTGGGCAGGATGCTGCCGCCGCCTTCGAGGACGCGGCATTTGCACTGTCCGCAGGAACCCTTGCCACCGCATGCCGAGGGGAGGAAAATCTTCTGGTCTGCCAACGTTGCCAGCAGCGATCCGCCCTGGGGAACGTCAACCACCTTCTTTCCGTTGTTGATATCAATCTTGACCGTGCCGCTCGGGGTGAGTTTTGTCTTAACGAACAGCAGCAGGGCAACCAACAGGAGTATCAGGGCCAGGCAGGCTACAACCGATACAATCAATACTTGCATACTCATAGCGATACCCTCCTATAGTTGAATACCCATGAAACTCATGAACGCGATGCCCATGAGGCCGGTGATGATGAACGATATGCCGAGACCCTTGAGGGCGGCGGGGATGTTGGAATAAGCGAGCTTTTCGCGGATGGCCGCCATGCAGACAATCGCCAGGAACCAGCCCACGCCGCTGCCGAGACCGAAGGTGAAAGCTTCTCCCAGAGTCTCATAGGCACGCTCCTTCATAAAGAGCGAGCCGCCGAGGATGGCGCAATTGACGGCAATCAGGGGGAGGAAGATACCCAGTGAATTGTACAGGCTGGGGGCGAATTTCTCCACCGCCATTTCCACTATCTGGGTGAAAGTGGCGATGGTGGCGATGAACACAATGTAGCTCAAGAAACTCAGATCGACGCTTGCATACTCGGGATTGAGCCAGACAAGTGCGCCGGGCTTGAGGATGTACTCATAGAGAATATAGTTCAGCGGGAGGGTTACACCAAGCACGAATATCACGGCCAGGCCCAGACCCGCAGCTGTCTTCACATTCTTGGATACTGCCAGGAAAGAACACATTCCCAGGAAGAATGCAAAGATCATGTTGTCAACGAAGACAGACTTGATAAATAAATTCAAATATTCCATATCTGTCTCCTCCTATTTCTCTTGAAGGTCCTTCTGGATGCTTCTCTGAATCCATACGACGCAGCCAAGCAGGATAAGCGCCATCGGGGGGAGAATCATCAGGCCGTTGTTCATATACCAGCCGCCGTTCTCCATATACCAGCTTGCAGGTATTATCTGGAAGCCGAACAGCGTGCCGCTGCCGAGCAGCTCGCGGAAGGAAGCGACAATTATCAGAATCATACCGTATCCGAGACCGTTGCAGGCACCGTCCACAAAACTGGGCCAGGGCTTGTTGCCCAGGGCAAAGGCCTCTATGCGGCCCATAATGATGCAGTTGGTGATAATCAGGCCGATATATA
>JAFSUF010000075.1 GCA_017445425.1 Bacteroidales bacterium | reverse complement strand
CCGCGCCAACGCCAAGGCTCGTTTGGCAGATGCTGCCTCTTTCACACAAATTGCTCTTGGGTTATCTTTTCGCGACCGTGCTTTCAGTGTTCTTGTCCGAATACCGAGCGACAGCAATTTGGGGGAGTGGTCGCTGCGAGGGATTAGTGGCCATTACTCTCTACGTTTTGAGTTTTATGTTGGTATCCGTATTCGCAGAACCAAAGAGGTGGATGCTGTGGCTCTTTGCGGCCGCTATCAGCATCAACTGCCTTGTTTGTCTTATACAGTTTGCCGGATATAACCCGTTTCACCTCTATCCGGAGGGCATGAACTACTATGACGCAAATAAACAATATGCGGGCGAGTTTCTAGGCACCATCGGCAACGGCGACATTCTCTCCGCGGTGCTGAGCCTTTCCATCCCAGCGTTTTGGTCGGCGTTTCTTCGACTGACAGGAGACCGGCGCAGGTTCTTGCTGTTGATTCCTTTGGTGCTTTGCCTGGTTGTGCTGCTCAAAGCCTTTGTCTCAGGCGGCATCTTGGGCGTGGGCGGTGCGCTGGTTATTTCAGTTCCTGTCATGTTGGATGGCAAAGTTGCTCGAAAGAGAGCCACAGTCGTTGTAGCATGCGGCATCGTACTACTTGCCGTTTCGGTATATCTGTTCGGCGGAAGTATGGGCGGTTTTCTCTACGAAGCATCTGAGTTGATGCACGGGCACTGGAACGATGATTTCGGCTCGGGCAGACTCTATATCTGGCGCAACGTTCTTCAACTCGTGCCGGAACACCCGCTTTTCGGCGGAGGACCGGATACGCTGGGGCTTCGTACAGACGCGGCCTTCGAGCGGTATGATGAGACGCTTGACCTCTTGATTCACAGTTCCATCGACACGGCGCACAATGAGTATCTGAACATTCTGGTCAATCAAGGTGCGATTGCTCTAGCGTTCTATCTGGCGGCGCTGGCGGCTTCAGCGGTCAGATGGGTGCGCCATAGCACCGAGAACCCCGTTGTTGCGATCAGTGGCTGCGCCATTCTGGGTTACTGCATCCAGGCGTTTTTTGGGATCAGTTCCCCTATTTCAACTCCATTTTTTTGGATGGCACTGGCGTTTTTGAACCCAATGCAAGGAAAAGAGAATCCTCTTAATAAAAGTGCGAGGAGGTCAAAATGAATTCTTTGAGCTTGTCCAGAAAACTACTGTGCTTAAACATAGCTCTTTTGCTCTGCATATCGGTTGTTAGCCCGGCTGCCTTAGCAGCAGAAACCGATGCAGAGGAAGTACTTCGTGATGAGACATCCCTGATTATCAATGGTGTTGAGTATAGCGCAAGTGAGGAATGTGGCAGTTATGAACTCGGATGGCATTATTATGCAAGCCCAGCAGGAGACTCTGTCCAGACATATCCTGCACAGCTTGATATTTATAACAACTATTCTGGCTTGCCCATCTATGTACCATGCAGCGTGGAAATCAATCTTTTCAAAAGCATGACAGGATATGGCGAGCTATCCCCAATCACTGTTAATGGCGATACGTTGATCCGTGTCTACAACTGGGAGGGCAGAACGGATAACCCTGTGGTGTTGGTCGGGGGCGAAGAATCTCCGGCGATTGAAGTGTCCGGCGAGGTAAGAATCAGCGTGTTCAGAGAGCCGATGAGGTTGACCGTTAAAAGCGGCAAGGCAGGACTCGCGGCAATTCAGGCGACTTCTGTTCGTGATATCCGGGGATACTTTTATGCTGGGACAGAAGAAAACAACCTCAGCATCGTTTCTGAATACAACGGCGAAGAATGCACTGTGTTTGCCGATATGTCGCATTATATCAGAACACAGAAGGACATCAAGCTGACGGGAGAGTGTACTGTCCCCGAGGCACCGGAGGAAAGCGGGAGCGCTTTCGTTGCTTGGCGCGAGGTGACAGAGGACGATCATTCATTTGATGAGAGCAGATGGTATATGCCGGGCGACAAAGTGGATGCCGGAGAAGGTATCAAACTGAGACCGGAGTACATCAGCAGTAATGGCGCATCGGCGGCCATCATCATTGATGGAAATGGCGGTGAAACGACCTATGGTTCGAGATACTATGTGCACTATGTTTCAGCGTCGGAGCTGCACCCCTACCCTGTGGTGCAGCATACCTCAAGCGCGGATTTGCAGCAATACTATAGATTGCCTGGGAATCCGTTTGTATACCAAAACCAGACCTTCCTTTCCTACAATACCTCGCCTCTTGGTGACGGTACAAAATATCGCTCGGGTGATT
>JAFSUF010000074.1 GCA_017445425.1 Bacteroidales bacterium | reverse complement strand
GCGGACAGCGGCCACAATCGTCCCTTTCTTGCAGTGGCCATCCTTGTTGGACAAGAAGGTGAACAAGTCGTCCTGCAGGGAGGTCTCGTCAATGCTCAGATGCTCGCCGATGTTCTCCTCGATCAGAACCCAGTCGGAGGCATGCTCCAATTGGTCCCACTCAGGGAAATCACTCAGAGAATGCTTTTAGCAGCGCTCAAGGTTGTCTCCGCCCGCAAAGAAGAACTTACCAAGGCAACGTGCCGTCACCGGGGTCGTATCCAATACCCTCTTTTAAAAAAGCCGCAAACTCTGCGGAATAACGGGTGCCCTCGGCAACAAGCGGATACATGTTCAGGATAACGCTTTTCCCCTCTGGTGTAAGCCATCTGCGGCGGCGAATGTGCAAGGTCAGTTTTTTGTCCCGCACCGGAAAATCACTGATGACCGTCTCCTCCGTGAACCCATTCGGGCGAAGGTCCTGCATCTCTTCGGTGCGGTTATCGCGTTCGTCCAGATACATGTGCAGCGTCCCGGTATACAAGATGTCCTTCTTGCTTTCCCTGGACGTAAGAGACTCCGTCTCCATCCAGACCAGTTCAAAGAAGTCCAACATGGCCTCGGGAAGAAAGAAACTGAGGAAGTGATGGTATAATTGGAGTTGAGTTGTAGGTTTATCCATAGTCGCTTACATGGTTGTACAACAAAAGCGGCCCCGGGGTGGGACCGCTTTTGCATATGTATAAATGGATAAATAGGTCAGAAAGCCAGGCAGGCGCGAACCTGGTTGTCGAAATCCTTTTCAGAGTTGTCCCAGTAGGCATCTCCTTCGACGAGAATCACGATCCAAGCGTAGTCGTAGTCTTCAACGCTCGGCGTAGACGACCAGCAGTTGTCGTAATTCTGCAAGGCTGTGCCTCCGGCGGTGGTAATAGCCGTATTCAGGCCGGTGTAGCTTCCTTCGCTGCCGCCGTTGGCACTGAACATCTGATTCCACTCTTCCTGGCTGGGCAGCTTCCATGTGCCGTTGGTGAAGGCGGGTGTTTTTGCTTCACATGTGGATTTTGCCGTCTCCCAATTCAACGAGCCTTCGTCGGCGAGGGCGATGGCGAGACCGTTGGAGCCAGACACGTAGGCTATCATTGCTACCTTGGTCACGCCGGTGGGCAGGGAGGCATCTGCAGCATAGTTCTTACCATCGCTGCCTATGACTTGACCCACGGCGGGGCTGGTAAGGCTGAGCGTGGTTGCCATCTTCACCGTGCTCTGGTAGTATGTGCTATGACTGAGGTTCACAGCGCTCGGAGCCGCATAAGTATAGGTGCCGTCGGCTGTGGTGGCCTCGATTGTTAAGTTGCTGAAGGTGGTTGGAGATGTGTTGAAGGGCACTGCCATATGGACCTCCGACGTGGCGCTGATGTCCTTCGTGGCAGCTATTATGTCGCTGCCGTCCTTGATGGTCACCTTCGTGGCATTGAGGTTTGCCCCTGAGGTATTCTGCAGCGTTAGTTTCCAAATGGCTATCTGGCTTTTCATCTGCAGGGCGGTGGCCAATGTGGCCTTGCCGCCGATAACCGAAATTTCGCCCGTGCCTTTGCGATAGTCGAGATTGTCCTGAATACCAGAGAGCGTACCGTCCTGCGCTTTGTATTTCTCGGTGAAATCGCCCCAGTTATCATAAGCAGGATACTGGGCCTCTATCTCGCTGCCGTCAGCGCCAGAGATGTTGCCACTGAGGGGGGCTGAACCGTCGTCATTGGGTTTTCCTACTGTCACTGTGCCCGCTGTACCGAAATCTGGTGATAACCTTGTGATATAAATTTGGTCGCCCTCTTTCCAGGCCACATTGATAATCGGCTTGCTCTCGCCATCGGTGCCGGGGGTATAGACGGTGCGCGTGGTTGCGCCGCTGAGCGGGGCGACGGTGGCGCTGAACGGTATCAAGCCGGGCTTTGCGGGGGTTGCGTTCTCCAGTGCGTTGTCTTCGCTGCTGCATGCGGCCATCGCGAGGGCCAGGGCAGCCATGCTGAATAACTTGAATGTCTTCATTGTCTTCTTTCTTTTTTAGGGTTCAACATGTTCAGGTTCCGGGTTGAGCGGGTCGCTGCCAGAGGCGAACGGACTCAGCGAATCCGCCCCGTTACCGCTACCTACCAGCAGCT
>JAFSUF010000073.1 GCA_017445425.1 Bacteroidales bacterium | reverse complement strand
TCCACCAATGCCAATGCAGAATCCTTCAACGCTAAAGTCAAAGCTTTCAGAGCCTCTCTCAGAGGTGTTTCAGATATTAACTTCTTCCTTTTCAGACTACAGAAAATCTATGCTTGAAACACAGGGTTTTCCCGGTGACCCATGATAACATCACGCCTATTCTGGGTTACTCCAATAACGGAACAATAGATGTCAATTCCGCAATGCCGGATAATATGCGGTATTGGATGGATGGTTTTGCGGAGGAGACCAGGCATGAGCAGCCAGAATCAAAGATAAAACTTGCGAAGGCTTGTTGGGATGCCCTCAAGCACGGCGGCGCAATGCTCGGGGCTGGTTCATCTCGTTTACTGGAAACAGCTCTTTGGGACCAGACGTCACCATATAATGATCTCTGTCCTTTAATTGACGGAAGAAGATGTGTGACGGGTTGCGTCGCCACAGCCATGGCTATTGTTTTGCGGTATCACAGATGGCCGGTGAGAGGCACCGGTACAATATCAGGTTATCAATATTTTGAATCAGGTCATTATTTTTATTTAGAGGGGTATCAGTTGGGTCATGATTACGATTGGGGTAATATGCCGTTGGTATATGACAAATCAAGCAGCAGTCAGGAGAGGACGGCGGTGGCTACGTTGATGCGGGATTGTGGCTATATGGTGGAGATGCAATATGGGACATCTTCATCGGGAGCATATGGAGAAAAGATTTTACCTGCCCTTCAGAGGCATATGTCTTTTTTACCATATGGCAAGTATGAACAGAGGCAGTTTTATTCAATAGCAGAATGGGTATCAAAGCTTGAACGCGAAATTGATGACAACCGGCCTGTGATTTATACGGCTTCTTCACCTGCGAACGGCGGACATGCTTTTGTACTTGACGGCTTCGACGAGAATGATTATTTCCATATTAATTGGGGATGGGGAGGAGTAAGTAACGGCTATTTTCGATGCCCGGACTTTGATGAGTTCACAAAGGGTCATGCGGCAATATTCGGTTTGCAGCCCGACGGAGAATCGAACTATGACATGCAAGTGTTTCTTGTAAAAGGCGCGGGTGTGAACGGCATTCAGACAGAAGCCACTTCATTCGAGGCGAATAGTCCATTTGATGTCAGTTTTGCACTTGAGTCAACAATGCCGGTATCCTCAACAATGCAGATAGGTATTGGACTGTACAACCGTGGCGGCCAGCTCAAGGCAATTGTCTCCAAGCACGAAGAGCATGTTTTTCCAGAGGGCACGGCAACCTTCGTCGGCAGTATGTCTGTCCAGTTGGAATCTGACCCACAGATAGGAGAATACTTGAGGTTGTGCTTGATAGATCCCGGGGAAGCGGCATGGAAACCGATTCCGGCAAAAAGCGGCAGTGGCGCCCAGGCCATCTTGCCAATAGCTGACAGCCAGATGATATCAGAATACACGTCAATTCATTATGACATCGGGTCATCATCAATGGCAATAATAACCCATCAGGGTGTATCATATACATTATATGATTCTCAAAACCAGATAGCTTCCCAGGGTGTAGTAGAAGAGGAGAAGGCCGTGATTGATTTGAACAGCTTTCCGAGCGGAATATATACCCTCAAATTATCAAAAGGCACCGAAGAGAAGGTCCTTGTCATTGCATTATGAAAAAGTGGCTGATTATACTTACCTGCATGGTAGCCGGCATAGGATGCATATATGACATTCAGCCGGCCATTATCGAAAGCGGCAATTTGGAGTGCGGATATGAAGGAGGTCTGTTTACTGTTCCTGTCATAATGGACAGGGGGTGCAAAGTAGTATCGGATCAGTCTTGGTGTATAGTGAGCAGTGACTCTGACAGTAAGCTGATTGTCAATGTGGCTGCAAATGATAGTTTCGAAGACCGTAGTGCTACGATTATTATGTTTACGAAGAGGGCTAGAGAGGAAATGCATATTCTTCAAAAATCGGCACCGTTACTTGTCATCAGGTCAGATAATGAAGAAGTTCCTGGTAAGGGCGGACTGATTACTATAAACGTTGAGAGTAATATAGAATACAGTGCAACGGCCCTGCAGGACTGGATTGACGAAATTCAGAGTGCGGGGAAGCACACATATTCGATACAGCAGAACTCTTTAAATGAAGACCGGACTGGCGCAATAGAGTTTTCTGCCAAGGATGGCTCGGTGGACACTGTTTTCAGATTCGTACAAAAAGCCAATAGTACGCTGATAATCCCTAATACGCTGTACGAGCTGAGCAGCGATGCAGCCAGGGTTGAAGTTGAGGTACAAACTAATCTTAACCCTGATATAATCATTTCGGAAGATTGGATATGTGCGTTAGATAATACGGCTAATCCGGAGCATCTTTTTACATTCCTGGTGGAGAAGAATGACTTGGGAGAGGAACGTGTCGGAAAGATTACTTTTATAGACCACGAGACAAAGATGGAGGGTTATGTTGTCATAAGACAGCAAGCGGCGGCATATATGGTTATCTATGAAGATTACATTCAGCTGGATGCACAGCAGTGTGTTTTCAGTGTAGGGATTTACACAAATATTGAATACACGGTGTCGTGCAATAAAGCCTGGATTAATTTAGAAACATCCTATAAAACGGATAATCATTCCCGGGTTTTCTCTGTTTTAAGCAATGACGGCTTCACTGCGCGTTCTGCAAAGATTGTGATAACACCTGTGGCAGGCGGAATTGGCAGCAAGGAGATTGTGGTCAGGCAGGCAGGAAGGCCGGCAAGTATTTCTATAAGGCACCACGCCGATATATTCGCGGCGCCTTTACTCAGTGGCGACACAAAGCAATGTTTAGTGGACTGGGGGGATGGAATTCAGGAGCCATACAGTGATTTCCTCTCGCATCAGTATGAAAAAAAGGAAGCCGGATACACTGTGGTGCTTAAGACCGGGAACGCAGAAGGATTGACAATCAGAGATCTGGCAGATATTGAAATACTTGATTTCTCTAATTTATTGCCCGAAAAAACAACAACAAATCAATAATACTAACAACCATGAAACAAGCTAAACTATTATTCTTTGTCGGCATTGCCGCTATCGCATTGAATGTGCTTTCAGGATGTAAGAAGGAACCACTTCTAACTGTGAGCACCTCCGAAATCACTGTTAAGCCAGAGGGAGAAAGCTCTACTTTCAATATCACGAGTAATGTCCAATGGTTTATATCCGGCGTACCGACAACCTGGCTGGCAGTTACTCCAAGCAGCGGAGAAGGTAACGCCCTTGTGACCGTCTCGGCACAGACAAACACGAGTACGGAAAGAAGGGAATGCACGCTTAGTATCCGCAATATTGACGGCGCTGTTTCTAAAGACGTGCATATTGTTCAAGAGGGTACTCCGGCAAGAATCAGCACAAATTTGGGGGAAGTGGAAATAGGCGCAAGCGAGGATGCAGCAGGGGCAGATATTACTATCACGGCAAATACGGCCTGGACCATTTCCTATCCTGATACCGATTGGTTTAACCTTTCAGCTAAAAAGGGCGAAAAGGGGACAACTGTCATTAGCGTTGTACCCAGTAAAGAGAACTTCTCAGACAGCAAACGTTCTGTGGATGTTGTTATCAGTGCCGATGACGGGAGCGCTACATGCAGTTTCAAGGTTGTGCAACGACCAGTGTTTGCCTCAAATCTCAGGGTAGAACTGAAAGATGTGGTTACCATGTCAGATGGTATCGCAGGTGGTATTGAATTCGGTTCGGATGCGAAAGGATACTACGAGTTATATGTTACGGCAAGGACCGTCAGCACATATACCGACAAAGAGATTTACAATGCAGTGATAAATGCCGATAACAGGTGGTCGATTACCGAAGACTTTTTCTTTAGTCCAGAGCTGGATCCCAATACAGAATACGTGTACTGTGTGGTTGCCTATAATGCAGACGCTTATACTGGGCCTCTGATGAAATACACTTTCAGGACAAAGCCCACCACGTCGACTTTTGATGCACGTCTTACGTCAAGTTATTCCGGAGGATGGTACATCACGTCAACCCGGGCCAACAGATGTGCAAGATACTATCAATACTATCTTACCAATGGTGATGCCGACAGAATGTATTCATACCTGACAAATGAATACATATCTAATGCCCTTGTAGTTTACTTGTGGATTAATGAATGGGTAAAAGAGGATCCGAACTACTATTATATCATCGACACGACCAAGTATCTCGGTACGTCAGACAGCATTTGTGT
Organism: Bacteroidales bacterium; assembly: GCA_017445425.1. Taxonomy (GTDB): domain Bacteria; phylum Bacteroidota; class Bacteroidia; order Bacteroidales; family UBA932; genus Equibacterium. The sequence goes on along the minus strand of JAFSUF010000073.1, from coordinate 3,241 downwards.
AATCAACTGGGGCGTAAGTGATACTGGAGAATTCTCGAATGAGTTGACATACATCTATAGGACAAAATCCTCCACCCCGCTGGCAAGCAACAAGGAGAGGGTAAAAATCAATAGAAATATAAAAAGAGCGACGAATCTCCAACAATAGTGGTGAACTGGCCATTAAGCTTAGCCCGCATTGCCGCAGGAATACTGTTGGCAAAGCGGGCAGGCTTTTTTTACGCTTTCTCTGCTCTCTGGCCGGCAGTCTGTGTTTGCGTGAAGCGTAACTTTTTTATACCTTTGCCAACCGTGGCACGCAATGTGCTTTTAACCCCTGTTGAAAAACATTTTACCAGACATTATGAAAAAGATATTTATCACTTTGGTTGTCGCAATGGCAACTTTCTGCATTGCAAAAGCCCAGGACATTGAAACTGCCGTAAATCTTTATAACGAGGCCGGCACTATGCTTAACGAGGGCAATATTGCAGAAGCACTTCCTAAATTCCTCGAGTGCCTGGATATGGCCAAAACCCTTGGGGAAGAGGCCAGCAATGTTGTGAGCGACTGTCAGGATATCATCCCCAAGATTTATATGAAGCTCGCAGAAGAGGCAGCCGAGGCCAGCGAATTTGACGCTGCCGTAGAGAACTGCCGCAAGGCTGTTGAGACTTCTACAGAATTCAATAATAACGATGACGTTTATAGCAAGGCCGAGGCCCTGATCCCCCAGGTCTTTATGGCAAAGGGCAGCGCGATGATCAACGCCAAGAATTTTGCCGAGGCCGTGAACGCTTTCAAGGAGGTCGTTGCTGCAGACTCCACCAACACCAAAGCCCTGATGCGTCTGGGTCAGTCTTATGTTGGTAAAGGCGATGTCGACGCTGCTATCGAGACCTTTGCAAATGCCGCCACCCTGGGTGAGGGTACCAACGTAGAGAAGGATGCCAAGAAGCAGATGTCTAACTGCTACCTCAAGAAGGCTGTCGCCTGCCAGAAAGCTAAGGACAACCGCGGTTGCATGGAGAACGCACAGCTCTCCGCACAGGCAATGGATTCTCCCAACGCCCAGAAACTCATCGGCGTCAGCGCCCTCAACCTGAAGCAGTTTGATACTGCAATCGGCGCATTTGAGGCTTATCTTGCCCTCTCTCCCAACGCCAGCGACAAGTCCCAGATACTCTATCAGCTGGCCACTGCTTATGAAGGTCGGAAAGACCGCGCTAAAGCTTGCGGCTACTACAAGCAGATTCTCAGCGACCCCAAGTTTGGCGCTGTTGCAAAATTCAAAGTAGAGGAAGAGCTTAAATGCAACCAGTAAAGCTTGAGCTTTTAGCTCCTGCGAAGAACAAAGACATCGGCATCGCGGCGATTGACTGCGGTGCCGATGCCGTATATATCGCCGGACCCGGTTTCGGAGCGCGTGCCGCTGCGGGAAATCCGGTGGGCGACATAGCGCTTCTGACGGCCTACGCCCATAAATTCTCTGCGAAGATCTATGCTGCCGTGAACACCATCATCTATGAGGATGAGCTCCGGCAGGTGAAGAGGATGATATGGGAGTTGTTCGATGCCGGGGTGGATGCGCTCATTGTGCAGGATCTGGGCATCACCCGCATAGAGCTGCCTCCGATAGAGCTGCATGCCTCAACGCAGTGCGCCATCCGCACGCCGGAAAAGGCCCGCCTGCTGGAAGATCTGGGATTCAGGCGCCTTATTCTGGAGAGGCAGATGTCGTTCGACGAGATTCGCAGGATCCGCGAAGCAGTGGATTGCGAGCTTGAGTTTTTTGTGCACGGAGCCATCTGCGTATGCTACAGCGGCAACTGCTACTTATCGCAGTACCTGGCCGGGCGCAGCGCAAACAGGGGTGCCTGCATCCAGGCCTGCCGCAGCCTCTACGACGTTGTGGATGGCGAAGGAAATGTTCTTGTGCACAATCGCAGCATACTTTCCCCTAAGGACTATTGTCTTGACAACCGCATAGAAGATTTAGCCGATGCCGGTATCTGCTCTTTTAAGATAGAGGGGAGGCTTAAGGGTGACGGCTATGTCAAAAATCTGTGCCGGCATTATCGCAACCGGCTGGACGAGCTGTTTCTCAGGCGGCCGGGAGATTATAAACCGGCATCTTCAGGCACCCTTGAAGGGGGATTCACCCCCAACCCCGACGCCACTTTCAACCGCGGGTACACGCAGTTGTTCATAGACGGCAGGCGTTCTCGCTGGAACTCTCCCGAAAGCACCAAGTCCATCGGGGAATACATCGGCACCGTTGCCTCTTTGGGGAAAACTGTTGTAATAGACTCCGGCAAGGCTCTCTCAAATGGCGACGGGCTGGTCTTCGTGGGCAGAGGCGGTATTGCCGGGATGCGTGCCGACGTGGTTAACGGTAATCAGGTCACCGTCAAGGATGTCACGGGGATATCCCCCGGCGATAAGGTATATCGCAACTACAATATCAGATTTGAGCACGAGCTGCAGGTGAATGTGCCCCGCCGCAAGATAGAGGTAAAGGTGGTATTCGGTCAGGATGAGGTTGTCGCGGTGGATCAGAACGGCTTCCGGGCCGCTGTGGCGCTTCCTGCGGACGCTCCGGTGGCAGACAAGCCGGAAGCTGCGGCAGAGAATATCCGCCGCAATATGGGCAAGCGTACAGGACATTTTGACTTTGAATGCACTTCGCTGGAGCAGTCTCCGGTGCGGTTCTACCCCGCCGCCACCCTGAATGCCCTGCGCCGCGATTTGGCGGCAGAACTGGAGAAGGCACGCATTTCCCGTTTTACGAGGCCACGGGCGGCCACGGTTTCTTTGCGGCAAGTGCCGGCCTCCGACTTCGCGACTGGAATTGAGGTTGAATCTGGCAGGAATGTGGCTGATTACACTGCCAACTGCGCGAATTCCCTGGCGAAAGAAGTTCTTGAAGGGTGCGGCTTCGAGACGGTGGAGCCGGCCTATGAGCTGAAGCCTGTCCCTGATGCCGAGCTGATGCGCAGCCGCTATTGCGTCAAGTACGAGCTGGGACTGTGCCCTGAACTGCGCTCCGCAAACAGGGTAGAAGGGCCCCTGTATCTTGTCAATGCCGGCAAACGCCTGCGGCTGCAGTTCGATTGCAAAAATTGCGAAATGATAGTAACTTTGCCTTGATATGCGCTTTAGTGAGATATACGGGAATGACGCACTCAAGAGGCGTCTGGTGAAGATGGTCGATGAGAACCGCCTCTCCCACGCCGTGCTCTTCGTGGAGCAGGAGGGGATG
>JAFSUF010000072.1 GCA_017445425.1 Bacteroidales bacterium | reverse complement strand
GGGTGATGTCGCCGCCGTAGCACTTGGCCGTCACATCTTTGCGCACTTGCTTCACGGTTTCGCGGGCGATAATCTTGGCGCCGATGGCGGCCTGGATGGCGATGTCGAACTGCTGGCGCGGTATCAGGTCTTTGAGCTTCTCGCAGATACGGCGGCCAAACTCATAGGCGTGGTCGCGGTGGATCAGGCTTGACAGGGCATCGACCTGCTCGCCGTTGAGCAGGATGTCGAGCTTGACCAGGTCGGCCTGCCTGTAGCCTATGACGTGGTAGTCGAACGATGCGTATCCCTTTGATATGGACTTGAGGCGGTCGTAGAAGTCGAAGACAATCTCCGCCAGCGGCATATCGTAGTTGAGCTCCACGCGGTCGGCGGTGATAAAGTGCTGGCTCACCAGGGTGCCGCGCTTGTCCAGGCAGAGCTTCATTATCGGACCGAAGAAATCGCTGCGCGATATTATCTGGGCGCGGATATAAGGCTCGTCTATATGGTCTATGATGTTTATTACCGGAAGCCCGGAAGGGTTGTGTACCTGCACCACCTCGTGCTGGGTGGTATAGACGTTATAAGATACGTTGGGGACGGTGGTGATTACGTCCATATCGAACTCACGGAAAAGCCGTTCCTGCACAATCTCCATATGGAGCAGGCCGAGGAAGCCGCAGCGGAAACCGAATCCCAGCGCCAGCGAGCTCTCGGGCTCAAACACCAGCGAGGCGTCGTTGAGCTGGAGTTTCTCCAGAGACGAGCGCAGCTGTTCATATTCGTCAGCCTCCACTGGATATACACCCGCGAAAAGCATAGGCTTGACCTCTTCGAAACCGGCGATGGCGCTGCTGCAGGGGCGCTCAATGTGTGTGATGGTGTCGCCCACCTTAACCTCGACGGCATTCTTGATGCCGGAGATGATGTAGCCCACGCTGCCGCACTCGATGGTTTTGCGCGGCACAAGTTTCATCTTCAGGACACCCACCTCGTCGGCAACATATTCGCTGCCGGTATTCACAAACTTCACCTTGTCGCCGGCGGAGATGCTGCCGTTAACCACTTTGAAATAGGCGATGATGCCGCGGAAAGGGTTGAAAACGCTGTCAAAAATCAACGCCTGGAGGGGTGCGTCCGGGTCGCCAGTCGGGGCGGGAATCTTGTCCACGATAGCGTCCAGCACCTCTTTTACACCTTCTCCGGTCTTGGCGCTGACCAGAAGCACATCGTCGGGGTCGCATCCCAGCAGGTCCACGATCTGGTCCCGCACCACCTCCGGCTGCGCCGCGTCCATGTCAATCTTGTTGATGACGGGGATTATCTCCAGATTATGGTCTATGGCCAGATAGAGGTTGGATATGGTCTGCGCCTGGATGCCCTGGGTGGCGTCCACCACCAGCAGCGCCCCTTCGCAGGAGGCTATCGCGCGGGACACCTCGTAAGAGAAATCTACGTGCCCGGGGGTGTCAATCAGGTTCAGGGTGTATTTCTCGCCATCCTTCTCATAGTCCATCTGGATTGCGTGGCTCTTGATAGTGATGCCCTTCTCCTTCTCCAGATCCATAGAGTCCAGCACCTGCGCCTCCATCTCCCGCTGGTCCAGGGTCTTGGTATATTCCAGCATGCGGTCGGCCAGAGTGCTCTTGCCATGGTCGATGTGCGCTATAATGCAGAAATCTCTTATGTTTTTCATGCGTAAGGTGCCTAAAACGCTACAAATATACACCATTTTTCGTTATTTTTGCGTGATGTATCCGGCAGCACGCATCGCGGCCGGGCCATGATGAGACAAAGCAAGCAAATCACTATAATATGAACAGAATCTCTACAATGAATCTCGCTGCGGACAATATCCGTATTCTTGCGGCATCTATGGTTGAAAAAGCTAATTCCGGCCACCCGGGCGGTGCCATGGGCGGTGCAGATTTTATCAACGTACTCTTCTCCGAGTTTTTGGTTTATGACCCCGAAAACCCCCGCTGGGAGAGCCGAGACCGCTTTTTCCTCGATCCCGGACATATGTCGCCGATGCTCTATTCCACCCTTGCCCTGACCGGCAAGTTCAAACTCAAAGAGCTTGAGGCGTTCCGCCAGTGGGGCAGTCCTACACCCGGCCACCCGGAAGTTTGCGTGGAGCGCGGCATTGAGAATACCTCCGGCCCTCTTGGTCAGGGTCATACCTTCGCAGTGGGCGCAGCCATCGCCGCCAAGTTCCTGGCAGCACGCCTGGGCAAGGAGGTGATGAACCAGACCATATATGCATACATTTCCGACGGCGGTATCCAGGAGGAGATATCCCAGGGCGCAGGGCGTCTTGCAGGCCACCTGAAGCTGGACAACCTGATTATGTTCTACGACAGCAACGATATCCAGCTCTCTACCGAGGTCAAGGATGTTACCAGCGAAGATGTCGCCAAGAAATATCAGGCCTGGGGCTGGAAGGTCTTTGAAATCAACGGCAATGACGTTCAGCAGATCCGCCGCGCCTTGAAGAAGGCCCAGGCCGTGACTGACGCTCCGACCCTTATCATAGGTCACACCGTGATGGGCAAGGGGGCACGCAAGGCCGACGGCAGCAGCTACGAGAATTGCTGCGCTACCCACGGCGCACCCCTCGGCGGCGACGCATACGTTAATACCATCAAGAACCTTGGCGGAGACCCGGAGAACCCCTTCAAGGTGTTCCCCAACGTGAAGAGACTCTACAACCGCCGCCGCAAAGAGCTGCTCGCAATCGTGGCTGAGCGCAAAGCTGTCAAGGCTGCCTGGGCAAAGGCTAATCCCGACAAGGCTGCAAAACTGGAGAAATGGTTCAGCGGAGCCGCTCCCGAGGTCAATTGGGCAGCTATCCAGCAGAAAGCCGGTGCAGCGACCCGCGCCGCCAGCAGCACGGTTCTGGGCGCGCTCGCAGAGCAGGTAGAGAATATGATTGTTTCTTCTGCCGACCTCTCCAACAGCGACAAGACCGACGGCTTCCTCAAGAAGACCCACGCCCTCAAGGCAGGTGACTTCTCCGGCGCATTCCTGCAGGCAGGTGTGGCTGAGCTCACAATGGCCTGCTGCTGCCTGGGTATGGCGCTGCACGGCGGCGTTATCCCCGCCTGCGGAACATTCTTCGTATTCTCCGACTATATGAAGCCCGCCATCCGTATGGCAGCTTTGATGGAGACCCCCGTGAAGTTTATCTGGACCCACGACGCATTCCGTGTAGGTGAAGACGGCCCGACCCACGAGCCGGTAGAGCAGGAGGCACAGATCCGCCTTATGGAGAAGCTCAAAAACCATCACGGCAAGAACTCTACTCTGGTGCTGCGGCCTGCAGATGTCGAGGAGACCACCGTGGCCTGGAAGCTCGCTATGGAGAATACATCAACCCCTACCTGCCTTATCCTCTCCCGCCAGAACATCACCAACCTGCCGGAAGGCAACGACTACAGCCAGGTTGCAAAGGGCGCATACGTGGTTGCAGGCAGCGACGAGCGCTACGATGTGATTATGGTCGCATCCGGCAGCGAAGTTTCTACCCTGGTAGCAGGCGCAGAGCTGCTCCGCAAGGACGGCGTTAAGGTTCGCATCGTTTCTGCTCCCAGTGAGGGTCTGTTCCGCAGCCAGACAAAGGCATATCAGCAGAGCGTTATCCCTGCCGGCAAGAAGGTATTCGGCCTCACCGCCGGTCTGCCGGTAAATCTGGAAGGTCTGGTGGGTGCAAATGGCAAGGTATTTGGACTTGAGAGCTTCGGTTTCTCAGCTCCCTACAAAGTCCTTGACCAGAAGCTGGGCTTTACCGCAGAAAACGTTTACAATCAAGTCAAGGCTATGTTGAAATAGTGCCATCTGACAGCGAAATAATCCGGCTGTACAGGTCCGGAGCTAAGGAAGAGGCGTTCAACCAGGTAGTTAAAATCTACGGTGAACGCCTCTACTGGCATATACGCCGGCTGGTTCTGGTGCACGAGGATGCAGATGACCTGCTGCAGAACACTTTTGTGAAAGCCTGGGGGGCGATGGACAGCTTCCGTGGCGACAGCGGCCTGTTCACCTGGCTATGGAGAATCGCGACCAACGAGACGCTCACCTTTCTTGAGAAAAAACGCAAGACAAGTGCCTTTTCACTCCTGGAAGAGCCGGAGCGCGTGGGAAACTTGCTCAAGTCCGACCGCAACTTTGACGGTGACAAGCTGCAGATTGTCTTGCAGCAGGCTATCGCCTCCCTCCCCGCAAAGCAGCGGGTGGTATTCACTATGCGCTATTACGACGAAACCCCTTACGAGCAGATATCCCGGGTGTTGGGCACCAGCGTCGGCGCCCTCAAGGCCTCTTATCATCACGCCTACACCAAAGTTTTGGATTACGTCAAGCAACGAATTGATATCGACTATTAAACTTTTATGAACCATCTTCGTCTAATTAATTGAGTGTTTTCAAAATGACAATGAAAGGTGACGACATACTTCAGAAGGCTCAACTTAAGTCCGCCCCGTTCCGCGTCCCGGAAGGTTATTTTGATAATCTCCCTGCGCAGATTGCAAGCCGCGTAGCCGCCACAGGCAAGACCGGCGGCCGCAGAGTCGCTATTGGCAGATTCTGGCCCATCGCTGCCGCCGCAAGCCTTGCCGCCATTGCCATCGGCTTCTGGCGTTTCTTGGCTCCCGCATCGCCTGCCGCAACCATATCGGCAGACCAGGAATACTTGACGTATATTAACGTGAGCGATGCGCAACTTGCAGAATATGACGCTGCCGACACACAGGACAGTCACACTATAGACGAAATAATGGAATACCTGGCCTATACCGACATCTCCGGTGCGTATATCTACGACCAGATGTCCGAGGCCGAATAAAAAAGACCAAAATGAAACGTATTATTACCCTTTTCGCAATTGCCGCCATAAGTGTATGCGCATTTGCACAGAAGCAGGAAAGTCCTGCACCCGACCATAAAAAGCACCACGAACGCTTTCAGGCAGAAAAGGTTGCATTCCTTACAAACGAGATGGACCTCACCGTAGAAGAGGCGCAGGTTTTCTGGCCCGTGTACAACGAATACAGCAAAGCTGCCGATGACGCCCACCGCACAGCTATGACTGCCCTTGACAAAATCCGTAAGAACAAAGAGTTGAGCGACGATGAGGCCTCTGCAGCGATTGCCAGTCTGGTGGCCGCCCGCCAGCAAGAGACAGCGTTGATGGCAGAATACACCGAGAAATTCAAGAAGGTACTGCCTATGAAGAAAGTCGCTGCCTTGTACGCTGCAGAAGAAGGTTTCCGCCAGCATCTCTTCAGCAGGTTCAAAGCGGGTGACGGGCACAAGGGGCCGCGTGTTGCCAATGACCAGAAAGGGCCCAAAGGATTAAAAGGGCCTAAGGGTTCTAAAGGGACAAAGGATCCCAAAGAACCTAAAGATAAAACCCAGAAGTAAGTTCACGATATCGCTCGTCCCCGATGACGAGCGTTTCTGTCTTTATGCCGGTGGAGGGCGAGGGGGAGAATTCCAGCATAAGGCGCTTGGGAAGGGCGCCTTGCTTGGTTTTGACAAAGCATTGGCGGTGGAGGAACCAGCCGAAGAGGGTCGCCTCCAGAATCATCTTTTTCCCCTGGTCGAACGGAAGGATCAGCGACAGGCGGCCCCGGTCTGTAAGAAGTCTGGCCGCTGCGAACAACAAATCCCTGCGGCTGAGGGTATCTGTGCTGCGTGCAATGTCACGGGCCTCACTGCCGGAAGAGGGGCTGTCGTCGTAATATGGGGGATTGCAGAAAATAAGATCGTACAGCCTGTCGGACGGCGAACCTGGTGAATGGGACAAGTCTGCCGGGAAAGAGAAGTCTGAAGATACCCCAACCGCCTCATCTGCGAAATCCTGAAGCGATATCTGGCGGGCCTTCAAATGTTCACTCCACGGTGATGCGGCAAAATTCTCTGCAGAATCAGCCACCGCTCCCTCATCTATATCTATCGCATCGATATGGAAATCTGCTTCATCTCCCCGACGACCGCTCTCCCCGGAGTTGCCATTACTCACCGGGGCACAAGAAGACCCGGCAGGTCCGTCTCCACAGAGCCGCTGCGCCGCCATCAGGGCCAGCAGGCCGCTGCCGCAACCGGCGTCCAGCAGGCGCCTCGCCCCGGAAACATCCATCCACGCCCCAAACAAAACCGAATCGGCCCCCACCTTCATCGCGCAGCGGTCATCCTTTACAGAAAAACGCTTGAAGGAGAACACTATATGAATAAGCCGTCGCGCATCTCCAGCGTACGGTCGCTCATGGAGGCCAGATCCTTGTCGTGAGTCACTATCACGATGGTGATGCCGTATTTATCGCGCAGCGTAAAGAACATCTTGTGGAGTTCTGCGCGGGTGACGCTGTCCAGGTTTCCGCTGGGTTCGTCTGCCAGCAAGACCGACGGGGAATTGATCAGGGCGCGGGCCACAGCCACCCGCTGCTGCTCGCCTCCGCTCATTTCAGCGGGCTTGTGGGACATGCGCTCCGCCACCCCAAGGTCTTCAAAGAGTGTCCGGGCCCTCTCCTTTACCGCTGCGTCGCACCTGCCGCCTATCATTGCGGGGAGCAGCACATTCTCCATTGCGGTAAACTCCGGCAGCAGGTGGTGGAACTGGAACACAAAGCCAATCTCGCGGTTGCGGAAGGCCGCCAGCTGCTTTTCCCCCAGGGCAAAAATGTCGGTGCCGTTGATCAACACATGACCGGCATCGGGCCTGGACAAAGAGCCGAGAATAGAGAGCAGGGTGGATTTGCCGGCTCCGCTGGCGCCCACGATGCTCGCCACCTCGCGATCGGAGGCAGAAAAATCGATACCCTTAAGAACCTTAAGGGTACCGAACGATTTTTCTATGCCTGCGGCTTCAATCAAATTATTCCTCCTCCTTCTGCTGCTCTTCGTATTCCTTGAGGAGCTTCTCCTGAACATCCATAGGTACCTGCTGGTACTCGATGAAGGTCATTGTGAAGGTTCCACGGCCGGAAGTGATAGAGCTCAGGGTTGTGGAATAGCGGTAGAGTTCTGCCAGAGGCACGCGTGCGCGGAGTACCTGGAAGCCCTTCTCGGCACCCATACCCTCGATGATACCGCGGCGGTTCTGGATATCGCTCATAACGTCACCGGTGCAGTCGCCGGGAACCATGATCTCGACCATGTAGATGGGCTCCAGAAGCTTGGGACCTGCCTTCTTGAAGGCATCCTTGAAGGCGTTGCGGCCGGCGATGATGAAGGCGATTTCCTTGGAGTCAACCGGGTGCATCTTACCATCGTAGATGTAAACGCGGATGTCGCGGGCATAAGAACCTGTCAGAGGGCCCTCTTCCATCTTCTGCATAATACCTTTCTTGATGGCGGGCATGAAGCCGGCATCGATGGCACCACCCACAACGCAGTTTACAAACTCAAACTTGCCGCCCCAATCCAGGGTAGCATCTTCCTTGCCCTTGATGGTGAGCTGGGTGTCCTTACCGTCGATTTTGAAGCGACCGGTAGGCTCTACGCCCTCCACGATAGGTTCGATGAGCATAACAACGCGGCCGTACTGACCGGCACCGCCGGACTGTTTCTTATGGGTGTACTCTGCGGTAGCGACCTTGGTGATGGTCTCGCGGTACGGAATCTTGGGAGCGAAGAACTCGACGTCGATCTTATAGTCGTTGTTCAGGTGCCATTTGAGGATATTGATGTGCTGCTCGCCCATACCGTTGATAATGGTCTGGCGGAGCTCCTTGCTGTATTCTACACGCATTGTAGGATCCTCTGCAGCGGCGCGGTTGAGAGCCTCGCCCAGCTTCTCGTCGTCTTTCTCGTCCAGTGCGCGGATAGCTGCACGGTATTTTGCCGGCGGGAACTCGATGGGAGGGAATGCGGTGTCGTAACCGGGGGTATTAAGGGTCTGGTTGGTCTTGACTGCCTTGAGCTTAACTGTACAACCCATATCGCCGGCCACCAGCTCGGTAACTTTCTCTTTCTTCTTGCCGGCAACCGCATAGAGGGTGGTGATGCGCTCTTTGCCGCCATTGTCCATATTGACGAAATCCTGACCTTCTGATATCTTGCCAGATACTACCTTGAAATAAGTAACGTCGCCCAGGTGCTGCTCCAGAGCGGTCTTGTAAACGAACAGGGAGGTCTTGCCTGCTGCATCCTCCTTGGGGGCGGGAGCCACTTCTGTGAGGAACTCGAGCATGCGCTTTACACCCATATCCTTCTTGCCTGAGATGCAGAAGACGGGGTAGAACTCGCCCTTTACGAAACCTGCGTTGAGGCCGGCGTGAAGCTCCTCTTCTGTGAGCTCGCCTGCCTCGAAGAATTTCTCCATCAGGGCTTCGTCGCTCTCCGCAGCCATCTCCACGATAGCGGAATGCATCTCCTCTGCGCGGTCTGCCAGATCTGCGGGGATGTCGCACTCTTCTGTCTTGCCGTCCTCACCGGAGAATTTGTACATCTTCATCTTGAGAGCATCCACCACTGCATTGAACTCCATACCGGGGTTAACGGGGAACTGTACGGGAACAGCCTTGGAACCGAATGCCTGATGCAGGCTGTCCAGAGTGTTCTCCCAGTTTGCCTTCTCGGTTTCGAGCTGGTTCACGGCGATGAGCATCGGTTTCTTGTACTGCTCTACATAACGGCCGTGGATCTCGGTACCAACCTCAACACCTGCACCTGCGTTCACAACCATGATTGCGGAATCGCACACGTTAAGGCCAAGGATTGCCCCCTCGATGAAATCGTCGGCACCGGCAGCATCGATAAAGTTGAGCTTGTGGTCTGCAAACTCTGCGTAGAACGGAGTGGAATAGATGGAGCGCTGGAACAGCTGCTCTACCTCGGTGTTGTCGGATACTGTGTTCTTGCCCTCAACTGTCCCGCGACGGTCAATGACTTTGCCTTCGAACATAATGGTCTCGGCAAGTGTGGTTTTACCGCAGCGGGTACCACCAAGGAGTACGACGTTGCGAATTTTGTCTGTGGAGTAATTTTTCATTTTGATTTATATGATTTTTTGTTTATTCCCTTCGAGTTTTCGCGGTATAAGTGCGCAAAATTAGTAAATAATATTCATTTCATCAATAAGCCGGCTGCAGCCGCCAAACTTATCAATGATGAACAGTACATAGCGGATATCCACGCAGATACAGCGCTGCAAATCAGGCTCGAAAATGATGTCGCCGGACATCGACTCCCAGTTGCCGTCAAACGCCAGCCCCACCAGGTTGCCGTCGGCGTCCATCACCGGGCTGCCGCTGTTGCCGCCGGTTATGTCTCCTGTCATAATGAAACATGCCGGCAAGGCGCCATCCTGCCTTGCATATCGGCCAAAATCGCGAGCATTATAGAGTTCTTTGAGTTTTGCCGGTACCACAAACTCCCAGTTGTCGGGATCTTCCTTTTCCATGACGCCTTTCAGCGTAGTATAATAGTCGTACCGTACGCCATCCTTAGGGGAATAGGCCTTCACCTGGCCGTAGGTCAGGCGCATGGTGAAATTGGCGTCGGGATACATAGCCTTCCCTTTTTTCATCTCTAACTGGCCGGCGATATAATCTTTATGCCCCTTTTGCAGTTGCGCTGATACAGGCTTCATAGCGCTGCCAAGACCCATATATATCCCTGTTACAGAATCATACAGTTTGGCCGCCGGATCACCGGCAAGCACCTCTGCCGCGTTATCCAGTGCCAGTACTGCATCCAGCTTTTCGCGGGAAGAGAATACCGACTTTTCAAACAAATCATCCACATAGGCCCGTACATTTCCTCCGAAATCGCTCTCAATTGTCTTGTACATCTCCGGATGGAATTCAGACGGGACGCTGTCGCGATATATCTCTATCATCCTCGCAGTAACCTTGCGGTCGGTGGGTTCGGAATAATTCCTGTAGAAACGCTCTATCAACGGCATTGCCGCTGCCGTCTCGGTGCCAAAAGAAGCCACATTGCCCGCAATGCCCATAAGCTCTATGTTGCCCAGGGTCTCCCGGAGGTAAGTCGCAACGCTGAGTATCGGGGCGCGCTCTGATACCGCCTTGTCTATCTCCACAATAGCGTCGCCATATTTTTTCTGGCGGCCGCTGCGCTCATTTACCCAGTTGGTGAAATCCTTCTCTTCCTGCGCCCTGCGCTGCTCCACGTCGAGTTTTGCAAACGCCTCGTTCATCCCCTGCCACTTTTTCCAGGCATTGGTGCTTCCGCTGTACTTGCTGGCATATTTTATCTTGATTGCCGGGTCGGCCAGCATGTCTTCCAGAAGGATTTTCTGCCGTTCTCCGCGACAATAGATGCCGATTGCGTTAGAAACATCCCTCTGCTGCGCCACTTCGCTGCTGGTCATGAAGCGGTTGGTGCGGCCCGGATATCCCATTATCATGGTAAAATCACCCTCTTCCACCCCTTTGAGAGATATGTTCAGAGCATTCTTGGGGGTATAGGGGACGTTGTCCGCAGAGTAATCGGCAGGATTTCCATCTTTGTCGGCATAAATCCGGAACACGGAGAAGTCGCAGGTGTGGCGGGGCCACATCCAGTTGTCGGTATCCGCCCCGAACTTGCCGATGGAAGAGGGGGGCGCACCCACGAAACGGATATCTTTAAACTTCTTGTAACCAATAAGATAATATGTATTACCCCCAAAGAAAGAGACTACGCTGGCGCTGACGTATTTGTCGGCTTTGGTCAGGGGTGCGGTGAGCTGGGCGGTAATGTCAGAGAAAGCCTTGTCAAACTCTGCCCCCTCCAGCCCTTTAGTGGCCTTGTTGACCTGTTTGGTAACATCGGTAAAACTCTGCAGGAAGGTCACCGTCAGACCCTCTACCGGCAACTCGTCCCCCAGTGTCAGGGCCCAGTAGCCGTTGGCAAGATAGTCGTGTTCCACACTGCTCAGGCTCTGGATGGAACTGTAGCCGCAATGGTGGTTTGTGAGCAGCAAGCCCTGGTTAGAAACAACTTCCCCGGTGCAGCCTCCTCCAAAAATAACCACCGCATCTTTCAAGCAGGTGTGGTTGATGCTGTATATCTCATCGGCAGACAGCTTGCACCCCATCTGCTGCATCGTTTTGATGTTCATCTTCTCGAGCAGCGGCAACAGCCACATGCCTTCATCGGCAACAGCACCAAACGACACTACCGCCGCCACAATTATCGTAAAAAGCTTTTTCATATTAAAAAATTATTGAAATGGCGGTAGCTACAATCACTATCGGCGCCACGTATTTTATTATAAAGAAAAGGACTGATGCCAGCGCTGGCGGAAGGTTAATGGTGCCGCCGGAGGTTATCTCGTCCACAAACTGCTCTTTGCCCATTCTCCAGCCCACGCACAGCACGGTGAGCAGGCCGCCGGTAGTCATCAGAAAGTTGGCCGATACATAGTCGAACTGGTCAAAAATATTCATCCCGTGGATGGTGACCCCGCGCAGCACACCTTGCGAAAGGGAGCAAAGGCTGCCGGTCATAACCAGCACCAGCGCCACAATCAATGCTGCGCTGGAGCGGCTCTTTTTGCCCAGGCTCATGATGGACGACGTGATGACCTCGAACAACGACACCGCCGACGACACCGCCGCCAGGAACAGGGTAAAGAAGAACAGTACCGAGCATACCCCGCCTAACGGCATCTGGGTGAAAATCTGCGGCAGCGTGACAAACACAAGGCCGGCGCCCTGGGTGGGGTTGACCCCGAAAGCGAACACCGCCGGCATTATGGCGCAACCCGCCATAACGGCAAAAAATGTGTCGCTTACAGATATTATGGCGGCATTTTTGGTGAGATTGCTGCTCTTGGGGGTATATGCACCGTAGGTTATCAACATACAGGCGCCTAAGCTCAGGGAGAAAAACGACTGCCCAAGCGCCGCCAGCAGCGACTCAAAGTTCAGCGAAGAGAAGTCCGGCTTGAAAAGGTAGTCTATGCCCGCTTTTGCGCCGGGGAGCGTGACACTGCGTATCCCTATCAGGATTATCAGCACAAACAGCATCGGCATCATCAGCTTGCTGGTCTTCTCAATCCCTTTCTGGACGCCAAGGATTATGATGACTATGGTCAGGGCGATGAAGAGCCAGCTGTAGATTATCGGGGCCGTGGTGCTGGTCATGAATCCCTCGAACATGGTAGGACTGTCTATGATCGCGCCGCGATGGAACTGCCCGGCAACGGACAAGATCAGGTATTTGATGGTCCAGCCGCCTACTACCACATAGAAAGACATTATCATGAAGCAGGTTATCATGCCCATAATACCTGCACCACCCCAGGCTTTCCTGCCCGAGACGTTGATGTATGCCTCGGCCGGAGAACCCCCTCCGCGACGACCAATCACACTCTCGGCTAACAGGATAGGAGTGCTGATTATCAGTGTAATGATCAAATAAACGATGATGAATGCGGCACCGCCGTTCTGTCCCACCAGATAGGGGAACCGCCAGAGGTTGCCCAGTCCTATGGCACTGCCAATGGCGGCGGCTATCATCCCAAAATTGCTCGAGAAAGCGTCGTTATGCCTCTTTTCTGTCATATACTTTGAATTCAAAACGCAAGCCGCTCGCCTCGTCGGTCATCATCTCGCTGCAGCTGGCCAGAGTCCAGTCTTCCGGATTGATCATGGGGAAAAAGGTGTCGGCATCCTTTACCACGGTGTGGACTCGTGTCAGATAGAGCCTCTCTGCGAGAGAGATAGCTTCTGCATAGAGCCTGCCGCCCCCCATAATAAAAATCTCTTCGTTGCCTGCAGCCGCTATCGCCTGCTCAAGCGATGGTGCCACAGTCATCCCCGCGCAGGGTTCCAAAGTGCGGCTTACGACAATGTTCTCGCGGTTTATGAGCGGACGGCACCCTATCGACTCCCACGTCCTGCGCCCCATTATCACGGTGTGGCCAAGCGTGACCTGCTTGAAATACTTCAGATCGGCGCTGATATGCCACGGCATGTCACCCGCGCGTCCGATGGCCAGATTATCGCTGACTGCAACAATAATGTTTATCATATCGGTATCAGACTGCGACGGGCGCCTTTATCGCAGGCCACGGGTCGTAGCCTTCGAGGGTGAAATCTTCATATTTGAAAGCGAAGATATCCTTCACGTCGGGATTTATCTTCATCTGCGGCAGCGGACGGGGTTCCCGCTCCAACTGCGTTGCAACCTGCTCAAAATGGTTCCTGTAAATATGCACATCCCCGAATGTATGGACAAAATCGCCCGGAACGTAGCCGCAGACCTGCGCCATCATCATGGTGAGCAGGGCATAAGAGGCAATGTTGAACGGCACGCCCAGGAAGACGTCGGCACTGCGCTGATAAAGCTGGCAGCTCAGCCGTCCGTTAGCAACATAAAACTGGAACAGGCTGTGGCACGGCGGCAGCGCCATCTTGTCCACCTCCGCCACGTTCCAGGCAGATACGATGTGCCGGCGGCTGTCGGGGTTGTTCCTGAGCGACTCCACAACATTCTTCAACTGGTCGATATGCCCGCCGTCGGGGGTCGGCCAGCTGCGCCACTGGTGGCCATACACCGGCCCCAGGTCTCCGTTTTCATCCGCCCACTCATCCCAGATGGACACCTTGTTGTCGTGCAGGTATTTGATGTTTGTGTCGCCCGCTATGAACCACAGCAATTCGTAAATGATGGAGCGCAAGTGCACCTTCTTGGTGGTCAGCAGCGGGAAACCGTCTTCCAGGTTGAACCGCATCTGATAGCCGAACACGCTCTGCGTGCCCACCCCCGTGCGGTCCCCCTTCAAAGTGCCATTGGCGCGGATATGACGGAGCAGGTCTAAGTATTGTTTCATTATCGTAATGTTGTAGCCACAAATATAGTGATTTATTGCGTCATTATCCGTCCCTCTTCTTGCCTGTGGCAGCTTTCCCTCTGTCTCTCAATCATTTACATACTTTCCCTTGCGCATTTTTACGCAAGGGACATTGCTCAATATGCTGATAGTTAGCGCTGTAGGTGCCACGCTAAAACTGCGGACGGGTTGTCATAAAATGTTGGCAATGACGGGAAGATGGTCGCTGGCGCCGCCGTTATAGCGGGGGCCGATGTGGGTGCGGCGCGGCTTGCGCCCCAGGAAGGTTTTGTCCTCTTCCAGCAGGAAACCGGGCCGGAACACCTCTGCCGGGCTAAAACTGCGTGCCGCCGCGGGGGAAGCCAGCATCTGGTCTATCATCTCCCACTGCCCCTTGTACTTAATTGTACCCCCCTCCTTTGGGGTGATGTTTTGCAGATGAACCGTGCGGCAAAGGTCCATAATGACACCGGCATCGGGCGTATCGTTGAAATCGCCCATCAGCAGTATCCTGGCCGCAGGTTCTGCCTTTTGTAACGAGTCCAGGTGCGCCAGTAAGGCATCGCACACCGCCCGCCGCTTATGTTCAGACGCCTTTGCACCGCCATACTTGCTGGGCCAATGGTTCACATAGACGTGCAGTGTGTCGGGCAGAGGGGTCTCACTGTCGCTGTCAAGCGCCGATGCCCGGGAAGCAGCCTCTCCGCCAAAAACCACCTTGGCGTAGAGAATCTCCCTCGTGGCAAAATCCCTGACGACAATCCACCCGTGCGAAAGCAGCTTCACCCGCGCCGGGTCGTATAGCAACGCCACATCGATTCCGCGGGGGTCGGGACTGTCGCGGTGCAGTATGCGGTAGCGGAGCCTGGCCAGCGGCGTGTCATTTACCAGCGACTCCAGCACATAGCGGTTCTCCACCTCACACAACCCCACCAGGGCGGGCATTTCGCCGCCAAAACACTCCCCAGAGGCGATAATGGTCTTTGCAATAAGGTTGCGTTTGGCTATGAACTTGCGCCGCGTCCAGCGGTATTCACCTCCCGGAGTGAAGCCATCGTCGGCCGTAGCCGGGTCATCCCTGGTGTCAAAAAAATTCTCGAGATTCCAACAGAAAATCTGGGCCCTCAGCCCGGTTGCCGCAAGAATGGCGGCCGCAACAACACAAATCCTTCTCATATACCTGACGCTACATCCTATCCTTTGGCACGGACTGCCCGTGCCGGGAGGCCAAGTTACTGAAAAAAGTTGTATATTCGCAGATTATTGATCGCGCAAAAACGTATGTCACTCAAATGCGGAATCGTAGGACTGCCCAATGTCGGCAAGTCAACCCTTTTCAACTGTATCAGCTCTTCCAAGGCACAGAGCGCCAACTTCCCGTTCTGCACCATAGAACCCAACATCGGCAGTTGCAACGTGCCGGACGAGCGCCTCGGGGTGCTTGAAAACCTGGTGCATCCGCGCCGGGTAGTGCCTGCCACAGTGGAGATTGTGGACATCGCCGGCCTGGTGAAAGGCGCCAGCCGCGGCGAGGGCCTCGGCAACCAATTCCTGGCCAACATCCGCGAGACCGACGCCATTCTGCACGTGCTCCGTTGCTTCGACGACGACAACATCACCCACGTCGATGGCTCCGTGGACCCGGTGCGCGACAAGGATGTGGTGGACCTGGAGTTGCAGATCAAAGACCTGGAAACGGTAAACAACCGCCTGGAAAAGGTCCGAAAGCAGGCCAAGGTCGGCGGCGACAAAACCGCTATGAAGGCCGTGGAGATGCTGGAGCGCTACAAGGCTGTGCTTGAGCAGGGACATAACGCCCGTGAGGTGATTCCTGAAAACCCGGATGAAGAGAAACTTGCCAAGGAGTTCTGCCTGCTCACCTGCAAACCGGTGCTCTATGTGTGCAACGTAGATGAAAATTCCGCCGCCACCGGCAACGCTTACACGGCGGCCGTGGCCGAGGCCATCAAGAACGAAGACGCCGGGATGATGATAATCGCCGCCAGGATAGAGAGCGAGATTGCAGAGCTCGAGACCTACGACGAGAGGCAGATGTTCCTGGGAGAAATCGGGCTGGAGCGCAGCGGCGTAGAGCGCCTTATCCAGGCTGCATACGACCTGCTGGGCCTTCAGACCTATTTCACCGTGGGCGAGCCTGAGGTGCGCGCCTGGACCATCCGCAAGGGGGACAAGGCTCCCCGCGCGGCCGGCGTGATACACACCGACTTTGAGAAGGGCTTCATCCGCGCCGAGGTCATAAAATACAACGACTTCATCGCCCTGGGGAGCGAATCGGCCTGCCGCGCCGCCGGCAAACTGGGCAGCGAAGGGAAGGAATATGTTGTGCAGGACGGCGACATAATGCACTTTTTATTCAACGTATAATATTAATAATCAACATACTATGTACAGAACGCATACTTGTGGAGAATTGAGGATGGCAGATGCCGGCAAGGTCGTTACCCTGGCCGGATGGGTGCAGCGCATCCGCAAAATGGGAGGAATGAGCTTCATTGACCTGCGCGACCGCTACGGCATCACTCAGCTTGTTGTGGACGACGCCTCCAGCGAGGAGGTGAAAGAGGCGCTTGCAAAATTGGGCCGCGAGGCTGTGATACAGGCCGTAGGTACCGTAGCAGAGCGTCAGAGCAAAAACGCAAAGCTGGATACCGGCGACATAGAGATTATCCTCTCCGGCATCAATATCCTTAACCTCTCCGCCACCCCGCCCTTCACAATTGAGGACAACAGCGACGGCGGCGAAGAGCTCCGGGCAAAATACCGCTACCTCGATTTGAGGCGCAACCCCCTCAAGAACGCCCTGATGCTGCGGCACAAGATGGCGCATGAAGTGCGTAATTATCTTGACGCAAAGGGATTTATGGAGATTGAAACCCCCTACCTGATAAAATCCACCCCGGAAGGCGCACGCGACTTTGTGGTGCCCAGCCGTATGAATCCCGGCGAGTTTTACGCTCTGCCCCAGAGCCCCCAGACCTTCAAGCAGCTGCTGATGGTGGCCGGCTACGACCGCTACTTCCAGATTGTCCGCTGCTTCCGCGACGAGGACCTGCGCGCCGACCGTCAGCCTGAGTTCACCCAGATTGACTGCGAGATGAGCTTTGTGGAGCAGGAGGATGTGCTGGACCTGTTCGAAGGGATGATGCGCACGCTGTTCAAGAACGTAATCGGTGTGGAAATCGCCAACCCCATCCCCCGCATCAGCTGGTACGATGCAATGGACCGCTATGGCAGCGACAAGCCCGATATCCGTTTCGGCATGGAGATCCGCGAGATTTCTGACCTGGTAAAGGGGTGCGGATTCAGCGTGTTTGACGGCAGTGAGTACATCGGCGCGATTGCTGTTCCCGGCGCAGCAGAATACACCCGCAAGCAGCTGGACGAGCTCACAGAGTGGGTAAAACGCCCTCAGGTAGGTGCCAAGGGGCTGGTTTACATCAAGCTGAATCCCGACGGAAGCGTCAAGAGCTCAGTAGATAAATTCTATACGCCCGAACAGCTCAAAGCTGTCGCAGATAAGGCCGGCGCCGCTGCCGGCGACCTGGTGCTCGTGCTCTGCGGTACAAAACGCAAGACCCAGACTATGCTTGGCGTGCTGAGGCTTGAGATGGGTAACCGGCTTGGCCTTCGCAAGCCCAACGAGTTCGCACCGCTGTGGGTGGTGGACTTCCCTCTGCTCGAATGGAGCGAGGAGGAAGGCCGCTTCTATGCGATGCATCACCCCTTCACCGCCCCCAAACCGGAGCATATGGAGTGGTTCAACAGCGATAAAAAAGAGGATCTGGAGCGCGTTTGCGCCAACGCATACGACTTTGTGCTGAACGGCTGCGAACTTGGCGGCGGCAGCATCCGTATCCATCAGGCCGACGTGCAGCAGCGTATGTTCGAGGTACTCGGCATCAGCAAGGAGGACGCTGAATACAAGTTCGGCTTCATCATCAACGCATTTAAGTTCGGCGCACCGCCTCACGGAGGCCTGGCGTTCGGCTTCGACCGCGTCTGCGCCCTCTTCGGCGGGCAGGAGACCATCCGCGACTTCATCGCATTCCCCAAGAACAACGTGGGACGCGACGTGATGATAGATGCTCCCAGCCGGATAGACCAGGTGCAGATGGATGAGCTGTTCCTGGCCAGCACGGCTCCTGCAAAGGAATAATATTCAGAATTTCAGCATATGACCGACCGCATAATGGAAGCCCTCTCCGGGGTAATGCACCCGGCCGAGGGGCGCGACATCGTCTCGCTCGGGATGGTGGAAAACGTGCACGCCTCACAAACCGAGATAAAGTTCAACCTGGTTTTCAAGCGCAGGGACCCGCTGGCGGCCAGCATCAAGGCGGCCTGCCGCGAGGTGTTGGAGGCGGCTTTTCCGGGGTATAAGATTTCGATTCTGGAGCTGGTACGCGCAACACCCGCGCCCAAGGCGGCTCCGGTCAATCCCGATCTGGAGAATCTTGCACAGGTGGGGAGCGTGATTGCCGTTGCAAGCGGCAAAGGGGGTGTCGGAAAATCTATGGTGGCAGTGAATCTGGCCATCACTCTTGCACGCAAGGGGTATAAAGTAGGCGTTGCAGATGCAGATATCTACGGACCCTCCATCCCCAAGATGACGGGCACAGAAGATGTGCAGCCCGAGGCCGAGATCGAGGGTGAAAAGCAGACACTCATTCCTGTAGAGAAATACGGCGTAAAATGGATGTCCATCGGCTACTTTGCCCGGCCGGAACAGGCGCTGATATGGCGCGGCCCCATGGCCAGCAATGCACTCAAACAGATGATATTGCAGGTAGCCTGGGGCGAACTTGACTATCTGCTCATTGACCTCCCTCCCGGAACGGGCGACATACAGATTTCGCTGGTCAACGACGTGCCTCTGGACGGCGTTTTCGTGGTGACGACACCTCAGAGCGTGGCGCTGGCCGACGTGGAGAAGAGCATCGATATGTTCCGGAACCCCAAAGTGGACAAACATATCTTCGGCATCATAGAGAATATGTCCTGGTTCACCCCGGAAGAATACCCGGACCACAAATATTACATTTTTGGCAGGGGCGGGGCTCAAAAACTTGCAGAAAAGTACAACCTGCCGCTGCTGGCGCAGATTCCCCTGGTAGCCTCCATCAGCAGCGACGGCGACTCCGGCACCCCCGCAGCCTTGCACGACGGAGCGGTGTATGACGCCCTGCGCGAAATTTTTTGATAATATTGTAAATACTCCTATATTTGCACTCCAATTCAACTGAGATATGGTGTAATGGTAGCACTAGAGATTCTGGCTCTCTCGGTTCGGGTTCGAGTCCTGATATCTCAACAAAAAACTCCGCGCTGCGGAGTTTTTTTGTTGAGATGCCTATTATACTGGGGCTACGCCCCAGACCCCATCGCTCCGGCCTTGCTATTCCACAACCCACCCTGGCCGGCGGAAATGGCTATCGCTCCCAGTCTCTGACGTTTAATCTGGGTATCCTTTCGAAGTGCTTTGTATTGTGGGTGACAAGGGTCATGCCTTCTGTGATGGCGGTCGCCGCTATAAGAAGGTCAAAATTGTCCAGCCGGCAGCCGCTTTTTTCTAATTCGGCTCTGATTTCCGCGTATTTCTCTATTGCTCCGGAAATTGGCAAAACAGCGAAGTGCTCATTGATGAATCTGATTTCGTGAATATGAGAAGCATAATTAGTTTTATATGCACCGACAAACAATTCAGCAAGCGTGACTTCACTAACGAAACACTTATCAAATCCGACTTTTAAAATCGCCTCCCGCATATGATGCAAGTCGCGGAACATCGCTATGACGGCGTTTGAATCAAGCAGATATTTCATAATATTACATCTTCCCTGTTATTCACTCTCCCCCTGTAAAGTTCATCTGCTATTTCATGGGAATCCCGCGGATCATCATACCATCCGCCCTTTGAGATTGCTGCAAATGGATCGGGCTCATTTGCCATATCTTTGAGGACGAGAGTACCATCCACAATACTTATTTGTATGGGGTCGCGAAGTTTCCATCCTAGTTCCTTGAGCAAAGAGGATGCGATTCTGATACCACAACTGTTACCAATCTTAATTAAATCTGTGCGCATATCTATTGTTTTGCGCAAAGGTAATAACAAATTTCCAATAGTCCACATATCGTATGTCCAAAAGGGTTAGCGATCGGTTGGCAAGATAGCACGAGGCCCCGCCATCGCGTGCGACAAATTCTCAAAATCTGTGGTTTTGAGAAGTGCAAAACAGAAAAAGTTCTGCTTTTTTGGAAATGCTGTAACTCCGCCGCTCCGCGCCGGCCGTTCTGCAATCCGACGCGCGAGCGTTACGATGGCGACTGTCTTTTGGACAAAAAACACGGGCAGGGCCTTCGCCTGAAAGCCCTGCTCGCAGTCACTCAGCCTTTCGGCCGTATTTTTCGGGGGCTGTCGCCCCAATGACAGGCGGTTTTGATGCTGCCCGCATCCGCCGGCAGCTGGCAGTCCGGGCTACGCCCAAGACTGCTTATTATTCTGTGACGGGACGAACTGAAAACCCGAAGTAGCGGTTGCTGCCGAGCCTGCGGACTCCAACCGAATTGAAGTACACGAAGTACGCGCGGCCCGGGTCGTCCGTACTGAGGGAAGAGGACCAGTAGTAGCCGCTGGACCCCGCATAGTCGAGGTCGGTATTGTTCCGGTTGCCGGCAGCGGGCAGGAAGATGCTGTTTCCGTTAGGACCGGTGACGAGCCTTCCGTTGACTCCGTTCTGAGTGGTCCATGTCCAGGTACATTCAGTCCTGAGTTCTGTCCACTCTGCGTCAGTTGGCATGCGCCAACTACCTCCCCAATTTGCTGCAGCCGCGTCGTCCTCCGGAACAAGGATGTACTCGTTATCAACGGTGCCGTAGGAACTGCTATAATTGTATTTGGTGAGAGTCGAGTAAGATCCGTTGCACCATTTGTACGATGCCCAGTTGTAACCAGCAGATTTGCTGTCATTCCACGTCAATGGATCCTGACTGCTGTAATACGGCTCCGTCTCGCCCCAGGCAAAATAATCGCCGTATTCCTCGGGAGCGTTCGCACCGACATTGCAGGATGCCCACTTGAGGCCGGATGTAAGGCCAAGGTCAACGTATTGATGCTCAGGTGCGGGGGCTGCGCCCTCGTATGTCACTGCCGGCATAGAGAGAAGGTTAGAGCGGGTGATGGTTTGCGTCTTTGTGGTCTTTATCTCCATCGTTGCACCGTCGGTGCCGGTCACTGTTACGGTGAATCCGCCTGTCATTGTCATCGGGGGAAGGGCAATGATGAAGGCTGTCGCTGCCGTTTCGCTGAGTTGTACGCCATTGCCGCAGTCCAGAGTCACGGTCTTCGCGCTTGCATCGGTCAGGCTTATGGATGGCAGGCTACCGTCGGCAACCGCAACCTCCGCCGCACCGCAGAGAACCTCGTCGTTATTGCCGGTTATGCTGACTGATGTTATGGCTGCAGTACCCTTCAACTGGAGCTTCAAGCCGCCGAGGATATTCTTGAACTTGAGGTTGTAGTCACTCGCTGAACTTGTAACCGCTGCCATCGGGAATGCTCCGTTACCGAAGCTTACATTTGCATAATACTGGGTTGCGGGGAGGGTCACATCGCTGATGAGATAAGTCCCGCCGCCTCTTTTGGCAATCCCCGTCGTTGCAGCATAAGGATAGAAAGCGACGTTATTGGGTATCTCCCCGCCGGCAACGAATCCTGGGCTTTCTACCCTGCTAAAGGCTGCCGCCGTCCTGCCTTCCGATGCATCGGTCACTTGATAATGCTCGTTGATGGTGCTTCCTGCAAAGATGCTCACCTGGTCTCCCTGCTTCCATAGAACGTTGCCGTAGCTGTCCAGGGACGTCTTGGTCTCCATGGCAATTGCATCGTCAACCATTGCCTCCACCGTGGCCGTGAACGGTTTTCCTGCTGAAGCCGTGTCACCCTTTTCTACTTTCTGGCAACCACATACTGCAAGTGCTGCCATAAGGCCGAATACTAATACTTTTTTCATGGTTATACCTATCTCTTAAATTGTCACATTCACACCATAGTCGGAATCATCCTTCCCGAACGATGGTGAAATCAAACAACCGATTCTTCCTAATCCTACCACTCGCCCTGGGTCTCGGTCACCTTCTCTGTCTCGCTGCCGCAGATTACACTCTGGGTACCTACAGAAAGCACTACGCATACAGGAGCGCTATACTCCCCCGCTTTTGACATATTGCCGTTCTTCATCAGTTTTTTCATAATTCTTTGTATTTGTCAGTTAATGTCGGTTCCAATACAAATCGGGCATAGAATAACACACTGCCACAGCAGACCTGCCCGATGCATATTTGCAGCAGCGTGCTTTAAAGCAGTATAATTTTCTGAATATTAGATGGTTAGCCCCCACCCCCACGAACCTAGGGGCGGTAAAAGAAGCTATGGATGGCACTAAAGTCATAGAATCGCAACTATCCAGTGCAAGGTACGCATATTTTACGGAAAAGGCAAACACCCTGTAAATAAGACCTGCCACAACAGAACCCAACGGAAGTTATTCCGGCATAGTTTGCCGTGGCCGGTCGGGGGAAATTGCCCCGACTGACCACGTAGTATATCAACTGGGGCTTCCAGGCAGTGTCCCGGGGTGGCCGGTGTTTTTCATATCATTACTTGTCCTTAGCTGGGCCAGGCAATATCTGCAAGACTCTCCGCACCTCATATTCCTGTCCCGCCAAAGCGCTACGAGATTCGCGAATGTCCCACTCGTCCCGTGCGGCAGTGCTCGTCACCAGGACTTTAAGAAGGAAAAAGGTTGCGCTCCCGCCAAAGTTTCTTGGAGCCCTGAAAAACGTAGGGGCGCTTTGGCAGGACCGCCGGCGACAGAGCAAGGTGCAGACAAATACCGTAGCTTGAATGCTTTCAGGGGCAGATTTTTGCCCAGAAAGCATTGCAAGCGGAGGTGTCTGCGCTTTGCGGTCTGGTTCAACGTGCCCTTTGCAAGCAGAGGCTTCTGCCCGGTGGAAGTACCCCTACCTGCCATCGTTGCCGCCACTCAACCATCAATAGCCGGGCAGACATAGCCAAGGCCTGAAAGAGCCTGCGACCGGCGCTAGTGAGGGAGGGAACCGACCGAACGTCAGGGAGCTGGGCTTTCAGGCGACGGCCCTGCCCGGCCAAAGCGAAAGAAATACGCAGCTTCACTACAGAAAGGGAGAGTATAAATCACTCTCCCCCGCTACCTCCAGTCGAATGTAGAAACTCTTAGAAGAACTCGTCTATACTATTTTGCGTCCCTCAACGCGCGAATGTATGAACGGACCTTCTCGCTCTTACCATTGCGAATGCGTTTATACGCCTTCACTCTGGCAAGTCTGGGAGCCTTGCACTCTAAGCACAGGCTCAACCTTAGTCGAAAAACCTTATTCATTGTTGTATTAAAGATTTATAGTCTCCGTGAAAGGATTTCGAGGGTTATTGCAGAAGTACCCTGGTGGTAGCTAATTTCTCTGAAAAAAAGGCATTTCAGTGAGGGCTGAAATGCCTTATGTCTCGAAGACTAAATCTTGTGTCTTTAATACAACAAGACAAAGATACTGATTAATCTCTCTTCTCCAAATTATAATAGAACGCCGTTTATACGGACCGACAAGAAAACATCCATAACATCAAAGGGTTGGAGCAGTTTATAGCCCAAAAACAAGCACCATTCTGTTCCTCCCGGATGATATAGAGAGGACCTTCTGCTGAATCTGCGCGGAACATTACGTACTCCGGGCAGACATAGCCAAGGCCTGAAAGAGCCTGCGGCCGGCGCTAGTGAGGGAGGGAACCAACCGAACGTCAGGGAGCTGGGCTTTCAGGCGACGGCCCTGCCCGGCGGAAGTACCCCCGCCGGCCAACGTTGCTGCTGCTAACCGTCAATTATTTCCGCAGCGCATCTACCGGAAGAAGGCGGGAGGCTTGGGCAGCGGGGGCCATGCCGCTGGCAAGACCGAGGGTGCAGGCGAGGGCGAAGGCGAGGACTATGTGCCCGGATGTGATACGTGCGTCCACGACTCCGGAAGGGATGAGCGCCACCACCCCGCAGGCAAGAACCAGTCCCAAGGCCGCACCCAGAACTGACAATAGCAGCGCCTCTAACTGGAACTCCAGCAGGATTCTTTTGCGGCGGGCTCCCAGGGCCTTTTTAAGGCCGATTGACCAGGTACGCTCCTTTACCGATACGAACATTATGTTCACTATGCCAAAGCCCCCGATCAGCAGGGAGAACAGCGCCACGGCCAGCCCCAGCGCGGTAATCTTGCGGGTCAGGGATACGGTCTGCCGGCAAAGGTCTTCCATAGTGTTCAGGGCAAAGTTATCATCCTGCGCCGGGGAGAGCCGCCGGGCGGCACGCATCGTGCGCCGCATCTCCCCGATAGCGGCCTGGCGCGAGGCATCGCCCGGCCCGGCCGCAATCATCGTCTCCAAGGCACCGTCGCCCGCTATGTCCTCTGCCGCTGCAAACGGCACAAACAGGGCGTAATCGCTGGCATAGAGGTTTATTATGTTCTTACCCTCTTCAGAGAGAATGCCCACGACCGTCATATTGCGGCCGTCTATACGGACCGTGCTGCCGCAAAGGGTGCTGCGCGAGCTTTGTCCGGCAAGACCTTCGGCTATTTTGGATCCGATTATCACCTTGGCGTCGGCACCGGACAATTCTGCCAGGGAGAAGTCGCGCCCTTCACAAACAGAAGAGTAGATAAGGTGCTGCCAGGCACCCCTGACCCCGACCAGCTTGCAGCCGCGCATTATTTTGCCTGAATACGAAATGTCGGCCTCCGCCTCCCCCGCAATGGCTGACCAAGCCATTGTACTTGTGCTCTGCCCCGCAAGGGCAAGGAAGTCATCTGTGGTCGGCTGCGGACGGGCGGCATAACGGCTCCAGTCGGCCTCATCCACATCATCATCGTTTCCAGAACCATCACCTCCGTCCTCCACCACAGGGAAGCGTTCAACCATAACCATATCGCTCCCAAAATGGTCAAAACCAGCCACCACGGCCCTTTTGAAGCCATCCACAAGGGCGAATGAAACAACTACTACAAAAATTCCGACACTGACCCCGAACAGCGACAGAAAGGTCCTGAGCGGGTCACTTTTGATTTGATGAAAGATCTCCATCGTCTTTTTCTCCAGCTAATTTGTTTTTGATTTGTCTGATAGTATCAAAAGCGTTTAGTGGGGAAATCGTATTGATATCTATTCTCTCAATAATGTGTTTAATGTCAAGTAAAAGCGGGTCGTCCAACTGAAAGAACGACAGCTGCATGGGATTGTTACCCTGAGAAGATGTTGCATCCAGCTTGCTGCCGCGCCGTTTTCCGCGCCCGCCCGCCGCTGTCGTCTGACCGGGGTTGGTATCACGCCCGCCCTCCAGTGTACTGAGCTTCTTCTGTGCTGCGTTCAGCACCGCGTCCGGCATACCGGCCATGCGGGCCACATGAATACCAAAGCTGCTTGCCACCCCGCCGGGACACAATTTGCGCAGGAAAATCACGTGACCGTCTACCTCCTGCGTGGAAATGTGAAAGTTGCGAACTCTGTCAAGCCGGGTTTCCATCTCGTTGAGTTCGTGATAATGGGTGGCAAAAAGTGTCTTGGGCGCCATCGGGCTTGCGTGAAGGTACTCTACAATGGCCCAGGCGATGGACATTCCGTCGTATGTGCTGGTGCCGCGACCTATCTCGTCCAACAACAGCAGCGACCGCTGCGAAAGATTGTTCAGGATGGTTGCGCTCTCCGTCATCTCCACCATGAAGGTAGATTCGCCCCGGGAGATATTGTCCGATGCTCCCACGCGGGTAAAGAGCTTGTCCACAAAGCCGATATGGGCGCTCTTTGCGGGCACGAAGCACCCGACCTGCGCCATCAGCACAATCAGGGCCGTCTGCCTCAGAAGGGCCGATTTACCAGCCATATTGGGACCGGTGAGGATTATTATCTGCTGACTGTCGTTGTTGAGGAAAACATCGTTGGCTACATACTCCTCCCCCTCCGGCAGCAGCGCCTCTATCACCGGATGACGACCCTTCTTGATATCTATTACCAGCGAATCGTCCACCACCGGACGGTGGTAACCTTTTTCACGGGCTGTGAAAGCGAACGAACTCAGGCAATCCAACTCGCTCACCGCCACGGCATTGCGCTGGATGGCTGCAATGTTTGCCTGCAATTCACGAACCAGGTCGGCGTAAATGGTCGACTCGATGGCTACTATCTGGTCCTGCGCCACCAGAATCTTCTCTTCGTACTCCTTGAGCTCTGCGGTGATATAGCGCTCCGCACCAACCAGCGTCTGCTTGCGGATCCAGTCGGCCGGTACAAGGTCCTTATAGGTGTTGCGAACCTCTAAATAGTAGCCGAATACGTTGTTATAACTGACCTTGAGCGTTGCGATACCGGTGGCATCGCGCTCCCGCTGCTGGATGTCAAGCAGGATATTCTTGCTATTCTCCAGTATGTTACGATAATCGTCCAGCTTTGCATCGATACCGGCGGCGATAACCTCTCCCTTACCTACCTGCTGTGCAGTATCTGCCTTGATAGTGGCCGCTATCCGTTGCGAAAGATCCTTTAAGGCATCCAGCCGGCCGATATGCGACTCTATGGCCGCCTCTCCGCGCCCCAGCTCGATGATACCACCTATCATCTCCAGGCCACGACCCATCTGAAGCACCTCCCGAGGCAGAATCTTGCCAGCCGCGGCGCGCGACACAATCCTCTCCAAATCGCCGACCTCAGCGATGCGGTCTCGGATTGCCGAGCGTAGTTTGCCGTTTTCATAAAATGCCTGCACGACATCGGCACGGGCCTTAATCGCAGCCGGATCTTTGAGGGGGATAGCCATCCATTCGCGCAGGCGACGGCTTCCCATCGCAGAGCGGCAGCTGTCCAGAATGCTGATAAGGGAGGCGCCCTCAGGCGACATCGGCTGCAGTATCTCTAAGGAGCGCATCGTAAAGCGGTCTATCCACATAAATTCGCCGCTGTCTATGCGACCCAAAGTGCGGATATGGGAGATATCCTTGTGCTCCGTAATATCAAGATAAGCCATCACCGCCCCGGCCGCCGTTATGGCAAGGGGCATATCTTCCACCCCGAATCCTTTCAGGGAATCGGTCTCGAACTGCTTTATGAGCTTTTTATATGCTGTGTGATATACGAACGCCCAGCTGTCGACCGTGGTGACAAACGACTTCTCAGCAAAACGCTGTTTGAACCCGTCTTCAAACCCCTTCTGCAACAAAATCTCCTTGGGAGAGAAATCTGCCAACAGCAGATCCACCAGCTCCAGCGAGCCCTGCGCCACGCGGAATGTACCTGTGGAGATATCCAGGAATGCCGCACCTGCCAAATCCTTCTCAAAATATAGTGCGCACAGCCAGTTATTCTTTGTAGAGTCGAGCAGTGCCTCGTTGTAGTTCACCCCCGGAGTAACCAGCTCCGTGACGCCGCGCTTCACAAGTTTTTTGGTCAGCTTGGGGTCCTCCAACTGGTCGCAGATAGCCACTTTATAACCTGCCGCCACCATCTTGGGGAGGTAAATGTCTATGGCGTGATGCGGAACCCCGGCCAGATTGGTGTAACTGCCGGCACCGCTTGCCTTACGTGTCAGCACCAGCCCCAGCACTTTGCTCACTACCACCGCATCCTCCGCAAAGGTCTCGTAAAAATCGCCTACGCGGTAGAATAAAATGCTGTCGGGGTACTGCGATTTGATTTCGTAGTACTGCTGCATCAAAGGAGTGTTTTTATCCGCCGCCATACTCCTACAAAAGTACCAAAAAAACGTCTATCTTTGTATGTTAAGATGAAAGTACGAGCAAAAAAAAGCCTGGGTCAGCACTTCCTGACAAACGAAGGTATCGCGAAGCGTATTGCCGATGCCCTGATAGTGAATGACGGTGACAGACTGAATACCCTGGAGGTCGGCTGCGGCACAGGCGCGCTCACAAGACACCTGCTGCAGCGCGGTGACATTTGCCTGAAAGGCATCGAAATAGACGATGAATCCATAGAGTATCTCCGCGAAAACCTCCCGGCGATAATGCCCAACCTCTATGCAGCCGACTTTCTTAAGACCGATCTGCGGAAGATATTCCCCGAAGGCGATTTTGCCGTGATTGGCAACTTCCCCTACAACATCTCCTCTCAAATCTTCTTCAAGATTCTGGATTACCGCGAGAGCGTGCCCCAGGTTGTAGGTATGCTGCAGAAAGAGGTCGCAGAGAGGCTCGCCAGCGGCCCCGGCAACAAGAGCTACGGCATCCTGTCGGTGTTATTGCAGGCCTGGTACGACATAGAATACCTCTTTACCGTGGGCGAGCACGAATTCTCCCCGCCCCCCAAGGTAAAATCGGCGGTAATCAGGTTGAGGCGCAACAGCCGCACAGAGCTCGGATGTGATGAGACAAAATTCAAGACTTTGGTCAAGACTGCCTTCAACCAGCGCCGCAAAACCCTCCGCAACAGCCTCAGACCGCTTGGTGTCGGGGTTCCTGAGCAATTCGCCGGCCTGAGGCCGGAACAACTCTCCGTTGAAGATTTCATCACTCTTTGCAAAAGCCTGGAATAACAAAAAACCCTGAGCCGCCAAAGCCCAGGGTTTTTGTTATTGTTGAAATGTCTAAATTCTAATAGAACTTACCTCTGTAATCTTTGACATCCGCCTCCTGCGCTACGATGTCTGTGAGGGAGCGGAGCTGAGATGCAGCTACCTGAGCCGCCTTGTTTACGGCATCAGCCTCTGTGTAATACTCGCCGGTGGTGGCATCTTTCACTTCAAAGAAATATACACCTACCGTTCCCTTGACGGGGCCCTCAACCTTACCGGGCTCGGCAGCAGCCACAGCACCGATAAGAGAAGGTTCCAGGCTCATGTCACTGCCGGCAAAACTGATACCGTCGCGATGGCTTACCACGGTGTTGAATTTCTCTGCCAGAACCTCCAGGGACTCGCTGCCGCTGACCTTGGCGGAAGCCTCCTCTGCCAGGTTGTCCACCTTCTTACGGTTGATAAGCTCCATGGTAATGTTATCCTTGACATCTTCCAGGGCCATCTTACCCTCTTTGCGGGCCTTGGTTACTGCAGCAACGAAATAATACTTGTTGTCAACGGTTATTACGTCAGATACGGAACCCTCCTTGGTCTTGCGGTCAAATACCCAGTGAACCACACTGCGGGCGTTTTCAACGGCGCCAATGCGGCGGGTATCTATGGTAACATGCGGCTGGGGGATAACAGGGAGGTTCTCCTCCTTGACAATCTCTGCAAACTTCTCATATTTGCCGGAGCTGCGGTCTGCCAGGTCGGCAGCCTTCATGTTGAAATCGCGGAAAGTATTGTCAGAAGGATTGATATTCTTGCGCAGGTAAGCGAGTTGTACCTTCTCCTTGGGAGCGTCTGCATCATCTACCTTGATTACTGCAACCATCTGGTATGCATCGATGTCAATGATCTTGGCTTCGCCCTTCTTCATAGAGAACGCCTCGCCAAAGAAGCCCATATTGTTGGCTTCGAGATTGTCCATTGTAACCCATCCGCCTTTAGAAAGCTCGTCGCTGGTGCCGTTCTTGCGAACTGCGGTCAGCAGGGAATCTGCAACTGCCTTGTCGGCTGCAGGGAACACCTTGAAGGAGAAGTTTACCCTGTCGGGCATCATCTTGCGCTCAGCAACCCTTACTGCGGTAAAGGCCTCAGCGGTCTCTTCTACGGGGCTTATGCTGCCGCTGCCGCCAAATGCATAGTCTGCAAATACATCGGGAAGCTCCTCCTTGCTGTAGAACTTATCCTCCCAACGGCGGTCAGAGTTGAGGGCTACAAAATTCTTGAGGTTATCGGCCTGGGCAAACTGTTCGTAAAGTCCATCAAACTCTTCCCTGGTGGCGTCAATATCCTCCTGGCTGGGAACAACCTCGAACATTACATACTCTATGTCGCGGTTAGCAGGCTGAACAAAGAGGTCTTTGCGGTCGTTATAGAACTTAGCAACCTCTGCAGAAGAAATCTGTATGGTGGAATCCACACCAAAGCTGATGGGAACTACAAAGAAGTCGATATCTTTGGTGGTGTTGCCCTCTGCAATTGCGCGATCTATCTGGGAAGCATTCAGGGTTGCACTGTTGCGCAGTGCAGAATAGTACTTGCCGTACATCTGCTGTGCATATACCTGCTCTTTAAGATACTCCCAATACTTGCGGGATACGCCACTCTCGTCCAGATCCATCTGGGAAATAAATTCCTTGACAGCATCTGAGCTGAATTGACCGTTCTCATCCACGAACATGCGCTGCTGTGCGATAACGGGAGATGCAGTTTCGCCCTGAAGCAGATTTACCATCTCTGCATCCTCTACGCTGAAGCCAGCCTTCTTAACCTTAGGGAAGAATATCTTCTGGTTGAACAGCTGGTTCCATGTCATCTCGCGAAGCTGGTTCTGAGCCTCTTCGCTGTTGGCATTGCCGCCGTTGAGGGCGTTCATCAACTGGGTGTTCTGCTCCAATGCGGTGTAATAATCACGATATGAAATGGCTTTGCCATTCATCTCGCCCACATTGTTATCTTTTGACATACTCTGCAATGTTGACCCGAGGGTATTGGGGTCAATGATAAACGACAGCAGTGCTATCGCAATCAGGATAGAAATAAGAATTCCGAGTTTTACACGGATTTTCTCCAATACGGCCATATTATTAATTTTTAGTTTTTTGCATCTATTATCCAATACCCGTAAATGAAATAAGGGTATTAGCGCGCAAAATTAGAAAAAATTATTTAATCCGTGGCATCGGACCCACAAAATTCACAGTGTCAAGGTAAAATTTGGTAGAATCCTTAACTACCCTTCCGAAAGAATCAAACGGCCGTTTGATGGTAGAACGGTTGGCCCGCTGGTCGCAAGTCATACCGTATCCCTGGAGTTTGCCCTGCGGAGATGTCATCACCACATAGCAGTCGGTATGGATCTGTTCTTTCTGCTTGTCCCAATAAACTGTATCGGTGATGATACGTTCGCCTTTGATGTGATTAAGGATGTTTACGTTGCCGAACGCCATCCAGTCGTCCTTGCGGGAGGTTGTGGTGTGCTCCGCCCCCTCCGCAACGAGTTGCGACTCAAGCAGGCCGTCTTCGTTATAGACATAGACCTCGAACCCCTCACTATAGACCTCTTTGGTAATAGGAACAGAATCCTGTTCGTATTTGTAGGTATCCATCGCGCGGGTACGCATCTGCATCGTGAGATCGGCCTTATTGTATTCCATGGCCCTCATCCCGCGTACGCTCTGCACCGGCGTCACCCGCCAGTCAATCTGAGCCGGCTTTGGATCGTCCCTGCAGGATATCATCAGCATTGCAACACATAAAAAGAGAGGTAGAGACAGTACTCTGGCTACCTCTACTCTCTTAACTATGTTGTTATAACGTTTCGTCTTATTTTGCTGTTCTTACGGTGGTGACGTCGCGCAGCGGACCGCAAGAAACGGTGTAGCTCTGGCCGTCGGTCAAATCGTACATAAATGCATCTGCCTTGTTGGGGAAATATGCGGCGTACTGACCAGCCAGGGCGTTGGCCTCTGAGGTAAGGCTGGGGTCGGCAGCCTTTGCCTTGTTCACGTAGTCGTAAGCTACCCAGAAGTGAGCGTGGGATTCTACCTCATTTCCACCGCAGCGGGCAGTCCCCCAGATGGTTCCAATCAGAAGATATGCCTTGCCCTTGTAGTCATCGGAAAGCTCAGCGGCCTTCTTTGCAGCGGCAATTGCCCCGGCGTTATTGTTAGCCTTCTTGTAATTGTATGAACCCAGCTCAAAATAGTAGCTTGCCAACTGGGCCGCATCTGCTGCATCGCAGGTGTTGATTGCCTCCTGGAGGAACTTGACTGCCTTGGCGCTGTCATCCTTGCGGGAATACAGCTTGTAAAGCAGGTAAGCGCTGCCGGAAGAGGGATCCTTTGAGTACAGCGACTCGACGGCCTTGAGGTAGAGTTCACTGTCCAGGCAATCTGCACTGCTCAACATCTTGACAACACCGCGGAGGGTCTCCTCGTCGTCGGGGTTGGCTTCGTAACGGGGGGTGAGAAGCTCCAGCAGGTTGTCGCAGCTTGCGATACCGCTGTTCATAAAGAGCGTCTCGACATCTTTCTGTGCCTTGCGGAGTTTCTGGTCATCTTTTGTGGTGAGCGAAGCGTTGATAGCTTCTGTGATGGCAGTATAGTCTGCCATAACCTGCCCGGCATCCATAGCTCCGGAGGTGAAAAGGTTTGTGGCAGATTCCATCAGCTTCACGTACACCAGGTCGCTGGCCTTGATGCCGGTGGCGTTGAATATCTCCTTATACTGGTCGTAAACAGCCTTGGGATCCTTCTCGTTCCAGCGGAAGTTGTTGATATCGATAGCCTTGTTGTTGAGGGCAGAAACCGCGTTCTTGGGGTAGTTGGCCACGCGCTGGTCGTAGAGCATCATAAGTGTGTCAAGATAACCCTGGCGGGTTTTGGCATCCTTGGTTTTCTTGTATGCCCAGCGCATCAGCTTCTGACCGTCAATCAGCATATTCTGACTCGCAGTAACGGGGCAGAGGGCATAAGCCTGACGCCACGGTCCGAAAGCCGACTCCATATTGTTTTGCTTGACGTACTCCAAATAATATGAGAGATACTTTACACATTCGGCACTGTCAGGTCCGAATTTGCCTTGTGCGAATGCGTTCATGGTGAACATCACCGCAAACATTATTATCAAAATCTTTTTCATAGTGTAAAGTTGTTAATATGTTATCTGTATAGTGATTTGTGGAACCATAAGTCAAACAGATTCAGGCCCACGTTTATCTTCACATAATTCTCTAATACCAAATTATTTGCCAAAGTGCCATTCCGTCCCAATTCTACGCTTAAAGCTAACGACGTAAAACGGTTGTTGAACGGGAATCCGGCCCCGAATGTTATACCATAATTATTTATGGGAGTGCCATTTACGGCAAGATAACCCTGATTATAGAAAAGGCCGGCGCGGTATGTGACATTATTCGCATAATGGCGGATATCATATTTGTTTGGGGTGATCTCCCCGCCCAGGCGGAACTGCTGCATGCGGCGTGTAACCACGTCTATACCGGGTGCATTTGTGAAAGTGGTCTTGCTCCAATCTTGCATGATGTAATCAAAGCCGAACATCCATTTGTCGGTTTTGCGCAGTGTGAATCCTGCACCTATCTCGGCCGGAATAAGATAATCCAGCTTGGTGGTGACATTTGCGATAGTATCCACAGAATTAGACGTAGAAGCAATCGTAAGGTCTGTATATTCACCGCCCATTTTGCTCCCTATCTTGTATGTGGCACCAAATGTAAGCGCCAGATCAGGCTTTATCTTTGCGGTATACTGCACTCCTGCCTTTGCACCAAAACCTCGTGAAACACTGCTCCAGGAACGGGCTATCTGGCGGTAATGTGTATTGGTTGTGAAATTGGCAGAAGAAGAGTGGATGGTATTACCGAGGTAATAAAGGCCGTCCACACCGATGCTCAGATTGTCTGTTATGCTCCAGCCGGCGCCAAGGACAATCTGGTAGGTGCCTCCCTTGCCCATCTTGTCATACTCCACATCGCCCATCTCCAGCAGCACGTCATCGGCACTTTCACGCGATACAAACTCGTAGCCTGTGGTAGCGAACGGCATCAGTCCAGCCTTGAAGGCAATCCTTTTGGATAAAGGGAGAGAAATCAGTATGTGGTGTATGTTGAAAATATTGTTCACGGATAGGAGCTTTCCACTCGCTGTCTGCTCAACGGAAGTAGATGCGTCAGCAGAATAGAAAATATTCTTCTGGGTAACGCCAAAATCGAGCATAAAGGCTCTGTTTTCGCGGGCCGTTACAGCTGCAGGGTTCACCCAGTTGATGTATGCGCTGTTCCGGTCACCTATAGCTATACCGCCCATAGACAGGGAGTTCTGCCCGCCAAGGGTCTCCAGGTTGCCGATACCGTACATAGAATAGGGCGAGAACGTATCGTATGCAACGCCAGCCTGGGCATTAAGCCGCTCCGGCATCAGCACTGCAAAAACGGCCGCCAGCATTGCGGTAAATAATCTTATGTACAGCTTGTTCATCTTATACCATTGCTATTTGGGCAAGTGCGTCTAATACCAGGTTTTCCATTACGATGACCTTATCCTTGAGTCCGGCGGCAAAAACCGGGGCATCCCCGCCGGTGAGAATCACTTTCCGGTGCGGATGCGCACGCATATACCCCTCAATCTCAAACTTTATGCCGAGTATATTGCCCGACGCCAGCGCAGTATCAAGGTCATATCCGACCTCCGATATCGAATTGATATCTCCCTTTGCAAGTATTGTCTGGGGTTCGCATAGCGGTATCTTGCCTGTAAAATGGCTCAAGGCGCGATAACGCATATTCAGCCCCAGGGAGATGGCGCCACCCACATAATGACCCTTGTCTATGAACTCTACCGTTGTGGCGGTACCAAAATCGAACAGCAGGATATCCTCTTCCGGCATCAGTATGCACGCCTGCAATATGGCGGCCATCCGGTCTGCGCCCATACCGTCGGGCATATTGTCCAGATACTTGTAAATGGCGGGACCACTGGCGACCTGCTCTCTAACATAATCAACATTGAAATCGATGAACCTGCGGCAACGGGTTTTCAGATGCTCCCTGAGGGAACGGTCCTCGTTGCGCACGGAAGCAAGCACTATAGTGTCGTATCCGCTACCGGTTTTTGCCTGCAGGTCAGACGGGTCTTCAAAGCGCTGTACCGACTTTTGCGTCAGGGCTTCGTAGCTGGCTACTTTGCAGGAGGTATTGCCGATGTCAATTACCAGATTCATTTTCAAAAGTGTCGAACCGCAAAGTTAGCATTTCTTGCAATAAATCCACCGCTTTTTTAACACTGGTTACATTATCACATTTGACAAACAGCGAATTAGGGCGCTGGATGAGCTGATACTTGCGCCCCGAGTGCTGGATATGATTCAAAATACCGCCGAAAACCCGGCTGCTGTAATAAGTAGAGTTTTGATTAGATACAAAGTAGGCAGCCATTCCGCCGTTTTTGAGTATGATTTTCTCAAAACCCAGTTCCATTGCGGCCTGCCGCAACCTCACAATGTTAATAAGCTCCTCAAGCTGATGTGGAACAGGCCCGAACCTGTCTGTCATCTCCATTACGAAACCATCTATCAGAGAGGCGCTTTTCATATTGTCCAACTCCCTGTACAGACGCATCTTCTCCTTTGGTACATTGATATAATCGTCTGGTATACAAGCTTCTATATCAGTATCTATATAACAGTCAGATACCCATCCACCAGCTATGAGGCCACCTGTATCGGGTGTATTATCTTCTATCTCCATCTCTCCCCTGAGTTCACTCATGGCCTCTGATAGTATCTTCTGATACGTTTCAAAGCCCATTTCGTCTATATACCCGCTCTGTTCCGCCCCCAGGAGGTTTCCTGCGCCACGAATATCCAGATCCTGCATTGCAATGTTAAATCCGCTCCCAAGGTCGCTAAAGGTCTCTATGGCATTCAGGCGGGCGCGTGCATCGTCTGTGAGGATCTCTTGCGAAGGGACAATCAGGTAACAGAAGGCCTTTACGTTACTGCGTCCCACCCTTCCGCGCAACTGGTGCAAATCGCTAAGGCCAAAATTCTGGGCGCGGTTTATCAGCATAGTATTGGCGTTGGGGATATCCACTCCATTCTCCATAATGGTTGTAGAGACCAGTATATCGTAGTCCCCATCCATAAAGTCCAGAATCTTTTTCTCCAGCACGGTAGGCTCCATCTTGCCGTGGGCCACGCATATCCGCGCCTGGGGGCATATCTGCCGCAGGTTATCGGCCACGGCATCGATATCCTCTACCCTGTTGTGTATGAAGAACACCTGGCCGCGTCGCTCAAGCTCCGATTCAATAATATCTTTTATTATTTCGCCGTCATAATCTATTATCTCTGTATGGATAGGAATACGGTTTGGCGGAGGTGTAGATATTATTGATATGTCGCGCGCTCCCAACAGCGAAAATTGCAGGGTACGTGGAATCGGAGTGGCGGTTAGGGTCAAGGTATCCACATCCTTGCGTATCATACGCATCTTCTCTTTTGCACTCACCCCAAACTTTTGCTCCTCATCTATTATCAGCAGCCCTAAATCTTTGAAAATTATCTCTTTGCCAAGAATGCGATGGGTTCCGATGAGGATGTCTATCTTCCCCTCGCGCAACAGTTTGGCAATATCGCGCACCTCTGCGGCAGTTTTCAAACGGCTGATAAATTCTATGTTACATGGAAAATTATTGAGCCGTGCCTGGAAAGTATGATAGTGCTGCAGAGCCAGGATGGTTGTAGGGACCAGAACCGCCACCTGTTTGCCGCTGGCCACCGCCTTGAAAGCCGCCCTGACTGCTACCTCTGTCTTACCGAATCCTACGTCGCCACAAATCAGGCGGTCCATGGGGTGGTTATCCTCCATATCGCGCTTTACATCCTCAACCGCCTTGTGCTGATCCGGGGTATCCTCATACATAAAGGAAGATTCCAACTCCTGCTGCAGATAGTCATCCGGGGCAAAACTGAAGCCCGGGGCTGTGCTGCGCTCGCTGTAGAGCTTAATAAGGTCTGCAGCGATATCCTTGACCTTGGATTTGGTATTGTTCTTTAATTTCTCCCAATTCTTACTGCCAAGTTTGTATATTTTGGGAGGGGTCCCTTCTGACGATTTGTAACGGGATATACGGTGGATGCCATGGATGGAGACAAATATCACGTCACCATCCTTATAGGTAAGTTTTATGGCCTCCTGCATTTTGCCGTTGATATCGGTGTGAACAAGGCCGCCGAAACGACCCACTCCGTGGTCTATATGAACCACATAATCACCTATGTTAAAAGCCATCAAGTCGTTGAGAGTGAGCCTTTCACTGCTGGATACCTCACGCTTGGTGACTATGCGGTGATAACGTTCAAATATCTGATGGTCTGTGTACCAGCACTGCTTATCCTTTGTGCTTATATAACCTTCATGGAGGGAAATCGGTATGAAATCTATATTTCCAACCCCTTCTAGAATCTGCTTCAACCTTATGGTTTGATTCAGCTGAGGTGAAAGTATATGCACTTGATAGCCGTTGGAATACTTCTCCTCTATATCGCGGGTGAGTATCTCAAAATTTTTGTTGAATGCAGGCTGCGGTATAACATCCACTTCTGTTGCTCCATAACGTACATCTTCACAAAAATCCCAATATAATGTATTCTCCGGCAGCTGACTGACAAAATCTACATATTCATCTTCTGAGTGGTTTTCAAAAAGGTTTGGATATATATCCACCTTGCTCACTTTCTCCACGGTACGCTGCGTGTCGGAGTTGAAACGCGCTATGGAATCTATCTCGTCGCCAAAGAAATCTATGCGGTATGGCATATTGTCGGCATACGAGAATATATCTATTATAGATCCTCTTAAAGAGAATTCACCGGGCATTGAAACAAAATCCACCTTCTTGAATCCGGCATCAAAGAGAATCTCCTTAACAAAATCGTGACTCAGTTTATCCCCTTTATTTATTGATATTATAGAGTTTGCTGTATTGCTCCTCCTTAAAACTTTCTCCTGCAGGGAATCTTTATATGCGACAATAATCAGGGGATTATTTACACTGTTAAGCTGCTTGTTTAGCAACTCTTTTGATATTGATGTACCGGCACTTTCTATACTGCTGTCAAGATTGTCTGGCAACCCCTCTGTTACAAAAGAATCAATGGCACCTATGGCGGCGGTACGCTGAACCTTGCATGTGGCGCTCTTTACAGATTGGGAAGATTTACTGTCGGCTGTGGAAGGAAAATAATAGATGCAGCTGTCTGTAAAGAAGTTATCTATGTCACTGGTGAAAAAAAGGGCCTCTTTTTTAGTATTGAAGCAGACTATGTTAAGTGTGCTGGAACAAAGGCGGGATATTACATTTGATGCAAATACAGCCTTACAGGAAATACCACCTCCGAGATTATCGAATTTCAATATCTTCATAAAAACCCTCCAACTGCCCGGTATCAACTCTGTCGCACTCCCTCCAGTAATCCAACATCTCAAAGAAATCGTGGTATATCTTGTCTTCAACCGAAGAAATAGGTGCCAGATATAACTGCATCTGCCTGAAATCTACATAAGCAGCGCCATCATTATTAATCTTAAATACCTCTTTTTTACGCTTTAAAGCACGTATGCAGGCTGCACTGTTTACATTTTTTTCAGTCGCTCTCATATCAGCAGGTATAACTTTTCCTGCACACACCATAAGTGGTACGATCTGACTCACCGGGGGATATCCAAGTGCGCACCACATAACTGCCAGAGACCTGTCTTCTCCCGGATTGACACCCTGCACGATACTTACGGAAACGGTAGAACGGCGTGGAATAAAATCTTTATCTACATAAAAATCAAAACCCCTGCTGATTGGATTGATTCCCAACTCAGACTGATAAAAGTTGCGGGACAGGGAATCCATCACAAAACGGGTATCTATTTTCTTCCCCTCTTTAAGACGGTCATTTATAATATCTTTTGCATTGTCGTAACGGACATATCCCTGCCCTTCACCTTCCCTGCCACTGAAAGAGTAGTTACTGCGGATAAGATACCCCTCAGGAGTGTCGTTTATATCATATTTCTGCCACGTGAAGTTGTTAACCTCATAATAAGCTGCCCCCCCGTATGCATCAATAACCCCGAAATTCGCCTCGATTCCCATCGGTTTAGACAATCCGTCCAGCATTTCTTCAAACTCCAATAATGTTTCACACGTGGCAAGCGCGTCGTACATCACAAATCCCTCCTTATCCATCTCATTGCCAGCGGTAGTATCCCCTTCTTTCCTCATATTGTAAGAAACGGAATTCATTATTGAAAATCCAGCGGAATTCACCCCACTCCACGCCTCTGCACTTGGGAAACTGTTACTTACATATATAAAACTATATTTTACAGGACCTCCTGAAGATACATATTCCACCCTGTTCTGCTCAAAACTGCTGTCTCGGTTTTTCCATATTATGGGACGGCCGTCCTGAGTCACTTTCCCGGAGAAGATGGCAGTTGTACAGCAATTGGTCTTACAAGGAATAATAAGACCAACAATCATTATTAATATGTAATAGAATCTTTTCAAACTCTAAAAAAGTGTGTTATCAGGAGCGTTAATACTCAGACCAAGGTGGGTATATGCAAGTTCAGTGGCTTCACGTCCGCGGGGAGTACGTCGGATAAATCCCTCTTTTATAAGGAAAGGCTCATATACCTCCTCAAAGGTTCCCTGGTCCTCGCTTATTGCAGTGGCAATGGTAGAGGCCCCCACCGGACCGCCTTTGAATTTCTCTATAATGGTAGTCAGTATCTTGTTGTCTATCGCATCCAGCCCACGTTTGTCTATATTGAGGGCATTGAGGGCATACCTGGTTATAGGAAGGTCAATTTCTCCGTTACCCTTGACCTGCGCAAAGTCGCGCACCCGCCGCAGGAGATTATTGGCTATACGGGGTGTCCCGCGGCTGCGCATGGCAATCTCTGTGGCGGCATCATCTTCAATACCTATATCCAATATTGATGCGCTGCGCTTTATGATACCTGCAAGGGTTATATAATCGTAATATTCAAGATGCTCCTGAATTCCGAACCGTGCCCTTAACGGTGAGGTCAGCAAACCGCTGCGGGTAGTTGCTCCTATAAGAGTGAATGGACTCAAGGATATTTGGACACTGCGGGCTCCCGGACCCTTGTCTATCATTATATCGATGGTGAAATCTTCCATAGCAGAGTAGAGGTACTCCTATACAACCGGACTGAGGCGGTGAATCTCATCTATAAACAGCACATCGCCAGGTTCCAGACTCGTGAGAAGACCTGCCAGATCACCAGGTTTGTCAAGCACCGGACCGGAGGTTATTTTCATATTAACCCCAAGTTCGTTGGCCACTATGTGTGCAAGGGTAGTTTTACCAAGGCCGGGAGGACCGTGAAACAGGATATGATCCAGCGATTCTCCGCGAATTATTGCAGCTTGTACGTAGATTTTGAGTTTTTCTATTATATCTGCCTGCCCTCCGAAGTCATCAAACTGGCCAGGACGGATTTTGTTTTCAAAATCTGTATCCTTTCCGGCGAATTCTTCTCGCTGCCTGTATGAAACTTTTTCACTCATAATCTTTGTTGCCGGATATTATCAACCGTCAAACAAATATAAGACAAAAATATTAATTCATTTTTTGGCTTTATATTCTGACTGTTGAAAATGTTGATAAATAATTTTTCAGGCTCTTCAGCTATATTATTAACGTATTTTTGAGAATTATTGATGTTAGTATTTATGTTGAGAAAAAATGAAAAATTGTGGGTTTTCGAGATTATTGATGCATTTGATAAAGTTATCAGAAGTTTTCAACATGCTTAATCTGTCTTTTTAACAATTATGCCCGGTAAGTGCCGGGCATAATGTTGAAATATGTGTAGGTAAAAAACTACTCGCTGAGTTTTGCAGAGAGGAATTCGCGGTTGAGACGTGCAATGTGTGATACAGTAATTCCTTTGGGGCACTCCATCTCGCAGGCACGGGTATTGGTGCAACTGCCAAATCCAAGTGCGTCCATAGTATCTACCATGGCTTTTGCACGGCGTTTAGCCTCTATCTTACCCTGGGGTAACAGAGCAAGGGAACTTACCCTTGCTGCTACGAAAAGCATTGCAGAACCGTTCTTGCAGGTAGCGGCGCAGGCACCACAACCAATGCAGGCTGCAGCATCCATACTTTCATCTGCATTCTCTTTCTTAATAGGGATAGAGTTTGCATCTGGAACACCACCTGTGTTGACAGAAATGAAACCGCCGGCCTGGAGAATCTTGTCGTAGGCGCGTCTGTCCACTACCAAATCCTTGATAATGGGGAAGCCGCTGCTGCGCCAAGGTTCTATTGTAATGGTGCTGCCATCCTTGAACTTACGCATATAAAGCTGGCATGTGGTGACACCACTCTCCGGACCGTGTGCACGTCCGTTAATATAAAGTGAGCAAGCTCCGCAGATACCCTCACGGCAGTCGTGATCAAAGCTGACGGGACCGCTGTGACCCTTGCAACCCTTATCAAAAGCTACCGGATTGATCTTCTCATTGACAAGCTGCTCGTTGAGAATATCCATCATCTCGAGGAAAGAGGTATCGGGGCTTATTCCGTCAACCTTGTAAGTCTCAAAATGACCCTGTGCCTTGGCGTTCTCCTGACGCCATATCTTAAGTGTGAATTTCATAGCCTTTAATCTTTATAGTTGCGGGTTGCCACTTTGCAATATTTGAATTCCAGAGGTTCTTTATGTAGTGCCGGCTCCTCTTCATTCTTATACTCCCAGGCTGCCACATACATATAGTTTTCATCGT
Source organism: Bacteroidales bacterium (assembly GCA_017445425.1). Taxonomy (GTDB): domain Bacteria; phylum Bacteroidota; class Bacteroidia; order Bacteroidales; family UBA932; genus Equibacterium. Next base: position 1,624 of record JAFSUF010000072.1, on the reverse strand, counting down.
CGCGTTTGGTTTCACCCTCCTCAGTCTGCATCTCCTCACGGAAATGACCGCCGCAGGACTCACGACGGTTAAGTGCGTCATAAGCCATAAGCTGGCCTATTTCAATGAAGTCGGCAACGCGCAGAGCCTTCTCCAACTCCTGGTTGAAATGATCGTTGTCGCCAGCAACATAAACATTGCTCCAGAACTCCTTCTTGAGGTCTTCGATAAGAGAGATTGCCTTCTTCAGGCCAGCTTCGTTGCGGGCCATACCGACATATTCCCACATAATGTGACCCAGTTCCTTGTGGATGCTGTCAACGGTACGTTTACCTTTGATAGAGAGAAGTTTGGAAATTCTCTCCTTGATTTTATTCTCAGCCTCTTCAAACTCAGGCGCATTTGTGTCGGTCTTGGGCTCCTTGAACTTTGATGCCAGATAGTCACCGATTGTGTAAGGGAGAATAAAGTAACCATCTGCCAGACCCTGCATAAGGGCAGATGCACCAAGGCGGTTTCCGCCGTGGTCGCTGAAGTTTGCCTCGCCTATTGCATAAAGGCCGGGGATGGTGGTCTGCAGGTTGTAGTCAACCCAGAGGCCGCCCATCGTATAGTGGATGGCGGGGAAAATCATCATAGGTTCCTTGTAAGGGTCAACGTCGTTGATCTCCTCGTACATCTGGAACAAGTTTCCGTATTTTTCTTCTATATACTTGCGTCCCTTCTGTTCCATACAGGTCTTGAAATCGAGGAACACGGCCAGACCCTGCTCGTTTACGCCAAAGCCTGCATCACAACGCTCCTTTGCTGCACGGGAAGCCACGTCACGCGGAACAAGGTTTCCGAATGCGGGATAACGGCGCTCCAGATAGTAGTCGCGGTCCTCTTCTGCGATGTCGCTGGGCTTCTTTGTACCCTTGCGGATAGCCTCCACATCCTCTTTCTTCTTGGGAACCCAGATGCGTCCGTCGTTGCGGAGCGACTCAGACATCAGGGTAAGCTTGCTCTGCTGGTCGCCGTGTACGGGGATGCAGGTGGGGTGGATCTGTGCAAAGCAGGGGTTTGCAAAGAATGCACCCTTCTTATAGCACTGCCAGGCTGCGCTTCCGTTGGAATTCATTGCGTTTGTAGAGAGGAAGTAGGTGTTTCCGTAACCACCGCTTGCAACTACCACGGCGTGCGCTCCGAAACGCTGTATCTCTCCGGTGGTAAGGTCGCGGGCAATGATACCCTTGGCTTCGCCGTTGATAAGCACCAGGTCCAGCATCTCGTGGCGGGGATAACTCTTGACAGTACCCTTTGCCACCTGACGGTTCAGTGCAGCGTAGGCTCCGAGAAGCAGCTGCTGGCCGGTTTGTCCGCGGGCATAGAACGTACGGGATACCTGTGCACCGCCAAAAGAACGGTTGTCCAGCAATCCGCCGTAGTCGCGTGCAAAAGGAACTCCCTGTGCGACGCACTGGTCTATGATGTTGTTGCTGACCTCTGCCAGACGATATACATTGGCTTCACGGCTGCGGTAGTCACCACCCTTGATGGTGTCGTAGAACAGACGGTAAACTGAGTCATTATCGTTCTGGTAGTTCTTTGCCGCATTGATACCACCCTGGGCTGCGATAGAGTGCGCACGACGGGGAGAATCGCT
>JAFSUF010000071.1 GCA_017445425.1 Bacteroidales bacterium | reverse complement strand
GCGGGCATCAACGCCCCCATCCTGGCCCTTAGCACCGGCTGCGACTGCTATTCCGACATCATCCAGTACGACCTGGAACCCGGCATACCTTCTACCGAATACCTCAACAAGCTCAAGGTGATACTCAAGGCGATGGGCATAAAGAAATACCCCATCCACATAAAACTGGACACAGGTATGCACCGGCTGGGCTTTGAAAAGGAAGATATCGCAGAGCTCAAGAAAGCCCTTTACGGCTGCGAAGAGGTGGAGGTCAAGTCCATTTATTCCCACCTGGCCGCCGCAGACGAACCGCAGTGGGACGATTTCACCCTGGGTCAGATAAAGCTATTCACAGAACTGGCAGACGACATCGCCTCGGGTCTGGGATACCGCCCTATGCGGCATATCCTCAACTCGGCCGGCACCGAGCGCTTCACGCAGTACCAGATGGATATGGTGCGCATCGGCATCGGAATGTACGGCATCAGCGCCGTAGGCAGCGACCAAGTTAAGCCGGTGGCATCGCTCAAATGCCCTATCCTCCAGATTAAGGAAATCAGCGAAGGCACCATCGGTTATGGCCGCCACGGCATACTCAGGCAGGTTCCCAGCAAGATAGCCACCATCCGAATCGGCTACGGCGACGGCGTGGACCGCCGCCTGGGCTACGGCAACGCCTCGTTTATGGTCAACGGCCACGCCGCCCCCACCATTGGGAGCATCTGTATGGATATGTGTATGCTGGACATCACCGGGATTGAGGCAAAGGTGGGCGATATCGTGACAGTATTTGGCGACAGTCCCACCGTGCTGCAGCTGGCCGACAAGCTGGGCACCATCCCCTACGAGCTGCTCACCCGCATTGACCGTCGTCTTAAGAGAGTCATCGTAAAATAATATGAACCGCACTGCCGAATATCAGCTTACAATAGCCATCCCGGTTTATAACGAGGAGGGCAACCTGCCGGCACTGGAAGAGGCCCTTGCCGCCTATCTGCCCAAATGCCTTATGAAGGCGTGCGTTCTGCTGGTAAACGACTGCTCTACCGACAGCAGTCTGGAGATGATCAAGGCGATATGCGGCCGGCACAGCGATTTCTTCTATGTCTGCCACACCCGGCGCCTGGGCTGCAGCGGGGCTATGAAAACCGCCATCGATTCCATTGAATCGGAATATATGGCCTATACCGACGCCGACCTGCAGACAGTGCCCGAAGAGTTCAACCTTATGCTGCCTTACGCTGTAGATTACCCGCTGGTGGCAGGCGTACGTTCCAGCCGCGAGGACGGGTGGCGCAAGAAACTGCAGAGCCGCATCGGCAACGGCTTCAGAAGGGTGATGACCGGTGACGGAGCCCGCGACAGCGTGTGCCCTATGAAGGTCATCAAGATGGACTATGCCCGCCGCCTGCCTATGTTCAACGGTATGCACCGTTTCCTCCCCGCACTGGTGATGCTGCAGGAGGGCGGATGCTACAAGGAGGTGATGGTGACCCACCGCAGCCGCACTGCCGGCAAATCCAAATTCAATATGTGGAACCGCCTGCGCGGCTTCACCGACTGCTTCATTTACCGCTGGATGCGCCGCAACTGGGTTGATTACAAACGCGGCGAGAACAATCTTGAATAGATGATCCGCGACCTCATCAGACGGCACCCTCTGGCGGCAGTGTGCGCATTCGTGACCGTGTGCGTGCTGCCTATGATGATACTGCGCGACCCCTCGCCCAGCAACGAGCTGCGCTACTTGAGCATAGTGGAAGAGGCGCTGGAAGGCAGACACTTTTTCTGCTTCTACAACCAGGGCATCCCCTACACCGACAAGCCGCCCATGTTTTTCTGGCTGCTGATGTTCTTCAGGCTGTTCTGCAGTACAACCTGCATGTGGCTGCCGGTGCTTTTCACAGCTCTGATTCCGTCCTTTGTTACTGTGGCCGTTATGGATAAGTGGCTTCGGATGGCACACCGCGATGTCACCCCATTAATGCGCATCTGCTGCGCCGCCCTGCTGCTGGCGGGGATGCTGTTCGCCGTCCAGACCTTCTTTTTGAGGATGGATGTGCTCATGACAATGTTCATTATGCTGGCGCTGTTCACCTTCTGGAAGATGTACACTGGTGGAGAGATGCCCGATCACGTCGGGCATGACGACAAATGCGGGCATGACAGCAAGACCGACCGATGGCTGCTGCCCCTCTATATTTTTCTAGCCCTTTTCACCAAGGGTCCGGTGGGCTTCTTTGCCCCCGTTGTGGTTATCATCGTATTCCTGGCTCTCGAAAAGCAGCTTCGCCGGCTGCCGGAGTTTCTGGGCTGGCGGCAGTGGCTGGTTATGCTGCTGCTTTTTGGCGGATGGATACTCGGGGCCTGGCTTGAGGGCGGCGGCGAATATATCCGCAGCCTGCTGTTCCACCAGACTCTGGACCGGGCGGTAAACGCCTTTACCCACAAGCAGCCTTTCTGGTGGTACATCCCCACCCTACTCTACGCCGTGCTGCCCTACACACTGCTGATGATTACGGCGGTGGTTTACCTCTACCTCCAGCAATGGAAAAAGCATCGCGCCAACCTGCCTGAATCCACCGGCAGCGATACCCTCAACAAGCTGCTGCTCACATCCATAGCCGTCGTCTTTATAATGCTCTCCGCCTTCAGCGGCAAGCTGGCGATATACCTGACCCCTGTCCTGCCGCTTATGACATATCTGGTTCCGGCATTCTCCACGGCCACCGCCGGCCGCCGCGAAGGTCTCAAGAAGGCTGCGCTGATAATTCCCTCCGTCATTATCGCACTGGCAGGCCTGGCACTTTGGACAGTATATCAGCTTAAGGGAGTCGAACCCTTCTCCAAGATAGCCTTCGCACTGGCAATCAACACGCCGTATATCTTCAGCACCACGATTCTCGCCACGGCCGCGGTTCTGCTGTCGGGCTTTACCGCAGCAGGCATCGTGACTGCAAGGGGCGGCTGGCAGAAGGGCGCCATAGCAATGGCTGCTGCCCTATATCTGGCAATCTTCGCCTTCGGCTGCACAGTAAACCACGTCAATGAATGGCTGGGCTACCGCAGCGTCGCAGAAGAGGCTCTGCGGCAAAGTTCCGGAACCGACACTTACAACACCCTCTTCGTTTCCCGTCCCGAGAATATGGACATCTACCTCGGCTGCGACGTCATAGACTACAAAGACAATGTCGAGGCCTTCATATCAGGCACCCCCATCGACGGCTCCCCGTCAGATCCATACACAGGCGACCACCTCGGTAAGGTACTCATAGTCCCCACCTCACGCCTGGGTGACTGCCCTCCCCTTCGCGAATACCTCGAGAGCAACGAAGGCACCCCCGTCGGACCACTTACTATCTTCGCCCTCTAACCTCCACTTAAGGAGGCATTTACTTAAAGAGCTCAGAGTGTGTTCCCAAACGCACAAGCGCAATAGTTTGATTGGATTCGTCAAGCCAAATGAGAAGGAAATCGCTCTCTATATGACATTCCATACACCCTTTGTAATCTCCAGCCAGCATATGTGGCCGATATTTGGCTTTAACTTTGCCAGTCTCACGGAGATCCAGAAGAATCTCTTTAAGAGCAGCTATCTTGTTCGGTTGGTATTGATACCTCTTTAAGTCCTTCTTGAACCTTGATGAATAGACAATCTCCCTCATATCACAAAGCCTCCACGAATCCCTCAAGGTTTTCCACATCCAGCTTCTGGAACTGGCCACCACCACGCACCTCATTCAAAGCCTCAAGGGTTTCGTCATTAGGCTCGTCATATGCGACATCCATCAGAACTGTCTCAACATAATTATTCAAACTGCGGTTCTCCCTCTTTGCCAAGACTTTAAGCCGTCTGAGCAGTTCTGAATCCAGCCTGAACGCTGTTTGGACTTTTACATTTACCGCTTGCATACAATGTAATACTTTTAATTACAAATATATAACATTTATATAACAGATACAAATTAAATTATTATCTCTGCCGCAGTTCATTCAAGCAATTACCATCTTATTGACGCCAATAAAATGGCCCAATGAAAGCTACCCTACTCTTTCACAAGCATCCTTTGCCCTGTCGACTATTCTTGCCCCCGTCAAAAAGTATCGAACACTCATTTCCGTTTTTAAAAACAGAAATAAAAAAGCTAACTTTGCGGACGCCGGATGCGGGTAATATATCCGCTCGGCAGACATAACCGATGAAAGTGTTTCGCTTTTATCCTTGAATGGAAATCCGGTAAATTTCTACAAACACAGGGATAAGCAATTCGTTCATCGCTTGTATGGCTAACCGCGTTTTTGCACGCGCCACCATACGGGTGTGGAGTATTGTTTATTTGTGTTTGGGCTTACCGGAGCCTCCATTCAGATAAACAAATCGCTCCACACTTTTTTTGTCATGTAAATACCGTCAGGGCAAAGTTTGTGGCATAAGTCGTAGTGAATCACTTCGTGGGGTACAAACCGATAACTAACAATTCAATATAATAAAGGATTAAGATGAAAAACTCAATGAAGAAGAAGGCATTATTCGGGCTTCTGATAGCACTGGCAGTATGCAGCTGCCAGATCAAGGAAGATGGCGAACTCACCCACGAAGGCAAGATTTTTAATGCCACCATGGAAGCTATTGTTGACGATGCAACTGACGCTGACACGAAAACATCGCTGGATGCCAGCGGCAATGTGCTCTGGAAACAGGGAGACCAAGTGAGCATCTTTGCAGGAAGCACCATCAATGAACATTATCAGGTTACCGATGCCTCTGATGGCAAAACCGCTGCGGCATTAAACAGGATAGAAAGTCCCGATGCCGCCGCTGGAGGCGCTATATCCAACAATGTTGCCTTTTACCCTTATACTGCCACTGCAGAAATTACCAAAAGTGGAAGCGGATATCTTATCAGCGGTCTATCGCTACCAGCAACACAGAACTATTCTGAATCGAGCTTCGGAAACGGAGCGTTCCCTATGACAGCTGTAACTAGTTCAGCCAGCGACTACAACCTCAAGTTCAAAAATGTCCTTGGAGGTTTGAAACTCCAACTGAAAGGTACTGCCGCTATAACCTCAATCAGCGTAACCGGCAATAACAACGAGAAACTTTGCGGTGCGGCGGAAGTGACAGTATCGGGCGATAATGCACCTGCAATCACCTTGACCGATGCTTCGGCAAAGACTGTTACACTTGATTGCGGTAATGGGGTACAGCTGGAAGCAAACACGACTAATGCCTTCATCATCGCTTTGCCTCCTATGACAATGTCCGGTGGCTTCACTGTAACTGTTACCGATAGTCAGAACAAGCAGATGGAGATAAAAACCACCAGGAGTCAGACCATCACCCGTTCCAACCTGCTCTCAATGCCAGCAGTCACCTTCGTGGCTCCTGATCCCACCTCCGTACCAGCCCATGCCGTTGACCTCGGCTTGCCTTCCGGTTTGAAGTGGGCATCCTGCAACCTTGGCGCATCTGCTCCGGAGGAATACGGTGATTTCTTTCAATGGGGCGAGACAAAGCCGCATTACTATAGTCTGGATCCGTTGACTTGGAAAGAAAATAAAACAGGATATGAGTGGACAAACTACAAGTTCCGCACAAGCGGCAATACATCGAATACTGTAAGAATTTCCAAATACAATACATCGAGCAGTTGTGGACCTGTAGACAACAACACAGTTCTTGATTCCGAAGATGACGCAGCTGCTGTCAATTGGGGTGGCAGTTGGCGTATGCCTACTGCTGACGAATGGGATGAACTGATCAATAAATGTTCTTGGACTTGGACTACACAGAACGGAGTAAACGGATATCTAGTCACTGGTTCAAACCACAACAGCATATTCCTGCCCGCCGCTGGCTTATGGTCAGGTTCCGACATCTACTATCCCGGATCCCTCGGTCGATATTGGTCTCTTTCCCTCGGTACTGACTTCCCGGCATACGCGGGGGGGGTGTCCTTATCTTCAGGAAGTGTCTATACGTGTACTTCCGACCGTTCCTTTGGACAATCCGTACGTCCAGTTACAGTTAAAGAAGGTGTTCTAGTTCATGTAACAGGATTAGAGTTAGATAACGATAGTATTTGTCTTATGGAAGGAGAAAGGACAACAATAAAAGCAATAGTTACTCCAGTTGATGCGTCTAATCCTATTGTGATATGGTCTTCAAGTAACAATAAAGTTGCGTCTGTCAATTCTCAAGGAAGGGTTACCGCAATTTCTCCCGGAACGGCGATTATTACCGCCAAAACAAAAGATGGCAATTGTATTGCAACATGTACGGCAATAATTAAAACACCTAAAGAAGCCAGCGGCTTCGCCATTGATCTGGGCTTACCTTCCGGCATCTGGTGGGCATCCCGCAACGTCGGCGCTAATGCTCCCGAGGAGTACGGTGATTATTTTGCCTGGGGTGAGACGTCGCCATATTATGCGGTCGGGTACGCGCAGTCATACAGTCCAGTATGGAAATTAGGTAAGTCTACCGGTTACGGTTGGACATCATACAAGTGGACATCATACAAGTTTACAGATGAGTCAGATATATATCCGTTATCTAAATATGTTATAAAGGCTGAACACAGTACTGTAGATAACAAGGACGTCCTCGATCCCGAGGACGACGCAGCCCAAGTTAAATGGGGCGGCAAATGGAGAATGCCAACAATAGGAGAATGGCAAGAACTTAGAGTGTGCTGCAAATGGAGAGATACTACACTAGAAGGAGTAGAAGGAGAACTGGTGACCGGCCCCAACGGCAATAGTATATTCCTGCCCAAAGCCGGCTACCGTGTGAGTAAAAACATCTGCGACGATGGCTCCCTAGGCGCCTACTGGTCGTCTTCACTCTACTACTACTCTTACGGCGCGTGGAGCGTGGGGTTCCGTTCAGATGGGAGTAATGCTGGCGATATCTGGTGGACTGTAAATGATCGCTACTGCGGATACCAGATCCGTCCTGTATTAGAATAACCGCGTAAACAGACAAGTCGCAAGCGTGTTTGCCGATTTCCGAGGTGCAGCCGGTTGATTGCACAGCAATAAACTGCGTTTTGAGATTAGTCACATAACAGCCAGATGACACGGCTACAGTTACATTCACCATACGCGAGACGTCTGCGCCAGACAATATTCGGCAATCACAAGCGGACATGGTGCCGTGTAGCGTGTTTAATAAGCGTGATAGTCCGCTTTGTTTGCTGATATCGGCATCCAAAGCGGGATAACCCACGACACAGAGGTGTGCAAGAGTGCATCGTCCGCTTGTGAATACCGAAATAGTGCGACTGTACCGGATTGCCGGGCAGAAGAATACAGAAAGTAACACCGGGTATGGTCTTCATGCGGAGGCTTCACACCAGCCTGACTTGTTAAAGATTAGAGTCTGGCATAAATTAATCTGGCAGCAAATAGCTTGGCATACTGAGATTTACACAAAGTAACGGTACCTTGCGAGGGCACCGTTGGCTGTCGTAAAACATTGATGGTCAACCGGCTTTGTGCCAGCCATTCTTTATTTGTGTCGTTAGTCAGGCTGACAGGATCACCCCCGCATTTAAAGACTCCCTTTTCTTGTCCTGCCAACGCGCCATGAGATCCGCGGCGGTCGCACCCGTCCAGTGCGGCAGTGGAGGCGCCAAGGACATTAAGAAGGAAAAAGGTTGCGCTCCCGCCAAAGTTTCGTGGAGCCCATAACAAAACGTAGGGGTGCTTTGGCAGGACCGCTGGCGACAGAGCAAGGTGCAGACAAATACCGTAGCTTGAATGCTTTCAGGGGCAGAATTTTTGCCCAGAAAGCATTGCAAGCGAAGGTCGTCTGCACCGAGTGGTTGTGACTTGGTCCCTGTATCAGAAAAGATTATGGCCCAAAAAAGTTGGGAGAATCATTTTTGGTTACTACCTTTGCATAAATACCCGAAAGGGGCTGCGTTCGCAAACATTGAGCAGCCCCAAGGATAGCCGGTTATCGTTTTATTATGATAATCACTATCCTAAAGAAAAATAGTTTAATTGGAGCCGGAATAAGCCGGCTCCTTGTGTTTGCGGAAATAAACGACTACTTTAGTCCCAGTTCTGCGGCAGTTTTCTCCATCAGGGCGTAGGCGGCATCAAAATCGTTGGGAATTTCGCCGTCGAGAATGGCGTTTTTGATGACCTCCTTGATCTGGCCGATGATGTTGCTGGGCTCTATGTGATAGCGCTCCATCACAATCTCACCGGTAATCGGATTCTTGAAGTTACGGATGCGGTCCTTCTCCTCCACCTCGGTCATCTTCTGCCGCACCCTCTCGTAATTCGCGCGGAAAGTCTCCACCTTCATCTCGTTCTTGGAAGTGATGTCCGCCTTGCAGAGGGTCATCAGGTCGTCAATATCGTCACCCGCATCAAAGAGCAGGCGGCGCACGGCAGAATCTGTGACACCGTCTGTAACGAGCGCGATGGGGCGCAGATGCAGAGAGACCAGCTTCTGGACATACGGCATCGTTTCACTTACCGGCAGTTTAAGGCGGGTAAACACCCCCTTAACCATCTTGGCACCCACAAACTCGTGGCTGTGGAAGGTCCACCCAAGCTGGTCATCCCACCTCTTTGTGGAGGCCTTGCCGATATCGTGCAGCAGCGCCGCCCAACGGAGCCACAGGTTGTTGCTCACAGAAGCCACATTGTCCAGCACCTTGAGCGAATGGACAAAATTGTCTTTATGGCCGCGGCCGTTCACCGTCTCCACACCCTTCAGGGCAGAGAGCTCAGGCAGAATCGTGTCCAGAAGGCCACACTCATCCAGCAGATAGAACCCGCGGGACGGCGTCTGAGTCATCATTATCTTGCTGAGTTCGTCGGCAATACGCTCTTTGGAGAGTATCTGAAGCCTGTCGCGGTTGCGGCGCATCGATTCTATTGACTCTGGAACGATATCAAACCCCAGCCGTGTGGCAAAACGCACCGCACGCAGCATCCGAAGCGGGTCGTCGCTATAAGTAGTGTCGGGATCGAGCGGGGTGCGTATCTTCTTTGCTGCGATATCTGCGATGCCGCCGAACGGGTCTATCAGCGTTCCGTAATCATCCCGCTGGAGGCTGAAGGCCATAGCATTGATGGTAAAGTCGCGGCGCTGCTGATCCTCTTCAAGAGTGCCGTCCTCCACGTGAGGCTTCCTTGAAGTGCGGTCGTACGACTCCCGGCGCGCACCCACAAACTCGACCTCAACCCCCCTGTAGCGGAACATGGCGGTGCCAAAGTTGCGGAACACCGAGACCTTGCTGTGGAGCCTTGCGGCGACCTTCTCTGCCAAGGCGATGCCGCTCCCCTCCACCACTATATCGACATCATCGTTGTCGCGGTGCATAAACCAGTCGCGCACGTAGCCTCCGATCACAAATGCCCGCACACCCAGCGCCTCGGCCTCAGCCGTGACGGTCTTGAAAATTATGCTGTCGTTCAGGTCGATCATATCTCGCAAAGGTCATCAAAAGAGGGCATCTGGCTGCACTGAAACCATCCCCCCTTGCCGTCGCGCCGGCAAAGGTAAAAAAGTTCTCCGTTCGTAATCAGGATATACTCCACGTCCAGCACATAATTGTAGCGAACCACCTGGTCTATCACATCCGCCGTGAGCTGTACGGAAGGGGCCTTGCACTCCACCATCAGACGGGGCTGCAGCGCGCGGTTGAACACAACTATATCGGCCCTGTACTGCCGCTTGTTATATTTGAACCCATACTCCACCGCCAGATGCGTCTCCGGATAGCCCCAGCAGCGTGTCAATACCTTTATCACGTGCTGCCGCACCCCCTCCTCCGGGGTGAGCTTCACGAACTTCTTGCGTATCGGATCAAATACCTGATTATCCTCTTTCATCACTACAAAGTTACAAAAAAAGCGTATCTTAGGGGTTAGTATGGCAAAGCAAACTGTAGAGACGGGCCAGGTGGCCGCAAAGATTGAGTCCGACATAAACCGGGGCGACATCAAGCCCTTCTACCTGCTTTTCGGCAAGGAGCATTTCTATATCGACAGGATATGCAACTTGCTGATGGAGAAGACCCTGCCCCCGGAAGAGCGCGACTTTGGGCAAATGATATACTACGGCGTGGACACCACCCCGGAGGAGATTGTGAGCCATGCCCGGCAGTTCCCCATGATGGTTAGCCGGCAGGTGATAGTGGTGAAGGAGGCACAGGGAATGAAGGGTATTGAGAGGATTGAATCATATTTTGACAAGCTGATGCCTACCACAGTGCTGGTCATCTGTTTCAAGACTGCCCCCGACAGCAACGCAAAGAACATAGACAAGCGGACCAAGTTCTACAAGCGCGCCGGCGAGGTGGGCGTAGTGCTCGAGTGCGAACCGGTCAAGGAGTGGAAGATTACCGGCTGGATTGACGATTACATCCGCAGCGAAGGGTTCACCGCAGAGGAGGGCGCCGCCGAGATGATTGCCGAGGCGTGCGGCACCTCGCTGAGCAAGATTGCACTGGCGGTGGACAAACTCTCCAAGGCTCTCCCCGCCGGTAGCAGACACATCACCTGCGCGGCAATCGAGGAGAATGTGGGGATGAGCCGAGAATATTCTGCCTTTGAACTGGCAGGTGCCATTTGCGAGAAAAATGCCGCCAAGGCATACAAGATCACCAACTATTTTGGCGAAAACAGTAAGCGATACCCAATCCAGATGATTGTAGCGGCCCTCTCGAGCCAGTATCTCAAGATGCTCCGCTACCACGCCTGTCTTGCAGACCGCATGGACGAGGCCTCCATGGCGGCGGCACTCGGGCTGAATCCGTTCATAATGCGCCGCGACTACGGCCGCTACGCCCGCAACTACCCACTGAAGTCTTGCATGAAGGCGGTAGCGATACTCAAGGAGTTTGACTACCGCAGCAAAAGCAACGCCCGCGGAGAGGCGAGCGATGCCGACATGCTCGTAGATCTCGTATCGAGGCTGCTGGCCTGCTAATTCCCGCTCTCCAGCTTCAGGCCGGGAGTGTGCCACACTTTCATATCGTCCTGGTCCCCATACACCAGATATGCCCCGCGATAGGGGTTCTCCTGCCAGGATGCCACCATCAGCTGCGAACGCTCAAGCCCAACCACCATCATGGCGGTAGCCAGGGCATCTGCCGTAGCGCTGTCATCGGCCAGCACGGTGGCACTCAAAAGATTATGGGTCACGGGGCGGCCGCTGCGGGGGTCGATGGTGTGAGAATACTTCTTCCCGTCCACAACATAGAACTTGCGGTAGTTGCCGCTGGTCACCAGACCGCAGTCAGTAACCGAGATTACATCCTGCTTGAGGAGGCCTGAATCGTTATTGCCGTCTTCCGGACGGTCTATCCACACCCGCCATTCGTCACCACGGGCACTGCACCCCTTGCACACCAGTTCTCCCCCGAGGGAGACCATATAGTTCTGACAGCCGAAATCCTCAAGCACGCGCGCCACTACATCGCAGGAATAGCCTTGCGCGATGGCGTTGAAGTTTATCTTCCCCCCCGCAGGCCTATCCAGGTAACGGAGTCCGGAGACATCTTCGCGAATGCTGTATCGGTCCATACCGACCAGTGCCATAGCACTGTCTATAGCGGCGTCGGAGGGCATACGACCGTTTGTAAAGCCAAATCCCCAAAGGTCGAACAACGGGGCGCAGGAAGGGTCAAAGGCTCCGGCACTCTGGCGCCATATCTTCATGGAAAGCTCAAAGACATCCACAAAAATGTCGTCCAGCGGAGGGTTCTCGCCGTTGTTTATCTTAGAAATGATAGATCCTTTATTGTAGCCGGACAGGGACCAGTCTATGGCGGAGAGAGTGTCGTCCACAGCTTTTTTGAGCGCATCCTTGCGCCGTACGTCGGGCAGCTGGCATGTTACCGAATACTGTCCGCCCTGCGCGAAGCCGGAAATCTGGATATATTGCGGCTCGCGATTACACCCCGTTGCCAGCAGCAGGGTCGCAATCATAAGTGCTGATAATCTTCTCATGATGCAAAAATATAACAAAATCTTATTAAATTTGCGCGAATACGGATTCCTGATGAAAAAGACTCTCATAAGGCTGCTGATTTGTTTCGCCCTGGTTGCAGGGGGGTCCGCCTGCATTAAAGAGACTGCCACCTACAACTATATGGAGGGGGGCATCTCTTTCGATATTGATGATTATATCTATGCCGGCGACGTTGTGGAACTCACCGCCGGCGGCATAACCACTCCGGAAGACCCTACATGGGGATGGGTCATCACCGATATCCAGACCGATACCCTGTACAGCCGCACCATCGTAGTGCAGTTCCCCGATACTCCGGACGAGTATGTGGTAAAAGCCCTTGCCTACCACCAGGACTATATCACAGAGAGTGCAAAGCGCACGGTCGTTACGGTGGACACCACCCTTATGACCGGCTCGCTCCAGGGACTCCCTTATAGATTCCAGAAGGTATTCGTGGATCCGCGTGATCTGCGCGCCTACCGCTACGAGCACATCGGCAACCTCGACTGGTTTGCAGAGAACCTGGCCTGGGAGGGTGCCGGATATGTCTATGCCCACTCTCCCGTGCTGAACCACGTGTTCGGCCGCCACTATACGTGGAGTGAAGCCACCCGGGACGATATCTGCCCTGTCGGATGGCGCCTTCCAGACAACGCTGACTGGGAAGATCTCGGCATGGCCCTTTGCGGCACTGCCGTAGCCTTTGAAGATGACTGGCGTGGCGCAGCCGGCAAAGTCACCCCGGACGCTTATTTCAACGGCGAGCGCCTCTGGCCTTTCTCAGTGAACAACAAGCACACCGCTGAGGTCAAGTTCAACCCCCTCCCCTGCGGCTATATGCAGACCAACGACGGCCAGTTCTACGGTCTCAACGATTATGGGATGTGGTGGAGCAAAGATGCCTACAACAGCGAGCAGGCATATTACCGCTACGTTTACTGGGATTCAGACTCATTCAAGCCGGCGTTCACCAGCAAGACCGGCATAGCCCTTAACGTGCGCTGCGTACGTTAGGAGTGTTTCTCTTCTGTCTCCTTCCTGTCAAAAGCCTCGATTATGCGGGTCACCAGCGGGTGGCGCACAATATCTTCTTTTGTAAAGTTCACGATGGAGATGCCGCGGATGCCGCGCACCAGTTCCACCCCCTTCAGCAGGCCTGAATCGCCGCGGTTGGGGAGGTCTATCTGGGTGGCATCGCCAGTCACTATGAACTTGGCGTCGTTCCCCATACGGGTCAGGAACATCTTCAACTGCGACAGCGATGTGTTCTGCGCCTCGTCCAGAATCACAAAGGCCTTGTCGAGGGTGCGGCCCCTCATGTATGCCAGCGGAGCAATCTGGATGGTACCGTCCTCCATCAGTGATTGCAGTTTCTTGGCGGGAATCATATCCAGGAGGGCGTCGTAAAGCGGCTGCAGATAGGGGTCCAGCTTATCTTTCAAATCGCCCGGGAGAAAACCGAGCCGTTCTCCCGCCTCCACAGCAGGACGTGTGAGTATCAGCCGCTTGACCTCGCGGTTTTTGAGGGCACGCACCGCCAGCGCAATCGCCGTATAGGTCTTTCCGGTACCGGCAGGTCCCAGGGCGAAGATCAGGTCATTGTCGTAATAATCTTTCACCAGCCGCTTCTGGTTGGGGGTGCGGGCCTTGACGCATTTGCCGTCGGCACCATAAACTATCACGTAGTCGCCGCCGTCCGGCATCTCTACCCGCCCTATCTCCCGGGAGCGTCCGCTGTCATCGAACAGGGACTCCACATCGTAGCTGTTCAGGCGCATCCTGGTCATCTTCTTCTGGATCAGCTGCGCAAGTTTTTCTTCAAACAGGGCAATCTGGTCATCGGCGCCCACCAGGAATATCTCGTTGCCGCGGGAGGTCGCCTTGAGTGCGGGAAAGTAGCTGCGGAACTGGTCAAAGAGTTTGTTGTTGACGCCCAGGATCTCTATCGGATCAACTTCTGTGAGGGTAATTGTCTTGTTCAATATCGTGGAAATTTTTGTTTTATACGGGTGTATTCGCGCACCATCTTGTCATACTGCGACCGGGAGATAAACGCCTCCGGCCTGTCCAGATACTCTTCAATCGGTATCACGGAATAATTGGGCTCCATCTGGCCCGCCTTGCCGCACCAGAGCCATGTCACCTCGGGGGGAAGCGTCTCTATAGAGCCGTCCTTGCGCCGCACCACACTCACGGTAAGCAGGATGCCCACCTGCCCGTAAGCGATGCTCATATTGGAGATATAATTCCCTAAGGAATATGCTGTTACCCTACCTTGGGAATACTCCACCGCCTGCGGCACATGCGGATGCGACCCCACTATCATATCTACCCCCCAGCGATAGAGCCTGTCGCGCCAGCGGCGCTGCTCGGCACTGGTGTCGAGGCTGTACTCCACACCCCAGTGCGGAAGGGCGACTATATAATCAACCCCGCGGTTGCGCGCCCGCCGGATGGCCTGCTTTATCTGCAGCGAATCCATCTTCCCGGCCACGTAGGGCTGCGGTATGGTGAAACCGTTGAATCCGTAAGAGAAGTTGATGAACGCGACCCTGAACCCTTTGGATGTGATTATTGCCGGGTTGTATAGCTGCTCGTCTATCTCGTCGCGCCAGAGTCCGGTGAACTTCACCGGCATGCGCGTATAGATGGCGTATGTACTGTCCAGCCCCCGCCGCCCCTTGTCGCAGATATGGTTGTTGGCCAGCAACAGCAGGTCCATACCGGCATCTATCGCCTCCCGGACTATAGACGAGGGCGCAGAGAAAACAGGGTAGCCGGAAAAAGGCACCACCCCAACTGGAAATTCCATATTGGCCACGCTGATATCGCACGAATCCAGGTGGCCCTTGATATGCGAAAAGTAAGAGCTGAAGTCGTATGAAGAGGCCATTGTGGTGTCCGCACCCGGGATGCGTGCCGCGCGTAGCTGCTTGTAGTGCATCATCACGTCGCCCAGGAAACTCATCCTCAGCGTGTCACGTTCAGCGGCACGGCAGGGGGCTCCAAGTAGCAGAAGCAACGTCAACAGGGCAAGACATCTCTTCATCACTACAAATATAGGTTATTTTTGCCATTAGTATATAATTGAGTACCTTCGCGTCATATGAAAGCACCCGGTATTATCGCCCTTGCAGCAGGTCTCGCCATTGTTTTTACGGGATGCGACGCCATCCGTTCTGCGCTGGGCAAACCCACCTCAAAGGATATCGCCGCCCTCAGGGCCCAGGCGGAGCATATGCACCGCACCGCCGACTCCCTCGCGGCCACGATGGATACCGCACTGCCCGATTCTTCTTCCATAACAGGGGGCGATACCGATACTGCCGCCGGTGCAGTAGCGGCCAATTTTGCCGACCTTGGTACAGGGGCAGACGGCGAAACAGAGGCACAGGTTGCTGCCAGTCCCGATACCGGCCCAGAAGCCGGAATCGATACCGATACTTCCACAAAAGAGGAGCCTGCAGGCCTGGCAGAGGGATTTTATGCCGTAATCGGCAGCTTCCGCAATGCGGGCAATGCCAACTATCTGTATAACAGCATCTCGGCCTCCGGCACCCCGGTGGAGCTGGTCAGGATGAAAAACGGTTTCACCGCGGTAATGATTTGCCACAGCGGCAGCTATGAAGATACATACCGCATGATGATGGACTTCTACAGGAATGAAAAGATGCCGGAAGGTGTCTGGATATACAACACAGCTAAGAAATTGCATCTGGAACAGCAGTGAAAGAGACGGTCTTTACACAGAAGCACATCGCTTTGGGGGCAAAGATGGCCCCGTTTGCAGGGTTCAACATGCCCATCGAATATTCCGGCGTGATAAAAGAGCACACCGCCGTGCGCGAAAGCGTGGGTATTTTTGATGTGTCCCACATGGGAGAGATATGGGTATTCGGCCCCAACGCCAAGGCGCTGCTGCAATATATCACCACCAACGATGTAGACGCCCTCTATCCGGGGCGCGCGCAATATACATGCATGCCCAACGGCCGCGGCGGAATAGTTGATGACCTGATCGTGTACTGCTTCTCCAGCACCAAATATCTGCTGGGTGTGAACGCCGCCAACATAGAGAAGGACTGGCAGCACATCTGTTCCTTTGCCGACAGGTTTGGGATGAAAGCGGGCGCCGACCTGGTGAACGCCAGCGACGATACCTGCCAGTTGGCCATCCAGGGGCCCAAGGCCATGGAACTGATGCAGAAACTCTGCTGCGAGGATATCATGTCGATGCCTACCTACACATTCAAGCAACTCACCGTGGCTGGCATTGAGAACGCGCTGCTGGCCACCACGGGCTACACCGGCAGCGGCGGATGCGAGGTATATGTAACCAACGCCGACGGCATCAGGCTGTGGGACGCTATTATGGCAGCCGGAGAGCCCTACGGCATAGTTCCGGTGGGCCTGGGGGCCCGCGACACACTGCGGCTGGAAAAGGGCTACCTGCTTTACGGCAACGATATGGACGACACCACCTCCCCGCTTGAAGCGGGCCTTGGCTGGATTACGAAATTCACAGAATCCAAGGGCGGTTTTGTTGACCGCGACCTCCTCTCCAAACAGAAGGAAGAGGGGTTGGGGCGCAAACTGGTTGCATTCGAGCTCGAAGACCGCGGAATAGCCCGTCACGGCTACCCTATATGCGACGCCAACGGGAACCAGATAGGGCACGTAACCAGCGGCACCATGGGTCCCACCGCAAAGAAGGCCATCGGCATGGGGTATGTGGATGCACCAGCCTACGCTTTGGGGAGCGAAATCTTCATCAACGTACGCGACCGCCTGCTCAAGGCAAAGGTTGTAAAAGCCCCCTTCTGTTAATCTCTGGCACTATCTTTGACCTTGAGGCGGCGTATGAGACTGATCCGCACCATTTTAATCCTGATGCTGCTCTCGGCCGCCACTGCGGCTGCAGCGCAAAGCCTTGAGGAGAACCTCCGCCGCCATATAAACCATCTCTGCAGCCCGGCACTGGAGGGGCGGCTGGCCGGATCTGAGGGGGAACGCCAAGCCGCTTCATACCTGTACGACCGACTTGAAGAGATTGGCGTCACCATGCTCACCGACCGCTCCGGAGACACCTTCACAATAATAACCGCCACCGGCGACACCATATCCTCCCGCAACATAGTGGGAATCATAGAGGGCTCCGACCCCACCCTGCGCGAAGAATACATTGTGATTGGGGCGCACCTGGACCACCTGGGTTATTACACCGTCAACATAGACGGAGTCCCTCAGAAGCGGATCTATCCGGGCGCGGACTCCGACGCCTCCGGAGTGGCCGCGCTCACCGAGGTGGCCCGTATTGTTGCCGGCAACCAGGAGGCGCTGCGCCGCAGTGTGCTGTTCGTGGGGTTCGGGGCCATGGAACAGGAGTTTTCCGGCAGCCGCTACTTTGCCTGCGCCGGCGGATTCAGCCACATCGGCAGCGTAAAGATGATGATAAACCTGGACATGCTGGGGCGGGGCAACGCCTCCAATCCGTTTGAGATATACAGCGCCATATCGCCCAAGGTTCTCCAAAGGATGACGGACATGGTGCTGGAGAAAGAGTCGGTGGTGACCCGCCCTGCCCTGCACAACGGCGTGGTATTCCCCTCCGACAACCTGGCGTTCAAGCAGGCCGATATCCCCAACCTGACCTTCTCTACCGGCATCAGCGCAGAATACCGCACCGTGCGCGACACCCCAGACCTGCTGCTCTATGACAACCTGGCGGCGGAGACTGTTTACATCGCAGCCTTCATTACCACCGTGAACGGCATCGAAAACCTGTACGAGGTGAAGGATGCAAGTCAGGAGCGGATATACGCCCTTGGAGATTGTGACGTCCAGCCCAAGTTCTTCCGCAAGCCGGCCAGAAGTTTCCTTGAGAAGTGGGTTTACAAATACCTCACCTATCCGCAGGGGGCCCTGAGCGACGGCATCGACGGATTCGAGCGGGTAACCAACCAACGCGGTGAGACCTCTTACCGGGCTGTCGTGAATGTCTCTTTCATTGTTGAGGCAGACGGAAACGTAGGTAATGTCACAATAGAGAAAGGGGTCAACGAACTGCTCGATAAAGAAGCGCTCCGGGTGGTGGAAGCATCCCCCAAATGGACCCCCGGCACGATCGACGGCAAAAAAGTTAGAGTCAGGATTGTCATTCCTGTAGAATTCCGTCTGAAACAACGCTAAATTCCTTATATTTGCGACTCTATAAACTACATGGCACATGGATTATAATTTTGTAGAAATCGAAAAGAAGTGGCAGCAGTATTGGGCCGACAACAAGACATTTGAAGTCAGGACAGATCCCTCCAAACCAAAGTATTATGTATTGGATATGTTCCCCTACCCGAGCGGTGCGGGACTGCATGTGGGACATCCCCTGGGATATATAGCAAGCGACATCTATACCCGCTACAAGAGGCTGTGCGGCTTCAATGTGCTCCACCCCATGGGCTACGACGCATTTGGCCTGCCGGCAGAGCAGTACGCCATCCAGACCGGCGAGCACCCAGCCAAGACCACAGAGGCAAACATCGCCCGCTATCGCGGCCAGATGGACAAGATAGGCTTCTCTTTTGACTGGAGCCGCGAGGTGCGCACCTGCGACCCCGATTACTACAAGTGGACCCAGTGGGCCTTCCTTAAGATGTTTGCCCACTATTATGACAACGATGCCGACAAGGCACTCCCCATAGAGAATCTGGAGAAGAAGTTTGCACAGGGCGGCAGTGCCGCAGTAAATGCAGCCTGCGGCGCGGTGAAGCCTTTCTCTGCCCAGGAGTGGAAAGCGATGGACTACAAGCAGCAGCAGGACGTCCTTATGCAATACCGCATCGCCTACCTTGGAGAGACCAGCGTGAACTGGTGCCAGCAGCTGGGCACAGTGCTCGCCAACGACGAGGTCAAGGACGGCCTCTCTGTCCGCGGCGGATATCCTGTGGAACAGCGCAAGATGCGCCAATGGCAGCTTCGCGTATCGGCCTACGCCGGCCGCCTGCTGGAAGATCTTGAAGACCTTGACTGGACCGACTCCCTCAAGGAGATGCAGCGCAACTGGATTGGCCGCAGCCAGGGCGCAGAGATGGTCTTCAAGGTGCATAACGGCACCAAGGAGTATGACATGACAATCTTCACCACCCGTGCCGACACAATATTCGGCGTCACCTTTATGGTGCTTGCTCCGGAGAGCGAATGGGTGGAGAAACTCACCGCCCCTGAGCAGAAAGCTGCCGTTGAAGCATACCAGGCCGCTGCCCGCAAGAAGACAGAGCGCGAGCGCATAGCCGAAACCCGTAAGGTCACAGGCGTATTCTCCGGCTCCTACGCAATCAATCCCCTCACCGGCGACAAGGTCCCGGTATGGATATCAGAATATGTACTCGCTGGATACGGCACCGGCGCCATCATGGCGGTACCGGCTCACGATTCCCGCGACTGGGCATTTGCGAAGCAGTTCAATCTCCCCATCATCCCCTTGATTGAGGGTTGTGACGTCTCGCAGGAGAGCTTTGACGCCAAGGAGGGTATAATGTGCAACTCCGGATTCCTCAGCGGCAAGACCGTGAAGGAGGCCATTCCCGCAGCTATCGATTACATCGAGCAGCACGGCCTTGGCCGCCGCAAGGTCAACTACCGGCTGCGCGACGCGATATTCTCGCGCCAGCGCTACTGGGGCGAGCCTTTCCCCATCTATTACAAGGATGGTATTGCGACCCCTCTGCCGGAGAGCGAGCTTCCGCTCCGCCTGCCCCAGATTGACAAATACCTCCCCACCGAGACCGGAGAACCGCCTTTGGCACGCGCCAGGGAGTGGACCTATAACGGCTATCCGCTTGAGAAGAGCACCATGCCGGGCTTTGCCGGGAGCAGTGCTTATTACCTGCGCTACATGGACCCCCTCAACGGCGAAGCCCTAGTAGGCAGCGAAGCCGACAACTACTGGCGCAACGTGGACCTCTATGTGGGCGGTACGGAACACGCCACGGGCCACCTGATTTACTCCCGTTTCTGGAACAAGTTCCTCTACGACCTCGGGTACGTCTGCGAGAAAGAGCCTTTCAAGAAACTCATCAATCAGGGTATGATCCAGGGCCGTTCCAACTTTGTATATCGCATTAACGGCACCAACACCTTTGTTTCGCTCGGCATTAAAGACCAGTACGAAACCACAGAAATCCACGTGGACATCAGCCTGGTGCGCAACGACCGCCTCGACTGCGAAGCCTTCAAGGCATGGCGTCCGGAATACGCCACTGCAGAGTTCGTGCTCGAAAACGGCGAATACATCTGCGGCTGGGCCGTTGAGAAGATGAGCAAATCCATGTTCAACGTGGTCAACCCCGACCTGATTTGCGAACGCTACGGCGCCGACACCCTCCGCCTGTACGAGATGTTCCTTGGCCCCATTGAGCAGAGCAAGCCGTGGGATACCCAGGGCATTGACGGCGTCCACCGCTTCCTGCGCCGCTTCTGGCGCCTGTTCTGCGGCGAGGAAGGCTGCAATGTAAGCGAAGATGCGCCTACCGCTGCCGAACTCAAGAGCCTGCACCGCCTGATTGGCAAGGTGCAGTGGGATATAGAGCACTTCTCTTACAACACCTCGGTTAGCGCGTTTATGATTGCAGTGGGAGAACTCTCCGATATCAAGTGCAACAAGAGGGCGATCCTGGAGCCGCTGGCCATCTTGATCTCTCCGTTTGCACCCCATATCGCTGAGGAGCTCTGGAGCCTTATGGGCCACAAGGAGAGCATCAGTTTCGCCACCTTCCCCGAATATCACGAAGAGTATACCGTAGAGGCATCTTTCGAGTATCCGGTCTCTTTCAACGGCAAGCTGCGTTTCAAGCTCCCACTCCCCAAGGATATGCCCGCAGCTGAGGTTGAAGCTGCCGTCAGGGGTGACGAGCGAACGGGCAGATATCTCCCCTCCGGCACAATCCGCAAGGTGGTGGTAGTCCCTGGCAAAATAATCAACGTAGTCTGTTAGCAA
The DNA here is from genome assembly GCA_017445425.1 of Bacteroidales bacterium. Taxonomy (GTDB): domain Bacteria; phylum Bacteroidota; class Bacteroidia; order Bacteroidales; family UBA932; genus Equibacterium. The sequence goes on along the minus strand of JAFSUF010000071.1, from coordinate 5,376 downwards.
TGACCTCCAAGACAAAAGCGGGCAAGGTGCTGGTCACCATCAAAGAGTATCTGCTGATTACCCTGGGGCTGCTGCTGTACACCCTGGCATGGGCAATCTTCCTCCTCCCCAACAATCTGGTGGGCGGCGGCATCACAGGTCTGGGCTCCGTGATCCAGTATAGCACCGGCTTCAATGTGGCATACTCATATATCATCATCAACGCCATACTGGTGCTGATAGCCATGAAGGTACTTGGTACCGGCTTTGGGGCAAAAACCATTTATGCACTTATTGCCACCGCTCTGTTCCTGAGGTTCCTGCCGGGCCTGATACCGCAGGACTTTGTACATGAGTTCACAGAAGAGAACGGCAAACTGATGTGCGTAATATTTGCCGGCGCAATGGTCGGGATGGGTATCGCCCTCACGTTCACCCAGGGGGGCAGCACGGGGGGCACCGATATCATAGCCCTGATAATCACCAAATTCTACCGCGTCTCTCCGGGCACGGTGATGCTGGTACTGGACTTTATAATCATCGGCTCCGCCCTGCTGATTCCCAACTCGGCACCCTTCAGCGACAAATTGCTCGTTGTGCTGTATGGCTATGTCCTCACGGGCGTCACCAACTACACACTGGACCTGATTCTGAACGGCAAGCGGCAATCCGTACAGTTGTTCATATTCACCGACCATTACGATGTGCTAACCGACCGCATCTGCAACGAGATCCACCGTGGTGTTACCTTGCTTGAGAGTCAGGGAGGCTACTCCCACAATCGCGGGAAGTTGGTTGTGGTTATAGTAAAACGTACAGAAACCAGCAATATTCTCAGACTGATAAAGGATGTGGATCCCGATGCCTTTGTTTCCATAGGAAACGTCACAGAGGTTTACGGCAAAGGTTTTGAAGCCATGAAGAAATCGTAAACTGAAACGGAATTTTTAAAAATAGAAAGAATGCCCCGGCCGATGGTTCCGGGGCATTATTATTTTATTTTTAATCAACAATTTAGCAGTCGTAATCAGCCACAATTATGAGCAATTTTATGATTATCTTGCTGGTGACATCCGCTGTTATAGTAACAGCTTGCGTATGTCTTTTGGGCTTATTGTTAAGCCGGCGCCGTTATCAAAAAACCACCCCGTTCAAGTACCCTGTGGCCGGGGAAGAAACCACCCGGGAGACGGGACGGTTGTTGGAAGATGGTGAGGTAGTAGTGTACAACATCGCCGAGAAAAAGGCGGGAGAACATCTGGAGCGCTTCAAGGCGCTGATGGCAGAGAAAAAGCCTTACCTGAACTGCAAACTCTCCATTGAAGCGGTGGCGGTGAACCTGGGCACCAACAAATCGACCCTTTCCAAATTAATCAACGACCGTTTCGGGATGAATTTCAGGCAGCTGATCAATTCTTACCGGGTAAAGGAGGCCATCGATCTGTATTCCAACGACAACAGCCTCACGATGGACGAGCTCAGGGCAGCATCGGGATTCAATTCTGTAAGTACTTTCACGGCATCTTTCTTCCGTTTTACCGGTTGCACGCCCGCGGAGTACTTTAAAAAGATGTCCAACCGATAAGTGCCATGTCACCGCTGTTCAAGCGTCGCAAGTGGGCCTTGAAAAGGCCCGCAAAGGCAATCATCATTAAAGACGCCACCGATGTTATTCTCTGTAAAAGGCTCTATCTGAATCCACGGACCCGCTGCACAGACGTAGCCAAGGCTATCGGAACCAACCGGACTTATATGTGGGAAGCACTCCACTGGCGCGGTCTGGGGTTTCAGGAATTCATGGGACAATTCCGGATCAGATACTTTGTTGAGAGGGCACATGAATTCAGCGGGCTCACCACTGCAGAGATAGCCCAGAAATGCGGATTCGGCGACGTAAGGTCGTTCCACCGGTATCTCAAGAAAATGTTCGGGATGACACCTACGGAGTATATGGAGGTGATTGACCGGGGATTGTAAGCTACATAAAGAGCTTATCTATTTCCTTAAGCGAAGCAGGCAGCGTGAAGACCACGACGTGATCGTAGGCGGTGATTTGCGTGTCGCCGTAAGCTATAAACGATTCGTTGCCCCTGATGACGCCTCCGATAATTGCATCGGAGGGTATGGGGAGCTCTTTTACCTTGGCTTTGGTCACCGGGGAACCGGGGTGTACGATATACTCCAGGGCCACCGCATCACTCTCGCTGAGATACTTGATGGAGCGGATCTTATCGGTGAGGGTAAAGCGGAAAATACGGCTCGCGGAGAGTATCTTCTTGTTGATTACAGCATCCACACCCATCCCTTCTGCCAGTTTTATGTACTCGATATTCTCCACCTCGGCAACTGTCTTGGGCACGCCCATCTTCTTGGCCGCGGCGCAAGTCATGATATTGGTCTCGGAGTCATCTGTTGTCGCCACAAATACGTCGCAGCGCTGTATCTCCTCTTCATAAAGCCAATCGGTGTTGCGCCAGTCTCCGTTTATCACCATAGTCTTCTCCAGAATCTGGGACAACTCCTCGCAACGCCGGCGGTCTTTCTCGATAATCTTTATGGAAGGGATTGTCTTCTCAAGCTTCGCGGCCAGCATCTCGCCCATCGGACCTCCACCGACAATAAAGACGCTCTTAACTATCTTCTCCCGCTTGCCCGCCTCCTTGAGTGCGTCGTTCACAGTATCGCGCAGAGCCATCACATACACCAGGTCTCCGAGGCGCATCTTTGAGTCGCGCTTGGGGATCAGGGTCCCTTCTCCACGGGAAATAGCAACGATACGGAACGGCAGATGCTCAATCGGATAGACAAAATCGGATATCTCGCGCCCTATGAGCGGAGATTCCTCATCCAGCTTAATCTCTATCAGCTGGAGTTTGCCATGACCAAACTGCACAAACTCTGTCATACCCGATTCGCGGACTATATCGGCAATCTCGTAGGCAGCCATCCGCTCGGGATAGAAGAGCATGTCTATGCCCAGTTGGGTGAACAGCGACTTGTTCTCGTAAGAGAGATATTCCGACGTATTGACACGCGCAGTGACTTTCTTGGCACCAAGCTCCTTAGCCAGCAGGGCCGACACGATGTTCACATTCTGGTCCTTGTCAGGAAACACCGCCACAAACAAATCTGTCTTATCCACTTTGGCCGCCTGAAGCACGCTGATAGATGTTGGATTCCCGCACACAGTCAAAATGTCCGCAATCTCGCTGGCTTTTGCCAGGCGCTCCGCGCTCTTGTCAATCATGGTGATGTCGTGGTTGTCGTCAACCAGCAGTTTTGCCAGATGGCAACCGACCTCCCCTGCCCCTGAGATAGTTATTTTCATACGCGAGTTGTTTATGATTCCAATCCGATTAAACGCAGAAACTCACTGCGGGTGCGCATATCACTGAGGAAAACGCCTGTGAAAGCTGATGTGGTGGTTACAGAGTGCTGTTTGCTGACGCCGCGCATCTGCATACACATGTGGGCCGCCTCAATCACTACCGCCACCCCGAGGGGATTCAAGGTCTGCTGGATACAGTCGCGAATCTGGACCGTAAGGCGCTCCTGCACCTGCAGGCGGCGGGCATAGGTCTCCACCACGCGGGCAATCTTGCTCAAGCCGGTGATATAGCCGTCCGGGATATAAGCCACGTGCGCCTTGCCGTAAAACGGGAGCATGTGGTGTTCGCACATGGAGTACAACTCAATGTCCTTTACCAATACCATCTGCCGGTACTCCTCCTTGAACATAGCCTGCCTGAGTATCTCCTCGCCGCTCTCATTGTAACCTTTGGTGAAGAACTGCATTGACTTGGCCACCCGTTCCGGAGTCTTCAAAAGCCCTTCCCGATTCGGATCTTCGCCAAGTAACCGCAAAATTTCCGAATAGTGTTTCTGGAGCTCAGCGGTAGTTTGTGCGTCGTACTGCTCTATATCCCTGTATGCCATTTTGTACGTTTTTACAAATTACAAAATTAAGTATTATAATTCAAATTATCCCGATTAATGGATTATCTTTGATTGCGTATGAGTGAAGAGATTATAAAGATTGAGGCGGTGCGCAAAACCTATCGGGTAGGCGCCGTGGAGGTCAGGGCCCTTGACGGAGCCTCGCTGACCATAGAGAAGAACGAGTATGTGGCAATTATGGGCCCTTCCGGGAGCGGAAAATCCACACTTATGAATATACTGGGTTGCCTGGACACCCCCGACAGCGGGCGATACCTTTTATGCGGAGAGGATGTCAGCAACATGGACGACGATGCCCAGGCGGCGGTGCGCAACCGGCAGATAGGTTTCGTATTCCAGTCGTTCGCACTAATGCCCCGCCTGAGTGCGCTGGAGAATGTGGCATTGCCGCTCCTGTATGCAGGCGTATCGCGCTCACAGAGGCTGTCGCGGGCGCGCAAGGCGCTGGAGACCGTGGGCCTGGGAGAGAGGATGGACCATGACCCCGGGGAACTCTCCGGAGGACAGAAACAGCGCGTGGCACTGGCCCGCGCCCTGGTCACCAGCCCCTCGCTGATACTTGCCGACGAGCCGACAGGCAACTTGGATTCCGCCACCTCGGAGGAGATAATGGCCCTTTTTGACAAGGTTCACGCAGAGGGGAACACGGTGATACTTGTAACTCACTCGGAGCAGATAGCAGCCCATGCACGGCGTGTTATTTGCATACGCGACGGTAAGATAGAATCTGACATAAGACAATGAAAATCTACACCAAAAAGGGCGACAACGGCACCACCAGTCTTGTGGGAGGGCGCCGTGTTTCCAAGTGCGACAGCCGGGTAGAAGCCTACGGCGATGCCGACGAACTGATATCATACCTGGGGGTGGTGCGGGCCTGTTTCGAACAGAGCGAACCATTGAAAAAGTATTGCGATGAGCTTTTCACAATACAGAGCCATCTGATGGACATCTCCGCCCATCTGGCAAGCGACTGCGAGCAGGAGTGGCTCAGGCCCCTCAAGGTCGACGAGTGGCTGGCATGGCTTGAAGAGAGCATAGACAACATGACCGCCCTTCTCCCCACCAAATTTTCCTTTATAATACCCGGTCCGCCGGCCGCAGTAGCAGAATGTCACGTGGCCCGCACCATCTGCCGGCGCTGCGAACGCAAGGTGGTCGCGATAGAGCAGAAAACCGCCTCCGACCCCATTTGCGCGCAGTATCTCAACCGCCTGTCTGACTACCTTTTCACCCTCGCCAGAGTGGCGGAAATTATTCTGCAAAAATAATTTAGGAGTATATCAAAATTATTATATCTTTGCAGCCCCTTTAACAAACAGACCTATAATTAATATACAATTTTATGTACTGGACACTTGAGTTGGCCTCCAAACTGGAGGACGCGCCCTGGCCCGCAACCAAAGATGAATTGATTGATTATGCCACCCGCAGTGGCGC
>JAFSUF010000070.1 GCA_017445425.1 Bacteroidales bacterium | reverse complement strand
GGATCTTTGTAATCCACATACTTGATACCAGCCTTTTTGAAACGGCAGTATTTCTTTCTCTTGACATCTACTGTCGGGGGGTTGAGATACCTGATGTTATTCTGCTGTGCCATAAGTTAGTCCTCCTTGGTTTCGTTCTGTGCAGCTGCTTTCTTGGAGCGGCGACGCTCTGCATACGCTACTGCATCCTTGTCCATAGAAACAGTCTGGAAACGGATGATACGCTCGTCACGTTTGAACTGTGTCTCAAATTTTGCGATAAATGCGGGCTCAGCCTTAAACTCTATAAGGTGATAGAACCCGGTGGTCTTTTTCTGGATAGGGTACGCCAGTTTGCGAAGACCCCAATCCTCCTCATACACGATCTGACCACCATTCTCGGTGATAAGGGTCGAGTACTTAGCAGCCGCTTCCTTCATCTGGCTTTCAGACAAAATGGGAGTTGCAATGAAAACGGTTTCGTACTGTTTGATCATTTTGTTAGTTATTAATAGTGTGTTTAATAAGGGCTGCAAAGATATAACTTTTTCGCCAAATAGCAACTTTTATTTATATCTTTACGGTGCAATGACAGACAGGCGTCTATTGATATTCACCACCCTTGCGGGGTGCCTCAGCTTCAGCGAGACCGCAAAGCGGCTCGGGGTGACCCAGCCCGCCGTCACCAAGCATATCGCCGCACTTGAGGCGGAGATTGGTACGGCGTTGTTCGTGCGATATGGCCGCAGCGTGGCCCTCACAGACAAGGGGCGCGAACTGCAGCGCCTGTCCATCAAAATCCTTGAGGGCTATTCAGAGATTGAAAACCTTAAGGAGTAGCTTCAATCCCCGGTTTTCTTAGAGCCGAATACAAACTCAATCGTTTTTTCATCATCCCCCTTGGTAAGGGTAAGATAATACGACCCCTTTTTATACTGTCTGGTATCAATGGAGAGCAGCCCGTCTTCAAAAGATGCTCCCCAGGCGCAGGAAGCGCCCCATCCGTCTGTCAGGGCCCACCCGGCATCGGGCTTGGTGGTAATCTTCAGGATGCCGCTTTCTGCGGTATATACCATCGAAGTGACGTCTTCAAGGCTCACGGCATCTGCAATGGGTATCTGGGCCGAATCGCCCCTCTCTATGTCGGCATGGATAAATGTCCATTCTGGGGTAATGGCAGAGCGGTACCAGAGGCAGATGCAGTCGCCCGGGAGGATAGCCTCGGTAATCATGCAACCGGAATAGTTCATCTGATAACCGGTTCTGGGTTTCAGGGTCACTTGATTGCTGTCCAGTATCTCCCCGATGGTGCCGTCACGATGCTTCACGGCAAGGACCACCTCACCCTTAAAAGGGCGCTTTGAGGCATTCACAAGATATGTGCAGCGCACTCCAAAAGGCTCCCCGCGGCGGAATTCTGTCCCGGGGGAGACCAGGCCTACAGATGCTCCGTTGCTGGATATCAGCAAATCGTCGGGCGCCACTCCGCCGGCGTCGGGCTTCAGGCAGAATATGGCGGTGTGAGATTGGGTGTAGCGGGCAAAATCGGGCATTGTGAAGAAGCCGTTGCCACGGCCTCCCCACCCCCAGTTGATATGGAACTGGTTGCTGCCGGAATAGCCGTCCACCACAAAGGCGTGGCCGCTTGCACCGTTGTTGGCAGTGTATATCAACGGTCCTGTGGTGTTGATATTGTCAATAAGAAGGGCACACCACTCATCGTTATTGTAGAAGCGGTGGGCCAGACGGATGGCCCCTGCATCATAGCCGTAATAGGTTGTAAGGCCATCGTAGAGATCCTCCGCAGAAGCTAAGGTTCCTGCAGGTCCGTACTCAGAACGGACCATCACCCCGGTCTCAAGCAGCAGCTGCGCCACGGCCTCAAGGGCAGAAGCGTCAGTTGCATCGTCCACCGTCAAGGGCATGCCGTCCCAATCGTATGTATGGCCCAGGGTTATAGGTTCAACACTCTGCTGAATGCCGTCTGCGCCTGTAAACACATAACCCGGCAGCACCCCGCTGCCCGCCCGGGGCCACCGGTGGTAGCGCATCAGAATAGCCGCCGTCACCGCAACGCACCCCGCCATAGAGCCGTTGGGGCAAAAGAGGTTATAGGGAGCCTCCTGGTCCCAGGCCGCAGTTTCAAGCACCTTGGACTCGCCTTGGTATGACATCTGGCGGCCAGAATATATCTCCTCCCACTGCCTCGAGGCATCGCTCTGCGCCCCTATCCTGCCGGCGCGGACATCATCCAATATCACACCCCACATATCCAGCCACAAGGCCATATTCTCCGGCACAGCACCATCGGCCAGGCCACTACCCTCCGGTCCCCAACCTATTACAGGCCGCAGGCGGTCGTCGCCCGCAACAATCACAAAGCCGCCCCGCCGGGTACCATAAATGTAATAAGGGGGGCGCTCCGCAGACCCTTTGGTGAGGATATGGGAATCATTCAACAGGGAAACCTGCTCAATGCGCCCGGTGCGGGCCTTGAGATACTGCCGCGCCACCGCCTCCGCCACCGCAGGCTCCACCTGGGCGGCATTTGCAAAGCAGCAGCCAAACAGCCACAGCGCAGCTATGGATATTAATCTCTTTGCGACAGCCATCCCTGCAAATTTAGCGAAAAAAGATGGCGCAGCGCCAAAAATCTATCTGGCACCGGATATCGGTTAGAATGATGACAGATCCACCTTCTTGACACCGACCATGTCGGGCATGGAAACCGACGATGCCTGGGTAGCCTCAACCCGGACCTCATAGAGGCCGTCAGCCGCATAGGAGTGTACCAAATCGTTATCGTAAACTTCAGAAGAGCCGTCACCCCAGAAAACTGTTGCAGCCATTCCAAAGCCGAACAACACGGGGACCTTGAATGAATTGAGGCTATGAACCACAGTGAAAGACTGCGGGCGGCCCGCCTGCTTGACATATAATTCCGATACAGCAGATCCGTCGCAGGTAAACTTAAGCGTAGCCTCGCGGAGAGAGAAGGTCTCGTTTTCTTCCAGCGACAATGTCACCTTAGTCGTTTTCAGGCCTTTGGTACTCAACACCTTAAGCCACGAATCAGAAGAGCTGACCTCTACCTGGAAATCTACATTTGTATTGACCTCAATCTCTGCAACCTGCGCTTCGCAGCCAAAAGATATCTCTTTCCCCTCGGCCGGTATCACCATCGGTTTAAGGCTTTGGACTATCTTAACTGTCTGCATCACCGATTCGCAGGTCACAGTCACGCTGGCCTGCCGTCCGTCGGGAAGCTCATTGCCAGAGACTACAATATTTAGCACGGTCTCTTCTGCCGCGCCGGATTTGGTAACGACACGTATCCAGTCGGCGTCACTTTCTGCCGACCAGGGGTAGTTGGCATTTACAGTCAACTGCACCGTGCCGCCATCAGAAGAGACCTCGCAGGTAGCGGGAGAGACTGTGAGCGAAGGGGCCTTCTTGCAGGAAACACTCATCAACAATACTGCCCAAAGGGCACCTATTACAATTATCTTTTTCATAGAACCTCCTTTGAACCAAAAACAAACTCTACCGACATACTGTCATTATCCCCTTTTGAAAGGGTTATGAAATATGAGCCGCACGGGAACTGTTTAGTATGGATGGTGAGCTCGCCGTCAGCAAATTCAATACCCTCCGTGTAAATGGTACCTGCTGCGTCCGCAACCGTCCACTGCGCATCTTTCTTGGTGGTAATCACCAGATTGCCAGAGCTTGAGCTATAACGGAACGATGTCACCTCATCCATATATGCGGCATCTGCGATTGGTATTTCATAAGGTGTGCCGTCTTCTTTATTACCGGTAATCAATGTCAACTCAGGGTTGTTTTCCGAGCGGAAGAACATGCAGATACGGTCCCCAACCTGTGGATACTCCGTGAGTACGCAATCATTGCTTATCAGGCCGATTCCATTTAGCGGCTCCAAGGTAAACAAATCGTCTTCTTCACCTTCCCCGTCGTCAAGCACCTCGCCCAGGCTGCCGTCGCGATGGACCACGGCAAGTATAAACCGCCCAGTGAAGGTGTGTTGGGATAGGTTGAAAATATACATACAGGATATGTTGAAAGGCTCTCCAACCTTAAAATCTTTTGTCGTGCTGGTCAAACCGCTCCCGGACCCGTTACCGTCTATATAGAGGAAATCCTTTACAGTGCCACCCTCGTCCTTTTTGATGCCCAACACGGCTGTGTTGTACAGTTTAAAATCATCAAAATCAGGAAACGTGAAAAAGCCGTTTCCTTTTCCGCCCCAACCCCAGTTGATGCTGAACTGCCCCTTTGTATTGTAGCCGTCCACCACAAATGCATGGCCTCCCTCCTTTGGAGAAGAACCTGAATAAACAAGCGGGCCAACCTTGTCAAGATTATCCATGAGCATCCCGGTCCATTCACCGTAAGTGTAATAGGGCAGATAATACTCTGCCATGGATGCATCATAGAAGAAATGACGGGGCAGGACATCCACTATATCGGAGGTGTATGCACCTGTCCCCCCGGGATTGTAAGTGGACTGTAACGCGATACCCACATCTGCAATCAGGCGGGCGACCTGCTCCTTAGCCTCTTCATCATCATCGTATGAATGCAGCACCATGGGCATAGCATCCCATTTATATACATTTCCCAAAGGCTGCGCCGGCACCATACGGGGCGTGCCGTCGTCATCTTGATAATAATATTCAGGGAGCACTCC
>JAFSUF010000069.1 GCA_017445425.1 Bacteroidales bacterium | reverse complement strand
TGGCTAAAAAGACAACTACAAACAAGAAAAGAGTTGTTAAGGTTGATGCTTACGGACAACTTCATGTCTCTTCAACTTTCAACAATGTAATCGTTACCATCACCAACAGTACAGGTCAGGTTATCAGCTGGTCTTCTGCTGGTAAGATGGGCTTCAGGGGTTCCAAGAAGAACACTCCCTATGCAGCTCAGGTAGCAGCTCAGGACGCTGCGAAGGTCGCTTACGATCTGGGTCTTCGCAAGGTCAAAGCTTATGTTAAAGGTCCCGGTTCCGGCCGTGAGTCGGCTATCCGCACCGTGCACACCGAGGGTATCGAGGTCACTGAGATCATCGATGTTACTCCGCTGCCGCACAATGGTTGCCGTCCCAAAGGTCGTCGTAAAGTTTAATCTCTAAAAATCGAATCAGAATATGGCAAGATATACAGGGCCCAAGACCAAAATAGCCCGTAAATTTGGAGAGCCGATCTACGGACCGGACAAATATCTGGACAAGAAGAACTATCCTCCGGGACAGCACGGCCTGGCAAAGAAGCGCAAAAAAACTTCTGAGTACGGTACCCAGCTGGCAGAGAAGCAGAAAGTTAAATATACCTACGGCCTGCTGGAGCGTCAGTTCAGTTCTATGTACGAGAAAGCTGCAAGGATGAAAGGCCGCACCGGTGAGAACCTTATCATGCTGCTCGAGTCCCGCATCGACAATCTGGTTTATCGTATGGGCATCGCTCCCACCAGGGCAGCCGCACGCCAGCTGGTAAGCCACTGCCACATCACCCTGGGCGGTGAGGTTTGCAGCATTCCCTCTACCATCGTCCGTCCCGGGCAGGTGGTTGCCGTACGCGAGCGTTCCAAGAGCCTTGAAGTAATTCAGGACAGCCTCAGCCACGGTACCGGCAAGTACTCATGGATTGAGTGGGATGCAGACAAGTGTGCCGGCAAGTTCATAAACGTTCCCGAACTAAGAGATATTCCCGAAACAATCAACGAGCAGCTTATCGTCGAGTTGTACTCCAAGTAGTAGCGTGAATTAACACTAACACCAAATAACACAAACAACTTATGGCAATTTTAGCATTCCAAAAACCTGACAAGGTCATAATGCTTGAAGCTACCGATACTTTCGGCCGTTTCGAATTCCGCCCTCTGGAGCCGGGATACGCAACTACCGTGGGTAACGCGCTTCGCCGCATTTTGCTCTCGTCACTGGAGGGTTTTGCCATTACATCCATCCGTATCGAGGGTGTCAAGCACGAGTTTGACACTATCCCCGGTGTGGTAGAGAATGTGGTGGACATCATCCTCAACCTCAAGCAAATTCGTCTGAAGAGAATGATTGAGACAGAAGAGGGCGAAACTGCTACCATGACTGTTAGTGGAAAGACCGAATTCACTGCTTCTGACCTGGCGAAGAGTCTCTCTTCGTTCACAGTGCTCAACCCTGACCTGCACATCTGCACCATGGAGCCCAGCGTGAAAATCGTTATGGACTTCACCGTGGGCAAAGGTCGCGGTTATGTACCTGCCGAGGAGAACAAAGACGAAAAAGCTCCGGTTGATACCATAGCAATAGACTCGATATTCACCCCTATCAAGAATGTTAACTACCGCAGGGAAGACTGCCGTGTAGAGCAGAAGACCGACTACGAGTGCCTGATCCTTGAAATCACCACCGACGGTTCCATCTCCCCCAAGGATGCACTCAAAGAGGCGGCTAAGATACTTATCTATCACTTCATGCTGTTCTCCGATGACAAGATCACCCTTGAAGAGAATGTAGCCCCCGAGAGCAAGAATCTCGACGAGGAGTCGCTCCGCACCCGCCACCATCTTATGACCAAGCTTCAGGACCTGGAGATATCCGTCCGCGCTCTCAACTGCCTCAAGGCCGTTGACATCGAGACCATCGCCGACCTGGTTTCACATAAGAAGGAGGAGCTGATGAAACTGCGCAACTTTGGCAAGAAGTCACTCACCGAGGTGGTATTCCTGGTAGAGCAGAAACTCAAGCTCAACTTTGGGATGGATGTATCTAAGTACAACATTGATAAAAAAGAATAACAGAATATGAGACACAATAGGTCAATTAACCATCTGGGACGCAAAAGCGGCCACCGCAAAGCTATGCTTTCCAATATGGCTTGCTCTCTGATCATGCACAAGCAGATAGAGACCACTTTGGCAAAGGCAAAGGCTCTGAGGATGTATGTCGAGCCGCTGATCACCAAATCCAAAGACGATTCGACCCACTCCCGCCGTACTGTTTTCAGCTATCTCAAACAAAAAGAGGCTGTCAGCGAACTGTTCCGCGTAGTGGCTCCGAAGATTGGCGACCGTCCGGGCGGATATACCCGCATCGTGAAGACCGGTTTCCGCCAGGGTGATGCAGCTGATATGGCTATCATCGAGCTGGTTGACTTCAACGAGGCAGCACTTGCAGCTACGGAGAAGAAGGCTGCCAAGAAGCCCGCTACCCGCCGTAGCCGCAAATCTGCTCCCAAGGCAGAGCCGGCAGAGGCTCCCGCAGAGGCACTTGCAGAGGCACCTGCAGAGGAGACTCCCAAGGCTGAATAATCTGTCTTAGGCAGAAACGTGACGCACGTCCGGATTCCCGGATGTGCGTCACGTTTTGCTATGAGATGGAATTTGCATAAATTAGCAAAACCAAGAAAACATAATCGGCGATGAAAAGAATCCTCCTGACGGCCTTGTGTATGGTTATGGCTCTGGGGCAGGTTTTCTCACAGGAGATCAAGGACCGTGCAGAGTATAATCTGAACCGGAACCGGGCCCTTTGGTACAATAGCGGCAACGCCGCCGGACTTGCCCGCGATGAGATGTTGCTGTGGCGCGACGTAGCCTTCAGCTATGGCATTGAGAGCGGCAAGTTTACCGATTCGTGGGGGGCGCGTACAATCTCCGGCTTCAGCCTTGGCGGCAGCACGCTGATGGATATCGAGGGGTTCACTGTGGCAGCAAAGTTGACGCTGGACCGCGAGCGCCTTTACAAGTGCAAATACAACACATCGCTTTATGAACTGACCTGGGATATGCCCTTCTTTGTGGCCACGAACAACTCTGAGTCCTTCTTATGGAAGCACAATGAGGCCGATATTGAGGTGTCTGCAGCAGCTCCGCTGATATTTGACGGCCAGCTTTCTGTGGGTATGGCCCTCCGCACTAATGGCCGCACCGCCGTCAAGAGCGCCGATCCGCAAAGCCGTTACGGCTCTTTTGATATGGAGATGGCCCCTGGCGCCACATTTGTCATAGACGATGATAATCTTGTAGGGATGACGCTCCGTTACCGTTTCAATCCGGCTAAAACCACGCTGGCTTCCGACGTGGAGAGTCCTGCCAGGGTGGCCTTCATGAGGGGACTGGGCGATTACACTCCCCGATGGGTAAGTGCCATAGGAATGGATCGTTTGAGCTATATCTCAAACCGTTTTGGAGTGGACCTTCAGTATAACCGCATAGGGGCAGGAAGACAGTGGCTGATGGAGTTATCATTTGACGCGGGTACCACCCGGGTTGAGGAGACGGATTTCACCCTGGGTAAGGTGAACAAATTTGTATTCGGTCTGGGTGTGCAGGGGCTGTTTGGTGAAGGGCGTAACCGCAAGCTTAACGTCGATGTCAAATACAATCGCTTCCACTGGACAGAAGGCACGGAGGATATCATTGGCCGTGGCGGAATCATCGATTTGCATGCAGACTACACCCTCTATACCGATGCAAAGGATATAAGCTACGACTTAGAATTAGGCGCCGGAGCGGATGTGACCTCAATTTCTGCCAGGCGGATAGCCGGGCTTGAGGGTCATTTTTCCAGTTTTTCTGTCTTGCCCTATGTGTTAGCGGGCAAGAATATCCCGGTTACGAAAGAAAGCACTCTGCTGGCAAGGGTCAGCCTGGGGATCAACTATTCTGCAAAGCCCGGTTATGAGTTAGAGGGCGACTCGATATACAAGAAGATGTATAAAGATGAAGCGGACTATCTGGGCCGGTTTTTCTACAGGAACGCCGCTGATGTGGAGTACACTTTCCGCATGAATACCATGCTTTCTACATACGCGCGTCTCAGCCTCGTCCATCAGATGCCGATGACCATCAAGGGCGGCAGGATCCTCGCGACCCTTGCCGTGGGCGTATTGTTCTAACGGTTAGAAAAGTCCGTTCAACTGTGCCTCTATAAGGTCGCAGACGGTGCTGAAGTCGGCGGGATTCTCTTCAAAGTTGAGTTTGTCCACGTCCAGTATAAGCAGTTTGCCATCTGTGTAACTCTCGATCCACTTCTCGTAACGGTCGTGCAGCCCTTTGAGGTAGTCGATGCGGATGCTGTTCTCGTATTCACGGCCACGCTTCTGGATTTTCCCCACCACGTTGGGGATAGAACTGCGCAGGTAAATCAGCAGGTCGGGGGCCTTCACCAGGGATATCATCAGGTTAAACAGGTCGCGGTAGTTGTCAAAGTCGCGGCTGCTCATAAGCCCCATATCGTGCAGGTTGGGGGCAAATATGTTGGCATCTTCGTATATGGTGCGGTCCTGTACAATTACATCGTCGCTCCGGCTGATCTCAACTATGTCGCGGAAGCGCTTGTTCAGGAAATATATCTGCAGGTTGAACGACCATCGCTCCATATCTTCGTAAAAATCTGCGAGATAGGGGTTGTGGTCAACAGGTTCAAACCGGGGCGTCCATTTGAAGTGTTGGCATAGTAGGCGGGTGAGGGTGGTCTTGCCGCTGCCTATGTTGCCTGCTATCGCGATATGCATAATGCACCTTGATTTTTGATTACCATACAAATTTAGCAAAAGAGTTTGTAATTTTGTCGTATGTACAAGGTTTTTTACTTCAACCCGTTGAGGGAGTGTACGTATGTCGTTTGGAACGGCAACCGGCAGTGCGTGATAATAGATCCGGGTGCAATTACTTCCCGCGAACAGGAGCGCCTGGCCGGTTTTATCGGGCAGGAGGGGCTTACGGTAGAGGCGATATTGCTAACACACGGCCATTTTGACCACGTATTCGGGCTGTACGATATTTCGCAGCGCTATAAGGTGCCTGTGTATATGCATCCCAAGGACCAGGCGGTCTTTGAGGGGTCGGAGGGCTTCAGCAAGATGCTGGGACTCCCGTATGTGCCTTATACCGGGCCGATACTCGACATAAGGGAATGCACCAGCCTCCTCCCGGAGGGCCTCCGGTTTGAAGTGATTGAGACTCCCGGCCACACCCAGGGGTGCGTGTGCCTCTATCTGCCAAATGAGGGGCTGATGTTTTGCGGAGACACTATCTTCTGTGGTTCCGTGGGCCGTACAGACCACCCCGGGGGCGACCATGACCAGATGATAGAGAGCATCCGTCGGGAAATCATGCCACTGCCACCTGAAACCAGGCTGCTGCCCGGTCACGGCCATGACACTACGATTGAGGAGGAAACCCTGCACAACCCTTATTTATAGAGGAATAACCTGACGATGGACCATATCGAAATAATAGGTGCCCGATCGCACAACCTCAAGAATATTTCGCTTAAGATACCGCGGGATGCGCTGGTTGTGGTCACAGGGGTGAGCGGCAGCGGCAAGAGTTCGCTGGCGTTTGATACCGTATATGCAGAGGGGCAGAGGCGTTATGTGGATACCCTCAACACCTATGCACGTCAATTCATGGGGATGCTGGAGCGGCCCGATGTGGATGACATCCGCGGCCTGAGCCCCATCCTGGCCATCGAACAGAAGACAACAGGGCGCAACCCGCGCTCCACCATCGGCACGGTGACGGAGATATACGACTTTTTCCGCCTGTTGTATGCCCGTGCCTCGCAGGCCTTCTCTCCCGCAACAGGCAAGGAGATGGTACGCTATTCCGATGCGATGATCGTGGATATGATCCTGAACCAGTACTTAGGCCAGAAGATACTGTTGATGGCGCCGTTAGTGTCGGGCCGCAAGGGCCACTACAAGGATCTCTTCGAGCATCTCGTCAAGAAGGGTTATACGCAGGTGCTGGTGGACGGCGAGATCTGCGACCTCGCCGGGATAGAGCCGCTGGACCGCTACAAAACCCACTTCATATATCTTGTGGTGGATAAACTGCTTCCCGACGAGGGGAGCCGTAACCGAGTCTCATCGTCGGTGCTGACGGCTTTGAACCAGGGCAAGGGGAGCATCGCCATAATGGAATACGGGGGCGGCCCCTTACGCTTCCTGAGCAAGAATTATGTCTGCCCCGATACCGGCCTGTCGCTCAGCGTTCCGGCTCCGCACACCTTCTCTTTCAACTCCCCGCAGGGGGCGTGCCCTCACTGCGGTGGTCTGGGCAAGGTGACAAGTATGGATTTTGGCAAAATAATCCCAAATCAGAAGATTTCTATAGCGGCGGGCGGGATCGCACCGCTCGGACCCTATCGCAAGAACTCCCTCTTCGAGGTGGTTGAGGCGGTGGCGAAAAAGTATGGCTTCTCGCTTAATGTTCCCATAGAAGATATCCCTGAGGAGGCAATGACGGTGCTGCTCTACGGCTCCGAGGAACTTTTCAGGGTGGGGACGGGGGCCAGTCAGCAGATGGTCAGTTTCGAGGGTATTATCGCCCGCACGATGAACTCCGCCAGCGATAGCGAGGAGGTACAGGCGCGCAAGGAGCGCTTCCTTGAAGAGACTGTGTGCCCCGTGTGCGGCGGTACCCGTCTCAAGAGCGAATCACTATGTTTCAAGATAGACGGCCTGAACATCGCCCAGGTGGCGGCGATGGATATAGATACCCTTTACGATTGGGTACACGGCCTGCCGGCGAAGCTGACTGAGCGTCAGAACCTGATTGCGGCGGCGCTGCTCAAGGAGATAGGCGACAGGGTAGGGTTCCTGAAGGAGGTGGGGCTGGGATATCTCTCGCTGGACCGCCCTACCGCGACTCTCTCCGGCGGCGAGAGCCAGCGCATCCGCCTGGCGACCCAGATTGGGAGTAAGCTGGTCAACGTGCTGTATATCCTGGATGAGCCCAGCATAGGGCTGCACCAGAGGGATAATGATAAACTGATTGATTCGCTGAAAAAGCTCCGCGACGAGGGGAACAGCGTTATGGTGGTGGAGCACGACCGGGAGATAATGGAGCAGGCAGACTGGCTTGTGGACCTGGGGCCCGGTGCGGGCGAACTGGGTGGCGAACTGCTTTATAACGGCTCTCCGGCCGATATAGCGTCGGCTCCGCCGACAAGCACGCTGGACTATCTGCTGGACCGCAGGTCAATAGAGGTGCCGGCTATGCGGCGTCCCGGCAACGGGAATTTCCTGGTTCTGAAGGGGGCGCGCGGCAACAATCTGAAAGATGTTACCCTGTCGCTGCCGCTCGGCTGCCTGATTGGTGTGAGCGGCGTCTCCGGCAGCGGAAAGAGCTCCCTGGTGAGCGAGACATTGATGCCGATACTCAGCAATAAACTCTACCGCTCAATGTATCCGGTGCTGCCGTACGACTCTTTGGAGGGGCTGGAGAATATCGACAAGGTGATAGAGGTGGATCAGCAGCCCATCGGACGCACCCCCCGCAGCAATCCGGCAACCTATGTAAATGTCTTTACCGCAATACGCGAACTGTTCGGCTCCACCCCCGATGCCAAAATACGCGGCTTCAAGGCGGGGCGCTTCTCCTTCAATACCGTGGGCGGCCGCTGCGAGTCGTGCAAAGGCGCCGGTGTCCAGGAGATTGAGATGCGGTTCCTGCCGCCGGCACACGTCACCTGCAAGGAGTGCGGAGGCAAGCGCTATAAACCCGACACCCTGGCGGTCCGCTACAAAGGGAAAAACATAAACGATGTGCTGGAAATGACGGTATCGCAGGCGTGCGAGTTCTTCAAATCCCACCCGTTTATATACCCGCGCCTGAAGGCAATGGAGGATGTCGGACTGGGGTATGTCAAGCTGGGGCAGCCCTCTACAACCCTGTCGGGCGGCGAGAGCCAGCGGGTGAAACTTGCAAACGAGCTCTCCCGCAAGAGCACCGGAAGAACCTTGTATCTGCTGGACGAGCCCACCACCGGCCTCCATTTTGATGACATCAAACGGCTTATGGATGTCCTGCAGAAAATCGTGGACCAGGGTAACACAGTTGTGATCATCGAACACAACCTGGATGTCCTCAAGTGCGTGGATTACCTTGTGGATATGGGCCCTGAGGGGGGCGCTGCCGGCGGCACCATAGTCTGCGCCGGCACCCCGGAACAGGTGGCCGCCTGCCCCGGATCCTACACCGGACAGTATCTTAAGAAGGTGCTGTAGGCTTCGTTTGAGGCCATTCAAGAGACAATAATAAAAGGTTTTTTGAATCCCCCTAATTAGCCTTTCGAAATAAATCAGTAGCTTTACCGAAACTATGGTTATTGACTAATGGTTACGGACACAGCGCATATCATTCCGCTTGATGGTGAGAAGCCTTCGCAGTTCTCAGAGAGGGTCGGTATTTGGTATGCTGGTGCGTCTGTCCAGAAGGATAAGAAGCAAAAAGGTCAGTTCTTTACTCCTCTTGCCATTTCTCGGTTTATGGGCAACCTCGCCACGTTGTCTGCAAAAAAAAATGTGTCTGTCCTTGACCCGGGCTGTGGGGTTGCAATTCTCTCCTGCACATTAATAGAGCATCTGGTTGAGGAATCACAGCCGGAGACAATATCGTTGACGCTATATGAAACTGACAAGAATGTGGTTCCGCTCACGGAACTAGTTCTCGCATATCTTCAGGAGTGGAGCAAGAGACATGGTATAAGGTTGGACTACCGGTTGGATGAGTCTGATTTTGTTCTGGATAAATGTGAGTGCTTGGACGGTGAAGATACCATCTTCGGAGAGATGCATACCGGTGAGAAGTACGACTTCATCATTTCGAATCCTCCTTATTTCAAGCTTGCCAAAAACGATGTGCATACACAATCGTGCGCAAGTATCGTGGATGGTCAGACAAATATCTATGCTTTGTTCATGGCCATAGGCGCCAAATTGCTGAAGGATGAAGGGCAGATGATATTCATCACCCCCAGAAGTTTTGCGTCAGGCCGTTATTTCCAATCCTTCCGGAATTTCCTGTTCGGCCACGTTCACATTGACCTTATTCATCTGTTTAATACCAGGAAGGATACTTTCTCTAAGGATGCAGTGCTCCAGGAGCTGGTAATTATGCGGATGCATCATGCCGGCATGGTCAATAACATTACGGTATCATTCAGTCAGGGTATCGGCGATTTGGATCATCCCTATCAGAAAGAGTATCCTGCCGCTGACATCGTGGATGTTGCTTCGGAAGAGAAGATTGTCTATCTCCCAGTTGATGACCGTGATGAGAATATACTTAACTTGTTCCGTTCCTGGAATGGGAATATGGAGAAATATGGCATTAAGATATCGACTGGTCCTGTGGTCGCTTTCCGTGCATACGATTTCATCGTGAGCGAACCGAGCGATGATACAGTCCCCCTCTACTGGCTCCATAATGTGATTAAGATGCTCTGCGATCACCCTGTTCAGAAGAAGGACAAGGGGCAGTACATCAAGGTTGCCCCTGCAACAAGGGCAGCACTCCTCCCCAACAAGAATTATGTGCTGCTACGACGGTTCAGCTCCAAGGATGATAATAGTCGTCTGGTTGCGGCTCCATATTTCGGCAATATGTCTCAGTATGAAGCGGTAGGAATTGAGAATAAATTGAATTACATTTACAGACCGGATGGCCACCTTCGCAGGGACGAGGTCATGGGGCTTACAGCCCTTTTAGACAGTGAGATGTTTGATGCGTATTTCCGGACGTTCAACGGGAATATCAATGTGAGTGCGACGGAACTGCGGATGATGCCCCTCCCTCCGATTGAGACCATCAGGGAGATTGGCAGAAGGATTATTTTGAAAAACAACTATTCCATCGACTATATAAACGATCTGGTTCTGGAATACTTTAAGATTCGGTAGCAATGAGCAAGATTACTGAAGCACAAGAGATTTTGAGGGCACTGGGACTTCCATCTGCGCAACAGAACGAAATGTCGGCTCTGACACTGCTGGCCCTTTGCAGCATCAAGGAGGATACGCCTTGGGAAAAGGCGACACGTACAAGTCAGCGTATTACGAAGGAAATCATGGCCTTCGTAAACGAACACTATAAGCAAGACGCGCCATACGCTCCCAATACGCGAGAAATATTCCGGAGGCAGGTTCTTCACCAGTTCATCCAGGCTGGAGTGGCTAACTACAATCCAGATGATCCATCGCTTCCTGTAAACAGTCCTAAAGCGCATTATGCCATCACGGAGGAGGCTCTTGAAGTTGCCCAGGCATATGGCACCAAGAATTGGGACAGCCTTACTCAACTGTTTGCTGTAAAGTTTATAATATTGCGCGATAGGTATGCGGCAGAACGGGATATGCACCGCATCCCTCTCGTTATCGATGGCAACGAGTATTACCTTTCCCCTGGTGTCCACAATGAAGTACAGGCGGCAGTGGTAGAGGAGTTTGCTCCCCGGTTTGCACCAGGCGGGAAGTTGCTCTATATCGGTGATACAGAGGATAAAGACCTATATGTGAATGCCTCCGGTCTGGAGGCCCTTAACCTGCCAATTACAGAACATTCAAAACTTCCGGATATCGTCATCAGCGATGAAAAGCGCGGTTGGCTGTTCTTGGTTGAGGTTGTCACCTCGCATGGTCCGGTATCGGCAAAACGAGTAGTAGAACTGGAAGAGTTCACAAAGGATTGCCCCTTCGGTATTGTATATGTCACGGCATTTCCCAATGCTAGAGAATTCAAGAAGCATGTTGACGATATCGCATGGGAGACTGAGGTTTGGCTGTCGGATACGCCGGATCATATGATTCACTTTAATGGCGACAGGTTTATTGGGCCGAGAAAATGATTTGTCATACCGGGATGTCGGAAATGGTACACAATTGATGTAGACCAGACAAGTTAGTAAGAGGTTTTTAACTAATCATCAAGCTTCTCAAAGTAATCTTCTATGAGTTGGCAGGCTTTATTGAAAAGGAGCCTGCGGATCTCCGCATCCTGGAGCTTTGAGCAGATGTCGTCAATTGTCCCTTTAAGAGCCAGGACAAAGACGGAAATATTCCCTCTCCCATAGTGCTGAGTAGAACGTATCCCGACACTTTGGTCAACGCAGAATATATCAAGGTCTTCAATCAGTTGTAAACTAAAGCTGACCTCATAGAAGCAGTCATCCGGGTGATTCCACTCAACAGTCACTTTTTCTGATAGAAGGGGACACTCCTTATTCTTTTGAACGAAGGCCAGGAACTTATCTATGGCCTGCTCACAAACACAGTGAAGGTGATCTTGACAGAAAAGAGCCACCTTACGGTAATCCTCCAGGCTTTCGGTTGTGGCCTGCATCAGGCTGACAGAGTGCGCTGCATCGGATCTGACCAGCCAGTAAGTATCCCGCAATTCCTCGTCCTGTTTCAGCGCCCCCCTCCGGCAGCGTTCCAGTGCGGCCAGAGCCTCGGCATATGAGTCAAAGACGTCACACAGGAAGGTGTGTCTTTCAAAAGTGTCTTCACACCAAAGCTCATAGACTACGCCCATGCCATTGGTATCAGGATTGTCATTTATATTGTTCTTCATAGCGTCATTTTATCCCGTTGACGATGTCTTTAACAATAAGTGCAGGAAGGCTCCCGCCATAGTATGTCATATAGCAGGGGCGGGAGTATAGCACGCAGATGATGCTGTACCGGGGGCTTTCTGCAGGGAAGAATCCGGCGTATGTCGCAGCGGTCTGGAATCTGCCTTCCTCATCGCAATAGGGGTCCAGTGGATGTCCTGTTTCATCGGTAGAAACTCGCATAACCTGCTTTGAAGTCCCGGTCTTTCCCGCCACAGGGTAGCGAGCATCCCTGAGTCTCGTGCCCGTACCGGACTCTGTAACGGCAACCAGCGCCCGCGTCAGGGAATCTGCCACTGAGCTCGACAGGATGTCTTCCTTTAGTATATTTCCATTGTGATTATGGCAAAATAGCGTGTCACTCCCAGTCCAAGCCTTCTCCAGTAAGTACGGCTGCACCATCTGTCCCTTGTTCGCAATGGTGTTGTAGAACGACAAGATGTCCATCGGGACCATAGTGATACATTTGCCGTTGGCCATGCAAGACAAAGTGCTGTCGTTCCAGTAAACACCTTCCGGATTGGTAATATCCACCTCCCCGAGTCCCTCAATGCCAATGTCAGTTTTAGCAGGCAGACAGAAGTGCCGGAGGCCCGTCGCATAATACTTTGTGGACTCTTCATAAGCATCTGTGGCCAGGCGGGCCATGCCATAGTGTGACGATATGGCAAATGCATCCAAAACGGAGATGCTGTCGGTCTTGAATTGACGCTCATAATTTGTCAGTCGGGCGTCTTGGCTCATATAAGGTATAATCCCGTGGCTGGTTGGCATCTTTGTACTCAGGGAATGGAGGTGCCCGTCGCGGAACACAGAGGCCAGAGTCATGGTCTGAAGAATCTCTCCCGGCTCATAAGAATGTGCAATCGCATCGTTGTAACGCTCCCAGAGCCGGTCAGAATCATAAGGCATCGTCCCTCTGGAAAGGTTTACCATGGCCCTGATAGCACCGGTGGCAACTTCCATCACCACAACACAACCGGATGCGATATCCATGTCTTCGCCTATCCCGGCACGGAGAGCAGAATCTGCCAAGGCCTGCATCGGCATAGACAAAGTTATCATAGCATCAGCACCGCCTTCCGGCTCGATGTGTCGCGTAACAAGGTGTTGTCTTTTACCCTTATACCAGCCACTACGGACGGTTTTGGAGCCGTTTTGGCCACTGAGAAGACTGTCATAGCGCGCTTCAACCCCCACGCGCTTCTTACCACCCCTAACATAACCAATGGCCCGGAGGGCCAGCGAATCATATGGGTAACAGCGCTTATCGTAACGCTCATATATGGCTCCGCCCACAAGCGACGGCATATCAAAAAGTGGCAACTTGGCAATTGAATCCTTTTTCTGCGGAGTTACATCCTTTGCAATCTTGAGGTAGCGCTTTTCCTTTTCGCGCCCATCCTGCAGGTAGGCCCACCATTCAGTGGCTGTGCGCTCCGGCAACATGGCCGCCAGTTTAGGGGCCAGCGCAAGCGTTTTTTCCTCCCAAAGTTCAGGACTCTCTATTGTCATGCAGTCCAGACGAATCTCATAGAAGGGTTCAGAGGTTGCGATCAAATTCCCCTCGCAGTCATATATATCGCCACGTTTTGCCGGAATGGTTTGCACACGCTCTTCCTTCAGTGCGTGGAGCAGTCGCTGATGGTCAATCCTCTGATAAACTGTGCGTCCGATGGGGATGATAGCCAATGCCCCCGCCACAATCAAAATTATTTTGGTGCTTTTCTTCATGGTTCTGAGATTATGTTGAGTTCTTCTACGCCGTCGATATGGGATATCTTCCCGATAACACTATCCCTCTCTGAGGCAGAATGGACGGCAAAGTCAATGGTGCAGGTAGCTATATTATCCTTGGTCGTGCTTGTGAGCCCATTCATTGACAGATGGCAGTCACCCACTATGCAGTCCAGAATGTCCTGCAGAAGATGGTAGCGGTCAATGCCGACGATTTCAACCTTCACGGGGTAGAGAACACCGGGCTGTGCCACAAAATCATCAACAGCCACAATGGTGTTACCTTTTTCTGAAGCCGTGCGTATGGCAACCTGGCAATTACGGCCGTGGATGGTTACATGCCCCTCCGAATCCTTGAAGCCGATTATTTCGCCACCCGGCATCGGATGGCAGTGAGGGCATAGTGTATATTCTGGTTTCTGCAGTTTGTTCAGATAGTACTTGATTTGCTTTTTTGCATTGTAGGAGGCCACGGACTCTATCCAGTCTGCCTTAGGATGGGCACTCTCATCCGTACCGATTTCCACACAGTCCCCACGCTTTAACTCAGTCCGGATGGAAGCAAGCCTGCCATTGATACGTGCATAGCGGGCATGGTTTCCGATGTCGGAGTGAACGTCATAAGCAAAATCCAAGGCAGTAGAGCCCTTTGGCAATGTAACGGCCTTGCACTTGGGGGTGAACACGACGATATCCTCATTGAAGAGCGAGTCGCGGATGCCGGGCATCAACGATTCGGGATCCTCTGCCAACTCGTTGAGCACGTCGGTCAGGCGCTTGAGCCATTGCTCCTCCGTATCCAGGATGCAGCCGTAGTAAGACTGAAGACGCATATCGTCCGAGGCCACATGGAACTCCTCGATGCCTCCATAGGGGTTGAGCAGACGGAAATGGACCGAGCGATAGCCATTTGCCTTGGGCTGGGCCACATAATTCACAAAACTCCCCGTCTGCTCGCGGTACTTTTCAGAAAGGATGCTGTAAACGCGGAAAATGATATCCTCATCCGTGAGAAACCATGTGCTGGAATAGTTCATCTCATCATCCACATCCTCCCGGTCAAAACTGGCCCTGATGTAATGCTTGAAAGGCACATGATAGAAATCGCAGTGCCGCTCCTGCATTTCCCGCCATACGGAATAAGGCTTGCGGTAACGGATATCCCAGCCGATGCCGCCGCCCATTTTTGAACCCACGGTATGCAGACATTCATTCAAGAAGGTGTTGACGGCCAATTCTGTCCTCTTCTTGTCCTCCTCCAACAGGGCATTGACGCGGTCATACTCCCGGGGGTTCAAGAATTGGAACGCCAGATTCTCCAGTTCAGATTTCACCTTATACAACCCCAGACGACCGGCCAGCGGGGCAAAGAAGAATTGTGTTTCAGACGCAATCTTCCACTGCCTTTGGGGCTTTAGTCCGGAGAGGGTCCGCATATTATGCAGGCGGTCAGAAAGCTTGAGAAGAAGCACGCGGATGTCACCCTTTACTGAGCCCAGAATGTGCTGGAAATTATCCACCTGCCTCCTGTTGGGCTTAGTGACAGCACCGACCAGGAAGGCGACATCTTCGCCAAAGCGGGCACGTATATCATCAATGGTATTGTCCGTATCCTCAACAACATCATGGAGCAGCGCAGCC
>JAFSUF010000068.1 GCA_017445425.1 Bacteroidales bacterium | reverse complement strand
TATTATACTGGGGCTCTGCCCCCTAAGCCCCCTGCGGCGCAAAGCGCCGGCCACCTGAAGGTGGCTTTTTTTCGGCCTGGAAGTCGCCGGCTGAGTGAGGATAGCAATCGCCATCAGGCGATAGCGGAGCGCGTGTGGGCTGGTATGCAGAATAGCCAGCGCGGAGCGGCGGGGTTTGGGGCAGAGCCCCAGTATAATATGACCCCCTCCCAACCCTCCCCTCGGGGGAGGGCTTGAGGCTCGTGGCGGGTTTGGTGGTGATTATCAGCTATTTGTGGATAGTCGCTTGCGTAAAAATGCACAAGCGATATGTTGTAAAACGTTGAGTATCTGTAGGTAAGGTGCCACGAAAAAATGGGCGCGTGCCTTACTGATATCGCATCCTATATCGCGTGATATAAAAAAACAGCTGGATACTAAATCCAGCCGTTTTGTCGGGAAGAGGTGACTCGAACACCCGACCTCTGCGTCCCGAACGCAGCGCGCTAGCCAACTGCGCCACTTCCCGATTCGGGACCGCAAATATACAAATGATTTTGAAAAATACAATGTTACTTATACAGCCAGGAAGAGATAAGGGATTTGATCTCTGACCGGGTCGGTTCTTCAAAGGTGGAGATGCGGGCGCGGTGGCTGCCGCCAGGCTGGATAAAGATGTGGTTGGTTTCTGAATGCATGTCGCCGGCGCGGACTGCGCTCCACGGGTCATATTCGCCATAGATGAATATAATGTCGCATTTGTTGCGCTTAAGGAAGCGGTCCATCTTGCGCGATAGCCTGCGGCAGAACCTGATATCCTTTGCGTCTGCCGGCAGGAAGATGCGGTGCAAATAGCCCTTGGCGCTCTTTATGGTGAGCAAATCCTTGAAGGGTTCAACGTCGTATCCATAATAGCCGAGTTCCTTTGCCGCCATAATGTAGAAGGGGAGGTGCGGATTGGCTATCTGCCAGTAATCGGGACCGCAGTTCTTATCCATGAATGCCAGATATTCATCGTCTGAGGCATCTTTGTCAGGTATTTCTGATATGGGATAGCCCCACTGCCAGAAGGCGAAAGAGAACTCCAGCGCGCACATGTCAAACACCTCGTCCATAGGGATGCGGAACGCGTATCCATTGGCCTTGCACAGAGAGTCGAGTTTTGGCTGCAGGGTGGCGCGGCGGCTGAGGAAATCCTCCTGGAAGCTGCGAACCGCTGCACGGCTCGCCTCATCGGGTCCGTCGGAGGCGATGAAAGGCTCGTGCCGGCCATCCTCCACGCCGCGGCAGAACGGCCCGACATAAGAGACTGTGAAATCGACATCTTCCGGATAAAAGGCCCTGAAAATGACGCAGTTCTGCCCGCCTTTGCTGATGCCGGTAGATATCCACTTGGCGGGGTATATCGTTTTAAGTTCACTTATTACGCGGTGCAGGTCGCGCGCCTCGTTCTCTGCCGTAAGGTACTTCCAGTCAATCTCTTCCGGGGCGGAGGGCGCGAAAAACCGGTGCTCCACAACCACGTTGTTAAGGTTAAAGATGCGCGAAATCTCATCGCGGTAGCGCTCGCGGGTGGCGTAATCGGCATTATAACCCTCCGTTACAAATACGGTGGAGGAGTCGCGGCAGATATCGCCCACAAAGACACGCTGCAGGAATGTCCCCTTTGCGGGATTCTTGTAGCTGACCGGCTGCTCAAACCAAAGGAGATATTTGGCATCGAACTGTCCCTTGTCCAGAACTTCTACTTTTTTGACGGAGGGGAGTGCCGCAAACTGACTCTCAAGGCTCTGGGAGAAAGCCCCCGTGGCACAGAATATGCTGGCAATCGCCAGCAGAATCGTTAAACTATACCTTTTCATAAGGCAAATATAACATAATTTGGTATCTTTGCCGGATATAATCCACTGTTGCGCGTGAAGAAGACGCTATTGATATTCCTGGTATTTACGGTTGCGGTTTTTGCCGCTGCCGCCCGCAGGCCGCATTTCACGCGCAGCGAGCGTGCGGGCTATCCCATTATATCAGATACAGTGGTTTATAAGGTCGATTCAACGGGTGCTGTCGTGACGGGCATGGAGGGAGAGCCGGTGATTGATACCCCTGCAACATGGCTCCTGCGTGAGTCGCTGGACACTCTGTCACAGATTTTCTGGCGCATGGATACTGTCACGCTGCCCATGTTGGATACCCTTATCAAGGAATACGAAGACTCTATTGTCAATAATCTGCCTGGAGAAAGGGAGTTCCGCCAGTGGCGCAAAGATCAGAGGAAGGCGTATCGCGACAGCGTTATACAGAATACGCCGCGCATCCTGGAGTCCTTCGCCATCCCCGATTCGCTCTATTATAAACGCGTGCTGCGCTGGGCCCACGACCAGGGTACCAACAAAATCAGGTTTGAAAAGATAGACACCTCATATAACTACCATTTTTTTGACCTGCCTATCTTCAAGAATGATGCAGACGCCACCTATCTGGGTACGGCCGGTTCTGCAAGTATGCCCACCAACTACTTCAACCGCAGGGATTTTGACATCGCTCCCTTCTTTACGCCGTATATGGATTATTCCTATACCCCGGAATCGATGCCTTTCTATAACACCAAGACCCCCTATACCGTTCTCTCTTACTGGGGCAACCCCTTTGGAACGACAACCACAGAGGAGGATGACCTCAATCTGATGACTACCCAGAACATCACTCCGGAGCTGAACATCACCCTTGCATACCAACGCTACGGAAGCAACGGACAGCTTAATAACGAGAAGACCAGCAACCGCACCTTCTCGATAGGGAGCAACTATATGGGCAAGAAGTATGAGATGCACTTCGGCTATATGGGGCAGACGGTGGACCGCAACGAGAACGGAGGTATCCAGGACCCCTTCTGGGTCTGCGATACCATTGTAGATGCCAAGTCCATAGAGGTCAATCTCTCAAATGCAAAGACTGCCTTGAAGCGGCGGTCGCTCTTCTTGACGCAGTCGCTGGCGGTGCCCATGAACTTCTTCCGCAAGAATGCCGATTCGCTCGCAGTGGGTCAGGGTACAGTAATCTATCTGGGACACAGTTTCGAATGGTCTAAGTACTCCAAACTCTACACCGACGAGATTTCCAGCTCAGATGCTACAGGCAGAGCCTTCTATCGGGACCAGTTCAACATATTCAGCAATGCCAGCCACGACAGTCTCGCTGTAAACCGGCTCGAGAACAAACTGTTTGTTACACTCCAGCCCTTTGGACAGGATGCGATAGTATCTACCATACACGGCGGTGTGGGTGCCCAGTCTCTGAGGTTGTACAGTTTCCAGCCAAGCGATTTTGTCACGGGTATCAAACCCGTCAGCCAATTCAACACATATGTATATGGCGGTGCAGACGGCAAGTTCCGCAAGTATTTTGCCTGGGACGCATCCGGTAAATTGAATCTGACCGGCTATTATTCAGGCGATATGAACCTGCAGGGGAATGTCCGGTTTTCTATGTTCCCTATCCGCGACGGAATCCATCTCACAGGACATATAGAGACCGCGGTAAAGACGCCCCATCCCTTCCAAAAGGCGGTTCTTTTCAATCACCATAAGTGGGATTACGACCTTAATAAGACCTCAGAGACCCGTCTGACTGGCGAACTTAGCATTCCGAGGCTGAATCTGCGGGCCTTCGTGGGGTATGCGCTGCTTACAAATATGCTCTATTACGACCCGACGGCAACCATTGTCCAGGCAGAATCGCCGGTGCACGTGCTTACCGGGTACCTTACGGAGGATATAAAGCTGGGTCCGGTCCATTTAGACAACAGGGTGCTCTACCAGGTGAGCAGCGACACCGATGTGCTGCCGCTCCCGAAACTGACTCTTAACTTGCGCTATTATGTGCAGTTCAATGTGGTCAAGAATGTAATGACTATGCAGATTGGAGCCAACGGAATAATGTATTCCAAGTACTATCTGCAGGCCTATGAACCAGACCTCGGTGTTTTCTACAACCAGAACGAGAGGGAGTGGGGCAACAGCCCGTATGTGGACGCATTCGTGAACGTCCAGTGGAAACGGGCAAGCCTCTTTGTAAAGTATTGCAACGTGCTTCATTCCCTCACCAAAGGCGATTATTTCTCTGCATTCAACTACATCAGACCCACTGCTATGTTCAAGTTCGGTCTGTACTGGCCCTTCTATGTCGAATAACCGTACACTGCATCTTTCAGGGTGCATTGTACTGACCCTGATACTGGCGGCATTGGCGGGGATGCAGCCCCAGGCCATGGTGGCAGACACTTTTGACGACTATTTAATCCACCGGGACACCCTCAACTGCGTGATCGCCCTGAGCGGACACCCCGGAGAGAAGGATGGCAAGAGCGTGGGCCTCAACCGCGACATGCTCCAGTATTTCGGAGACTTTGCCAATGTGGATGTGGATATCGTGCCGGATAACTGCGACTTGACATATCTGGACAGCCTGAAGGATGGCAAGGTGGATATAGTAGTGTTGGCATATCCCCAGGAGCACATTGCGGAGAGCGATATCGAAAGAGTCGTGATATCCAAACTTATCAGAAACAATATCCACTGGGCGATGTCGTCCCGCGATCCGCATCTGCTGTTGATGGTTAATATATGGCTGGACGATTTCAAGGGGAGCCGCCTCTACAAGCGTACTGTGGCCCGCCAGTGGCGCACTTACAGCCGCCCGCGTATCAACCCGGAAACCGGGCAGGTTTCTCCGTTTGACGACCTTATTAAACAGTATTCCATGAAGACAGGCATCGACTGGCTGCTGCTGGCCTCGCTGATGTATCAGGAGAGTCAGTATTTCGTCGGCGCGGAATACAAGGAGGCGAAAGGGCTGATGCAGGTGAGCGATGTCACCGCCGCCAGATACGGGGTGAGTGACCTTTTCAGTCCGGAGGGCAACATCAAGGCGGGGAGCTATCACCTCCGCTATCTGATGAATATTTATCGTCAGGAGGGGCTCGATTCGCTAAATGTCATCAAGTTCGCCCTTGCCGCCTACAACGCCGGCGACGGGCGTATAGAGCAGTGCCGCAACCATGCCCTGAGCGAAGGGAAAAACCCCAACGACTGGGAGGAGGTGGTCACAACCTTTGCCACCAACAATAAATTCATAGGGCGTACCACCACGGCGTATGTCCGGGATATTATCGCCCGATGGGAGGATCTCCGCGAAACCGTCCGATAGAGATATGAATGTTTTCAGGTTCATAGGCCACAAGATCCGCAGCGGGGCGGGGCAGGAGTCACGTAACGACCGTATGGGGTCTGTCAGTTCTACCATAGGTCTGGTATCGGTGGCGCTCAGCATTATGGTCATAACAATCGCCATTTGCGTGGTGCTTGGATTCCGGAGCGAGATACGTTCCAAGACTTCTGCATTTATGGGTTCCCTGGCGCTCGTGGCGCCCGGCCAGACCCCGATGAACGATCGCTACCCCTTTACGGATTCCATATCGTTCCTGAATCAATTGGAATCGGTCCCCGGCGTCGATCGCCTTCAGAGAGTTGCCTATTGCTCCGGGATGCTTAAAACATCCGACAACATCTTCGGAGTCCATTTCAAAGGGGTCGATTCCCTTTATAACTTCTCTTTCTTCAGCGAGAATCTAACCGGCGGGGAGATACCGTCGTTCAATGGCCGCATATCGTCTTCAATCCTGATGGCGGAGAGACTCGCCCGTCAGATGGGCTTCGGGCCGGGAGATGAGGTGACAGCATATTTTATCGGGGATGAAGTGAAGGTCCGCAAGTTCACGATTGCCGGTCTGTTCGACGCCCAGCTGGAGAATCTGGACAACTCTATGATAATCTGCGATATCCGGCAGGTGCAGAGAATCAACGGGTGGGATAGCCACGATATATCTTCCGTTGAGGTCATCCTTGCCGATTCGGCGGATATCGGGCAGAAGCATAACCAGATAAGTAACATCGTTTACGAAGAGAGCAGTGAAGATGATCCGGCCCTGTTCGTAACCAGCGTAAAGCAGTTGTTCCCGAATCTGTTCGACTGGCTTAACCTGTTGGATTTCAATGTGGTGGCGATACTGTTGCTGATGATTGTGGTGGCTGGTTTCAATATGATTTCCGCCCTGTTGATAATCCTGTTCAGGAATATCTCGTCCATCGGGCTGCTCAAGGCGATGGGTATGACTTCGGCCGGGGTGGGCAAGGTGTTCAGGTACATTGCCCTGAATATCGTGGGAAAGGGTTTGCTCATAGGTACCGCCGCCTCGCTGGCGCTCTGCGCAGTTCAGAAGTACTTCAAGGTAATCTCCCTGGATCCGGAGAATTACTTTGTAAAGTATGTCCCCATAGAATTCGATTTTGGATATATATTGCTGGTCAACGTACTGGCGCTGGTGCTGATTATGCTGATTCTTTCGCTTACATCGCGGTTCATAGCAAACGTCAGCCCGGACAAGACAATGCGTGCGGCATAATCTTGTATTGCAATGAAAGGACTGAAGGCTCTATTCAATGATTATTTTGGCGCCGGGGCTGCCAGCTGTGAAAAACTTGCCGCTTCCGGGAGCTGTCGCACCTATTTCAGGCTGAAGGCAGCCGACGGGCGCAGTGCCGTAGGAACCGTCGGGACTGTGCCGGAAGAGAACCTGGCTTTCCTGGCTATCGCCCGCCACTTTGCCGCCAAAGGGTTGAACGTCCCGCGGGTATTTGCAGTAAGCGGCGACGGGATGGAGTACCTTCAGTCCGATTTGGGGGATGAATCCCTATATGCTGCGGTGGCAGACGGCCGCAAAACGGGCAACTATTCACCATCAGAAAATGAACTTCTGAAAAAGACGGTCGCATATCTGCCCAAGCTGCAATTTGAGGGCGGCGATGGTCTCGATTATTCTGTCTGCTATCCACAGAAATGCTTCGACCGCCGCAATATCCTCTTTGACCTTAACTATTTCAAATACGATTATCTCAAGCTTACAGGAGTGCCGTTTGACGAGATCGCTCTCCAGGACGATTTTGAGCGGCTGGCCGACGACCTGCTCGCGGCAGATTGTCCCGCCGGTTTTATGTATCGCGACTTCCAGGGGCGCAATGTGATGATATGTGACGGCGAGCCCTGGTTCATAGATTTCCAGGGCGGGCGGCGCGGCCCCGTTTGCTACGATCTGGCGTCGTTCGTATGGCAGGCCTCTGCACGCTATCCTGCCTCTCTGAGGGAGGAACTGGTGAATGCCTACATAAAAGCTGCACGTCCCTATGCCGATCTGGATAATGACTCTTTCCGCGCCACGTTGCGGCTTTTTGTGCTTTTCCGCACCCTGCAGGTGCTTGGCGCCTACGGTTTCCGCGGCTATATAGAGAAGAAGGGGTATTTTATAGCCAGCGTGCCGTTTGCCCTGGCCAATGCCGCCACTATAATTGACGATGGCTATCGTGCCCGATACCCTCAGCTCTGCGGTGTGTTGGATGCCCTTTCGCAATCCTTGCGCCCTGAAGAATCATCTGCAGATGACGGACGCCTTACGGTAGAAGTTACTAGCTTCTCTTTCCGCCAGGGAGTTCCTGCCGATGCGAGTGGCAATGGCGGAGGGTATGTCTTTGACTGCAGGTATCTTGCAAATCCCGGGCGTTATGAGCCTTACAAAAAGTTCAACGGGCTCGATGCCAATGTGATCGAATTCCTTGAAAAGGAGGGGGGAATCCTGGTATTCCTGGATCATGTCAAGACGGTGGTATTCCCGCATATAGATAAGTTTATAGAACGGGGCTTCACCCATATGATGGTGTCGTTCGGATGTACCGGCGGGCAGCACCGCTCGGTATATTCTGCACAACATTTTGCAGAGGCGGTCGCCGCCGCGTATGATGTGGACGTGATAGTCCGCCACACCGCGATAAACGTCAATAAACGTTTAAAATAGCCTATGAAAGCATTCATCCTTGCCGCAGGACTGGGGGAAAGGCTCAGACCCCTTACAGACCACAAACCCAAGGCGCTTGTAAAGGTGGCTGGTATGACCATGCTCGAGCGTACCATCCGTAATCTGGCATGCTCCGGGTTCAGGAGTTTTGTGGTCAATGTCCACTATTTCGGCGAGCAGATCATTGACTTTCTGGCAGAACACGACAACTTCGGATATGATATCAAGATATCCGATGAGCGTGACCTCCTGCGCGATACTGGAGGTGCCCTGAAACATGCTGCACCGCTTCTTAAGGGGGAGGGTAAGTTCTTGATTCATAATGTGGATGTCGTGACCAATCTGGATATTCCGTGGTTTGTGGGGCGGTCTCTTGTATCCGATGCTGACGCCACATTGCTTGTCAGTGACCGCGATACAAAACGATATCTTTTGTTCGATGACAATGATCTGCTGGTTGGCTGGACCAACGTCGCAACCGGCGAGGTCAAAACCCCTTTCAAGGAACTGTGCGCTGATGCCTGCAGGAAAAAAGCCTTCTCGGGAATACATGTTTTCTCTAACGGAATGCTTTCTCTGATGCCTTCCTGGCCTGAAAAATTCTCCGTTATCGATTTCTATCTCAAATTGTGCGGCAGGTACAAGATAGAGGCAGTAGAGTACCCTTCTTTCCAGATGAAAGACCTCGGGACACCTGACGCGGTGTCAGGTTTCAGAGTATTTTGATTTTGGTGCATTTATTGCATCAAAAAAAGTGCTGCGAATTAGTTTTTTTGCGTATTTTCGCGGCACTCACAATTACTGACAGAAATTTTTAATATATGACATATGGCTAAGATAGATCTTACAAAGTATGGTATTACGGGTTCTACCGTAATCGCTCACAACCCCTCTTATGAATTCCTCTATGCAGAGGAGACGAAACCCGGTCTGGAGGGTTTTGACAAAGGCGTGGATACGGAGCTTGGCGCCGTGAACGTGATGACCGGCATCTACACCGGCCGCTCGCCCAAAGACAAATACATTGTGATGGATGAGCAGAGCCGTGACAAGGTGTGGTGGACAAGCGAAGAGTATAAGAACGACAACCACCCCATGAGCGAAGAGGTCTGGGCAAAGGTCAAGGATATCACCATCAAGGAGCTTTGCAACAAGAACCTCTATGTGATGGACGCTTTCTGCGGTGCCAACGAGGCTACCCGTCTGCGCGTGCGCTTTATCGTCGAGGTTGCATGGCAGGCACATTTCGTTAAGAACATGTTCATACAGCCTACCGCAGAGGAGCTTGAAAAGTTTGAGCCCAACTTTGTGATTTACAATGCTTCCAAGGCTAAAGTTGAAAATTATAAGGAGCTTGGACTCAACAGCGAGACCTGCGTCGCTTTCAATACCAGCACCCGCGAGCAGTGCATCATCAACACCTGGTACGGTGGTGAGATGAAGAAGGGTATGTTCTCGATGATGAATTATTATCTCCCTCTGCAGGGCATCGCATCCATGCACTGCTCCGCCAATACCGATATGGAGGGTAAGAACACCGCCATTTTCTTCGGTCTCTCAGGTACCGGCAAGACCACTCTCTCAACCGACCCCAAACGTCTGCTTATCGGTGACGACGAGCATGGCTGGGACGACGAGGGCGTATTCAACTTTGAGGGCGGCTGCTACGCGAAGGTTATCAACCTTTCTAAAGAGAATGAGCCCGACATCTACGGCGCCATCAAGCGCGACGCTCTCCTGGAGAATGTCACCGTCGACGCCGCCGGCAAGATCGATTTCGCAGACAAGAGCGTTACCGAGAATACCCGCGTAAGCTATCCTATCGAACACATCGAGAAGATTGCCAAGAAGGTGAACGGCAAGAGCGCCGGTCCCGAGGCCAAGAATGTCATCTTCCTTAGTGCCGATGCATTCGGTGTGCTGCCTCCGGTAAGCATCCTGACTCCCGAGCAGACCAAGTATTACTTCCTCTCCGGTTTCACCGCAAAACTCGCCTGTACGGAGCGCGGCATCACCGAACCGACCCCGACTTTCAGTGCCTGCTTCGGCCAGGCTTTCCTCGAGTTGCATCCTACAAAGTATGCAGAGGAGCTGGTCAAGAAGATGGAGAAGAGTGGCGCCAAGGCTTATCTGGTGAACACCGGCTGGAACGGCACCGGCAAGCGTATCAGCATCCCCGATACCCGCGGTATCATTGACGCTATTCTCGACGGCAGCATTCTCAAGGCTCCCACCAAGAAAATCCCGTTCTTCGATTTTGAAGTGCCCACCGCGCTGCCCAACGTTAACCCTGCGATCCTTGACCCTCGCGACACTTATGCAGATTCTGCAGAGTGGGAGACCAAGGCAAAGGATCTGGCAGCCCGCTTCCAGAAGAACTTTGTCAAATATACCGGCAACGAGGCCGGCAAGGCTCTTGTGGCAGCAGGCCCTCAGCTCTAATTCAGAACATACATACTCACTATAAAACCCACCCGCCCCGGATCTTCCAGGGCGGGTGGTTTTGTTCTATTTGCTCCATTTTAAATATATGATTCGGTTTCTGAAAAAATCCTTTTCTGTTTTGACCTCTTTACAATGTAACTTTTGAGAAATAGTCGCACGTATTTGCGTGTGTCGAAATAAATTGCAGAGACATTATTTGTTTGCAACTAAATTATAGTTACATTTGCAATGGGGACGAAAGATAAATTGATTGAGAAGCTGAAGCGTCAGCCAGCTGACTTTACCTTTGAAGAAGCGACTCGATTGCTTCAGGCATTTGGATATGTAATATCTGAGAAGGGTAGAACATCTGGGTCAAGAGTGATGTTCTCGAAATCTGGGATAAAGCCAGTGTTATTACATAGGCCTCACCCACAAAAAGAAATGAAACAGTATGCCGTAAAGCAACTTCTGGAAGAATTAATAAAGAATGGAGATATAGAGCTATGAATACATTAAAATATAAAGGGTATATAGGTTC
This sequence comes from Bacteroidales bacterium, assembly GCA_017445425.1. GTDB lineage: Bacteria > Bacteroidota > Bacteroidia > Bacteroidales > UBA932 > Equibacterium. Next base: position 12,773 of record JAFSUF010000068.1, on the reverse strand, counting down.
TGTTGCGTATAGTGAGGCTGACAAAGTTTTTTTCGGCAAAATAGAAGGGATAGATGGCTTGGTGAATTATGAAGGTGAATCAGTGGCAGAGCTTACAACCGCATTTGAGCAGGCCGTTGATGATTATCTCATCTTTTGCGAAGAACATGGGGTGAAGCCTGACAAGAGTTACACGGGAACATTTAATGTTCGTATCTCACCGGTTACTCATCGGGCACTAGCACAAATGGCCAAGGCTGCAGGTATCTCTATCAACGCCTATGTGAAAAAGGTGCTGGACGAAGCCGTAAGACAATCTTCTCCCGGGCATAGCCATGCAATTAAATACTATGGCGAGGATAGGGCCGCTGCCTATCTGGCTGAACCAGACGGCAATTGTTATGGTAATATGTCCACAATAACCTTGCGTTTGCCCGCGAAAGATTTGGAATTTGCTAAAGATCTTGCAGGAAGAATGTCATGGAAAGCAGAGGCGGCAGATTAAGTGGATTAGTGAAAAATAGTTACCTTTGGAGAGATAGCTCATAAGAATGTTAGCGACGCTGAAGAAATATTGGGGGTATGAGGGGTTCCGGCCAAAGCAGGAGGAGATTATCTCGGAGGCTCTGGCGGGGCGGGATGTGCTGGCGCTTATGCCGACCGGGGGAGGGAAGAGCGTCTGCTTCCAGGTGCCGGCCCTTATGAAGGAGGGAATTTGCATTGTGGTGTCGCCGCTGATCGCGCTGATGAAAGATCAGGTGGAGAACCTGCGCAGGCGGGGGATTCCGGCGCTGCTGGTGTGTGCGGGGATGAGCTACCGCGAGATAGACGCCACGCTGGATAACGCAGTGTATGGCGATTACAAGTTTCTTTATGTGTCTCCCGAGCGTTTGCGCACCGACCTTTTCCTGGCCCGCGCCGCAAAGATGAACATCAACTATCTGGTTGTGGATGAGGCACACTGCATCTCGCAGTGGGGCTACGACTTCCGCCCGGAATACCTGATGATAAGCGAGGTCCGCAGCAAGATTGCAGGTACCTCATTCCCTGCAAAGGTGCCGGTAATTGCCCTCACCGCAACCGCAACGCAGGATGTGGCAGAAGATATTATGGCCCGCCTTGGCTTTGATAAGCCCAACCTGCTGGTGAGCGGCTTTGAGCGGCCAAACCTCTCTTACAGCGCCCGCAAGTGTGAGAACAAGCTGGGGCAGCTACTCAAGGTTTGCAATGGCGTTCAGGGCTCCGGGATAGTCTATGTCGCCAGGCGGCGCACAGCAGAGGAGGTCACTGCTTTTCTCTCAAGTCAGGGGGTGGATGCTGCGGCATATCATGCCGGGATGAACGGCAAGGTGCGCGCTGCGGTGCAGGACGCATGGAAAAAGGGGGAGAAGCGCATTATTGTCTCTACCAATGCATTCGGCATGGGCATTGACAAGGGTGATGTGAGGTTTGTCTGTCATCACGATATGCCCCAGTCGCCTGAGGCTTACTTCCAGGAGGCGGGGCGTGCCGGCCGCGACGGAAAAAAGTCTTACGCACTGCTGATTTGGAATTCTACCGATCTCAACCGTCTGGCGCAGATTCTACAGACCACATATCCGCCGCTGGACTATATAAAAGATATATATCAGAAAGTCCACAACTTCTTGAAGATTCCCTACGAGGAGGGGCGGGACAAGGGCTATAAGTTTGACCTTGCGGCGTTTGCCAAGCAGTATAAGCTGCAGGCTTCCAAGGCATACTACGCAATCAAATATATAGAGATGTCGGGCTATTGGACGCTGACGGAGGAGCTGGAAATTCCCTCAAAGATTTCGGTGGCCGTGTCCCGCGACGAACTGTATGGGATTCAGCTGGGGAGCGCAGAGACCGATGCCTTTCTTAAGGTTCTGATGCGGATGTACGAGGGCCTTTTCAGCGGCTATGTATCTATAGATGAAGAGCGTATCGCCTCTGTTGGCAAATACTCCGTGCTCGCAGTGGAGAGTAAGCTCAAGTGGTTGTCGTCCAGGAAGATTATTCATTATATCCCCAAGATAAAGTCGCCGGTGTTATACCTGGCTACGGAACGTCTCTATCCCGAGAACCTCCGGCTGGACCAGTCTGAATACGACAGCCGTGTGGCGCGCAGCAAGGCGCGTCAGGATGCCATTGCCGCTTATGTCCAGAATGAAGGCCGTTGCCGCAGCCAGATGCTTTTGGAGTACTTCGGCCAGAAAAGCGCCCCCTGCGGCGTATGCGACTGGTGCCTGTCCCATAGATAGACGGGCAGAAAAGCCGTAGCTTGAAATGGCTTGTGCGATTTTCGGAGTGAGGCGTTGCTGAGCGGAAGCGAAGCAGCCTGTATCGAAAAAAACGCCGGCCATGCGAGGGATGTCTGAGCGAAGCGAGTCCCCGAGCATAGGCGTTATCGCCATCAGGCGATAGCGGAGGCTGAGCAGGGCAGGATGTGTAATAGCAAAGCCGGAGCGGCGGGTTCGGGCAGAGCCCGGTATTATGGAGGGGAGCCGAACGCAGAGTTAGCAACAAGCAATTTGCAAGCGGAAGGCTTCTGCCCGTCGCTATGCTCCGGCGGCACTTGCCTCCAGAAACTTCCGTTCGCTACGCTCACTTCATCCCTCCCACAATCTGCTACGTCATCGCTGCGCGATAACTAGCATCTTGCGGGCCCCTCCCGTTTTACGAGGGCACGGGCGCCCACGGTTTCTTTGAGGCAAGTGCCGACCTCCGACTGCGCGACGGGATGCTATAAAGCTGGATACCCGACGGTTTGGACAAGGGTGATGATATGCCCTTCAGGGAGTGAGAGACGGGCGGCGAGTTCCTCTTTGGGAACCAGGGCGCGGGCAACCGTGGCCAGCCCCTCCGAGGCGCAGAACAGATAGATATTCTCGCAGATGAAGCCGGTATCGGCATAAGTTGATTCTATGATGCCCTGCGGCGTTTTTCCGGTGATCTTGGTGGTGTCGGAAACCAGCGCAATTTCTACAGGGGCCTGACCCACAAACGGCTGTGTACCGGTTGCGGCGCGCAAATCTGCGGCGATATGCAGATGGAGCGAATGCTCAACAGCATCGTAGCGGTAAACACCCGATTTTATAAAGACGTACAACTCAATCTCCTGCCGGTTGTGGGAAGAGGGTGCGGTGCGCCCCTTTGTGCGGTTGATGCCCCACGCGGCCCAGAGCAGGTCGGAGAGGGTCTGCATCTCCAGATCTCGGCTGGAGTCGAAATCTCGCGAGCTGCGGCGTGCGGCTATAGCCTCCATGAAGGGTTTGCCACCGGAGCGGCGTGCTGCGGGAAGGATAATTGTGCCGGGTGCGTCCATGTCTTTATAATATGTTCATTGACTGTTCTTTAATCTTCTCGAGCTCAGCCTTCATCTTAACCACGATCTTCTGGATTTCTGCATGATTGGCCTTGCTGCCCAGAGTGTTGATCTCGCGGCCCATCTCCTGTGCAATGAAGCCCAGCTTCTTGCCCGGGAACTCCTCGCCCTCCATAGTTTCACGGAAATAACGGCAGTGCTGGCGCAGGCGGACCTTCTCTTCGTTTATGTCGAGCTTGTCAACATAAAAGATTATCTCCTGCTCCAAGCGGTTGCTGTCCACCTGAATCTTGAGCTCTTCTATACGGGCGTCGATGCGCACTCGCACGGCTGCGATGCGCTCCTTCTCAAACACTTCTACCATCGGGATATAATTCTCTATGCTTTCCAGGTTGGCAGTGACGTCGCGCCTGAGGGTTGCCCCCTCTGTAGTGCGGAAATCGTCCAGGTTATCCACCGCCTGTTTGATTGCCCCAAAAAGCTGCTCCCAGCACTCGCCTGTGAAATCTTCCCTGGCCGTTTCATATACGTCGCCCATCCTGAGGATGCCTGCCAGTATGGGGGCGCTGAACTCGCTGCAGACTGCGTTATACCATTTGGTGCCGTTCAAGGCATCGTCAATCTGGGAAAGATATGCACGCAAAACGTCCTTGTTAAGGGTGGAGGCGGCAGTACTGCCTGTGCCTTTCTCCGTAGAAATGAAAAGGTCTATGGTGCCCCTGTTCAGCCGGTTCGCTATCAGCTGCCGCACCTCCATCTCTTTCTCACGCGGAATCAGGGAGGTTTTGAGGGTGATGTCGGCCGTCTTGGAGTTGAGCGAGCGAATCTCTACGATGTACTTTACGTTGTTGATGGTGGTTTCGGCCTTGCCGTAGCCCGTCATTGATTTGAGCATCTTCTTGCAGATAAAGAATTGAGAGGGCAAAAATAGTAAAAATTGCCCCTTTTTTGCTACTTTTGTAACCTATATGTGAATGAGCTATGGAAGAACAACGTACGAATAATTTTCTTGAGGACATCATAGAGGCCGACCTGGCCAGCGGCAAGCATAAATCCATAATGACCCGCTTCCCTCCGGAGCCCAACGGCTACCTGCACATAGGTCATGCCAAGAGTATATGCCTGAACTTTGGCCTGGCCAAAAAGTATGGCGGCAAGACCAACCTGCGTTTCGACGATACCAATCCCGTCAAAGAAGATACCGAGTATGTAGATTCCATCAAGGAGGATATCAAGTGGCTCGGATTCGAGTGGGCTAACGAGTTCTACGCCTCGGACTATTTCGACCAGCTTTACGAGTGGGCCAAGGTGTTGATAAAGAAGGGGCTGGCTTATGTGGATGACCAGAGCCAGGAGGAGATAAGGCAGGGGCGCGGAACCGTGACCCAGCCCGGTAAGGAGAGCCCTTGGCGCAACCGCAGCGTAGAGGAGAACCTCCGGCTGTTTGAAGAGATGAAGGAGGGTAAATACCCCGATGGCGCAAAGGTGCTGCGCGCAAAGATTGATATGGCGCACCCCAACATGCTGTTCCGCGACCCTCTGATGTACCGCATCATTCACGCCGAACACCACCGTACCGGTAACAAATGGTGCATATACCCGATGTACGACTATGCCCACGGCGAGTGCGACTCCATTGAGAACATAACTCACTCCATCTGCACTCTGGAGTTTGACGTACACCGTCCGCTCTACGACTGGTTCATAGAGAAGCTGGAGATATTCCCGAGCCATCAGTATGAGTTTGCCCGCCTGAACCTCACCTATACCGTGATGAGCAAGCGCAAACTTTTAGAGTTGGTGAAAAACGGCTACGTAGAGGGGTGGGATGACCCCCGTATGCCCACGATATGCGGCATCCGCCGCAGGGGCTATACTCCCGAATCTATCCGTATGTTTGCCGACAAGGTGGGCGTGGCAAAGCGAGACAATATCATAGACCTCTCGCTGATGGAGTGGTGCCTGCGCCAGGACCTGAACGAGCGCGCCAACCGCTATATGGCGGTAATAGACCCCATCAAGCTGGTGATTGACAACTGGGAAGAAGGCAAGGTGGAGTGGTTTGAGGCCCCCATGAATCCTGCCGACCCCGATGGGGCAAAACGCCGCATCCCCTTTACCAAAGAGCTCTATATTGAGCGTGAAGATTTTATGGAGGATGCCCCCAAGAAGTATTTCCGCCTGAAACCCGACGGCGAGGTACGCCTTAAATATACCTACATCGTGAAGTGTGTGTCGTTTGAGAAAGATTCTGACGGTAATGTCACTACAGTCCATTGCGAGGTGGACCCCACTTCCAAGCCGGGCGCCGGAGAGTGGCGCAGCGTCAAGGGTACAATCCACTGGGTATCGCAGGAATATGCAAAACCCATTGAGGCCCGCATATTTGATACTCTCTTTACAGAGGAACAGATGGGTGCTATCCCTGAGGGTGTGGATTATAAAGAGTATCTCAACCCCAATTCACTGGTTGTGAAGACTGCATACGCCGAGCCGGCGCTTCTTGAAGACAAGAGCGGTATCGCGGTTCAGTTTGAGAGGGTGGGTTACTTCTATCACGACCCCAAGAACGGTGCCTGGAACAAGGCTACCGGCCTGAGGGATTCATTCAAGATCAAATAGTTTTCCTGAGGGTTGCAGAGGCGTCTAAGGCGACGACGCTCCGGGCGCTGACAATCACCGGGAAGATATCCAGTTTGTCTATCTGGGGTGCAACCGTGCATAACGCGGAGAGCCGGCGCAGCGTGTCGGTAAAAATGACTTCGTTTATCTGGAAGTCTCCTTTAACCCGCTGGTAAATCTCAGTGGCCTCGGTCTTTGTTACGGGAAGGGTGCAGTATACGAACTTGGTGGGCCTGGTGTCCTCAGCTGTAACAGCTCCGCACACGACCAGGTGCCCCAGGCCGGCTTTATGGCGTATGCCGAGGTATGTCACCGCACCGGAAAGGGCAGGGCTGATAAGGATTCCCTTGGAATTATGTCCGCGCATAAGCCGGCCGAATTCAAGCCTCATCGTATTGCGGTCGGTGATGCTCTCTGCAACCTCAGATTTGTCGGCTTCGTAAATGGAAACCGTTTTCATGTTTACGGGGAAGCCGATATCCGTAACGGCAACGCGGGCCTCTTCCAGGTCTGTTACTATAAATGTGCGCTCGCGGCTGATGCCGATTGCATCCAGCAGGCGGAGTGAATTCTCTTTTGAAAGGGCAAGCGAGGAGGCCCCGTCGATAACCTCGTTAATTATCTCGTTGTCAACAGGGGGATTGGCTGCAGATTTGCTCTGGCTCTCAATCAGGTTCTGTTGGGTTGTTGCGGGAATTCTTATCATGAAGTCAAAATTAATAGAAAATTATTATCTTTGTACTAATATGAGAAACATTCTTGAATACGATTCTGTGGAGCTCAGTCCCAACGGCAGAGACGTGATTATTCTGGATCAGTCCCTGTTGCCGAATCAGGAGAAGTTTCTACATCTTACCTCTGCAGAGCAGGTTTTCTACGCAATAACGTTATTGAAGGTGCGGGGGGCCCCGGCTATCGGAATAGCGGGTGCATTTGGCCTGGCGATGTGCATGAACCGTTTCCGCGCGCGCAACCTGCAATCCTTTGACAAGGAGTTCCTGCGTGTAAAGCGTTACCTGTATATCTCAAGGCCTACGGCGGTGAGCCTTATGTGGACGCTGGACCGTATGGAGCGCTGTTATTATGAGGCTCTTGAGGAGACTAAGGATATGGCTGCCGACGCTGCCATAAAGCAGATAAAGGAGCGTCTCACCGCGGAGGCGCGGGCCATCAAGCTGGAAGATGTCCAGAAGTGCCTTGCCATATCAGAGGCGGGTTTCTCGCTGCTCAAACCTGGCATCGGTATTTTGACTTACTGCAACGCCGGTCATCTGGCCGTTTCCAGGTACGGCACTGCGCTGGGCCCTATTTACATGGCTCAGCAGAAAGGGCTTATGCCCAAGGTTTACTCCTGCGAGACGAGGCCGATGTTGCAGGGGTCGCGTCTGACCTCTTATGAACTTACCAAGGCGGGGGTGGATGTTACGCTGATCTGCGACAATATGGCCTCCGACGTGATGTCCCGCGGCAAGATAGACATTGTCTTTTTCGGATGCGACCGTATCGCAGCCAATGGAGACGTTGCGAACAAGGTGGGCAGCAGTATGCTCGCCATCCTGGCAAAACACTATGGGATCCCGTGTTACTCACTGGGCCCGTCCAATACCATAGACTTCAAAACCAAGACCGGTAACGATATAGTTATTGAAGAGCGTCCGGCATTTGAAGTCACCGACCAGTATTTTGACAAACCGGTGGCGCCAAAGGGGATAAAGGTTTATAACCCCGCCTTTGACGTGACTCCCGCTGAGTTACTCACAGGTATCATTACAGAGAAGGGGATTTTCTCCCCTCATGAACTTAGCAAGCTTAATGGTTAAGTTCATTAGCCTCTCCAGCGGTAGCAACGGTAACTGTTACTACATAGGCAACGATGATGTGTCGCTGTTAATCGATCTGGGCATCGGCGGCCGGACCATCAACCGCCGCCTCAATGCACATGACATTTCGCTCTCAAAGGTGGATATGGTGCTTGTGACCCACGAGCATATGGACCACATCCGCTATCTTGGGGGCTTTACCCAGCGCTATCACAAAGTGGTTTTTGTGACCGAGGCGCTCCATAAGGTGCTGGAGCGGCATTTCTGTACTGCCGGCAAACTGGACGGATGTGTAAAGGATACCCGGCCGGGGGAGGTGACCGAGTGTATGGGCGTGAAGTTTATCCCCTTCTCCGTCCCCCACGACGCCCGTGATACAGTAGGATATTACATAGATTTCTTTGGCCACACTTTCACCTTTGTGACCGATGTCGGCAAAGTCACCGACGATGTCGTAAAATACTGCCAGATGGCATCCCATCTGATTGTGGAGTCTAATTATGACCCGGGGATGCTGGTCACGGGGCCCTACACGCCGGAGCTGAAGAAAAGGATTTCAGAGGAGCACGGCCATCTCTCAAACGAGCAGACTGCCGACCTGCTGCGCCGCAGCTGTCACGACGGGCTCAAATCGGTGTTCCTGTGCCATCTGAGCGCGAACAACAATACACCTTCGCTGGTTTTTGACAGCGCCCGTGCGGCGTTGAATTCTGTCGGTGGAGAGGAGATTACCCTTTACGCCCTGCCTCGCCGCGAGGCCTCGCCGCTGTTTATTTATGATTAGCCCAGAGCTTGAGTTGAGCTATCTCCGCAGGCCAGAGTGTCTCGTCGGGGGTCTCCAGTATGAAGGGTATGCCATCTAAACGCACGTCTTTCATCAGAGTTTCAAACAGTGCGCCGCCAATCTCCCCCTTGCCTAAAGGGCTGTGACGGTCAACGCGGCTGCCGGAGGGCTTGGTGGCATCGTTGAGGTGCATACCGCGAAGGTATTCCAGCCCCACGATGCGGTCAAAGGCTGATAATATGTTCTCATATCCCTTTAGCACCACGGCACCTTTGACATCAGCATCTGTCATGGCGATACCGGCTTCTTCGAACAGGGCGGGGGAGGCGTTAAAGTCGTATCCGGCAGCAAAGGCGTGGCAGGTATCTATGCAGACCCCGACGCGGCTCTTATCCTCTACCTGTGATATTATCTGGGCCAGATGCTCAAAGCGGAACCCCAGGTTGGAGCCTTGCCCGGCGGTGTTTTCCAACACGGCGGTAACCCCTTCTGTCTTGCTTAGCGCAATGTTAATAGATTGGGCGATGCGGCTCAGGCACTCATCCACACTGATTCCGTTCAGGTGGCTGCCCGGGTGGAAGTTGAGGCGGTCCAGCCCCAGTGCCTGGCAGCGGCTCATCTCGTCGCAAAAGGCTTCCCGGGAGCGTTCCAGAGCCTCTGCCTCGGGGTGCCCCAGGTTAATCAGATAGCCATCGTGGGGGAGAATGGAGCAGGGGGGATAACCAAACTCGCTGCACCGCTGCAAGAACAGTTCTATGCTCTGGGCAGAGAGGGGCGGGGAGCTCCACTGCTTCTGGTTCTTGGTGAAGAGGGCGAAGCCGGTGGCTCCTATTTCATGTGCCCGGAGCGGGGCGTTCTCAACGCCGCCAGCCGCAGAGACGTGTGCGCCAATATATTTCATATCTATGATATTTTGGAGTAATCTATGGTTTTGGTCCTGATACTCTCGAGATTCTTTCTTAGAAGAGCATTGCAGGGTTGCTCAAGGCTGGGGTCATCGGTGAGTATGTCGATGGCGGCGCTGCGGGCCTCCTCCATCATGGGAGAATCCTTGGCCAGGTTGGCGATGTGCAGGTCAATGGCCAGCCCGCTCTGCCGCGTCCCCTCAAAGTCGCCGGGGCCGCGCATCTTGAGGTCGGCCTCTGCCAGCTCAAAACCGTCGTTGGTAGAGCACATCATATCGATGCGCTGACGGGACTCGCTGCTGAGCTTATATCCTGTCATCAGGATGCAGTAAGATTTCTCTGCGCCACGTCCCACGCGGCCGCGAAGCTGATGCAGTTGCGCCAGGCCAAACCGCTCCGCACTCTCTATCACCATAACTGAGGCGTTGGGGACATCTACCCCGACCTCTATCACAGAGGTGGAAACCAGTATGTCTGCTTTGCCGCTTACGAACAGGTTCATGTCAAAGGCCTTGTTCTCCGGAGTCTGCCGGCCATGTACCACTGCCGTGATATAATCGGGCTGCTTGAAGTATTCCGTGATGTCCAAATAACCCTGCTCAAGGTTTTCATAGTCCATCTTCTCCGACTCTTTTATCAGCGGATATACCACGAACACCTGTCGCCCGGCGTCAATCTCCTTCCGCATAAACTCATACACCTTGCGGCGCTGGTTCTCTCCGACGTGGGTGGTGATTATCGGTTTCCGCCCGGGAGGGAGTTCGTCTATGACGGAGACATCCAGGTCGCCGTAAAGGGTCATCGCCAGGGTCCGGGGGATGGGGGTGGCGGTCATCACCAGGATGTGGGGGGCAATCTCCGATTTTGACCAGAGGCGCGAACGCTGATCCACGCCGAAACGGTGCTGCTCGTCTATCACAGCCAGGCCGAGGTTGGCGAACTGGACCTTGTCTTCAATAAGGGCGTGGGTGCCGAACACCAGGTTGATGGTGCCGTTGGACAGCCCCTCGTAAATCTCGCGCCGCTCCTTTGTCTTGGTGCTGCCGGTGAGCAGGGCGACCTTTACCTGCTCCGGGTCGATATAGCGGAAAATGCCGTTATAGTGCTGTGTGGCAAGCACCTCTGTAGGCGCCATTATACAGGCCTGATAACCGTTGTCGATGGCTTGCAGGGCAGAGAATATGGCCACCAGGGTTTTGCCGCTGCCCACGTCGCCCTGCAGCAGGCGGTTCATCTGTCTTCCGCTGGTTACATCGGCACGGATCTCTCTCAGAACCTTTTTCTGTGCGCCGGTAAGGGGGAAGGGGAGATGGGAGTATGTATAATTGAAAGCGTCGCCTATGCGGGGGAGCATAACTCCCTTTGCGTCGCGCATCTTTATGAATTTTTGCTTTACCAGAGAGAGCTGGAGATAGAAGAGCTCTTCATACTTGAGCCGGCGGCGGGCCTGCTCCAGGCTGTACATGTCGGGCGGGAAGTGTATGTCGTGAAGGGCTTTGTCCAGCGGAATCAGCCGCTTCTGCTGAAGGAGATAATCCGGCAGGGTCTCGTTTATCCTGCCTGCAACCAGACCCTGGAGTTTCTGCTGCAACTGAGTGAAGGCCTTGTTTGAGATGCCGCCGTTCTGCAGCTTTTCTGAACTTGAATATACACCGGTGATGGCAGGACGTCCGCTTGCAGTTGCGGCGGACACCGGCTCTATTTCCGGGTGGACGAGATTGTAACGGTCGTTGAATACTGAGGGTTTGCCAAATACAACATACTCCTGACCGATCTGCAGTTTATCCTGAATCCACTTTATCCCTTTGAAAAAGACCAGTTCAATATAACCCGTGCCGTCGCCAAGAACCGCAATCAGGCGGGTGGCCTTGCCCGTTCCGGCCAAAGATACACTTTTGATTGAGCCGCGCAGCTGGATATAGGCGCTGGCAGAATCTATCTCTTTGACAGCGTAGAATTTGCTGCGGTCAACATAGCGGAACGGGAAGGTGTACAGCAGGTCGCGGAAGGTGCTGATGCCAAGTTCTTTCTCCAGAAGCTGGGCCCGCTTGGGACCCACCCCCGGCAAAAACTTGATTTCGCTGTCCAATATATAGCCGCCCATAGTGAAGCCAAAGTTAAAAAATATAGCTATATTTGCCTTGATACAGAATTGAAATTATGTCTAAGATGATGACGATAGGGATTACCCAGGGTGATTCCAACGGAACAGGATACGAAGTGATAATAAAGGCGCTAAGCGACCCAAGGATGATGGATATGATGGTGCCGGTGGTCTATGGCTCCTCCAAATTTTTCGGTTACAACAAAAAACTGATACCCGAGGCAGAGCAGATCAATACTAATGTGGTAGTTTCTGCAAGCGATGCCAAGGCAAAACGGGTAAATATAGTTAACTGCGTTCCTGACAGTTACAATATTGAATTCGGTCAGGCGACTAAAGAGGGAGCCGCTGCTGCCCTGGCATCGCTGAAGGCTGCTGTCGCCGACCTCAAGAGCGGCGACATTGACGCCATTGTCACAGCTCCCATAAATAAGCATGCGATGGCAGAGTCAGATTTTGGTTTTGCCGGCCATACCGAGTTTTTTACGGCTCAGTTCCCCGGGAGCGAAACGCTGATGTTTATGTGCAGTGAGCGTCTCAAGGTGGGGGTGGCGACCAACCATACACAGTTGTCAAAGGTGGCCGATGTGCTCTCCACCGACCTGATTGTCTCCAAACTGGAGGTGATGAACCAGTCGCTCAAGAGTGACTTCTGCGTTGAAAAACCCAAGATTGCCTTGTTGGGGCTAAATCCGCACGCAGGGGACGGCGGTACTCTGGGCAGGGAAGAGATAGATGTGATTATGCCCGCGATAGAGAAGGCCAAGGAGAAGGGTATTCTTGCATTCGGACCCTATTCGGCCGACGGCTTTTTCGGAACCGACTTCTATCGCAAGTTTGACGCGGTGCTTGCCATGTATCACGACCAGGGGCTTATACCATTCAAGACCCTGGCGTTTGACAGCGGGGTGAACTTCACCGCCGGTATGCCAGTGGTGCGCACATCGCCTGATCACGGCACCGGGTATGACATCGCTGGAAAGAATCAGGCGAGCGCACAGTCTATGCTCTCCGCAATTTATATGGCTATCGATATCTGCAAGAACCGCCAGACTTATGGCGAGATAACTGCCAACCCGTTAGAGATAAAGGTTTTCGAGACCAAGAATGCTCCCGACCGCACCTATCTTCCGGAATAGTGGAATGAACAGACCCACCATATACCTCTATACCGACGGAGCCTGCTCCGGCAATCCCGGCCCCGGTGGATATGGGGTGGTGTTGCGCTGCG
>JAFSUF010000011.1 GCA_017445425.1 Bacteroidales bacterium | reverse complement strand
TTCTTCTCTGTGTCGATATTCTCCTCGCGATGGGCGCTCAGCAGGATGTATTTGCCCTTCTCCAGACCCAGCCGGGCGTGAATGTCAGAAGCCTCAATCTCTGCCAGATTGTTGTGCAGCACCTCTGCCATCGGGGAGCCGGTGACATAGGTGCGCTCCTTGGGCAGGCCGGTGTCGGCCAGGTATCGGCGGGCGTGTTCGGAATATGCCATGTTCACGTCGCTGATAATATCCACGATGCGGCGGTTGGTCTCCTCCGGCAGACACTCATCTTTGCAGCGGTTGCCGGCTTCCATGTGGAAGATGGGGATATGCAACCTCTTGGCGCCAATCACAGAAAGGCAGGAATTGGTATCTCCCAGCACCAGCACGGCATCGGGCTGCACCTCAACCATCAGCTGGTAGCTTTTGGCGATGATGTTGCCCATGGTCTCTCCGAGGTCGGCTCCCACGGCATCCATATACACGTCGGGGTCGGCCAGCTTCAAATCCTTGAAAAAGACGCCGTTGAGGTTATAGTCGTAATTCTGCCCCGTGTGCGCCAGCAGGCAGTCGAAATACTCGCGGCACTTGTTAATCACCGCCGCCAGGCGGATAATCTCCGGACGGGTGCCCACTATGATGAGAAGTTTCAGCTTCCCGTTATTAGCAAAAGCTTTTCTCGTTCGCGACTCGGAAAAGTCCAAACCAGTTTGTCCTTTTCTCTCGCTGCTCTCTCGATTTTTAAATGCTGCCATATTTATACTAAGTTAGGTATGCCGTTGAGCTCGTTCTGGATGTACTCGAGGGAGGCGATTTTGGCCTTGGTCTCTTCCAGGTTGAGGCGGCGGGTGTTGTCGGAATTGAACTCCTCTATGGTGGCGCGCTCCACGTCGCCCTCCTTGAAGTACTTGTCGTAGTTGAGGTCGCGGTTGTCTGCCGGCACTGCGTAGAAGTTGCCCATGTCGATGGCTTTGGCAGCCTCCTCTTTGGTGAGGAGGGTCTCGTACATCTTTTCGCCGTGGCGGATGCCGATGACGTTAAGGTCTATGACCTTTTCCTCCTCGCCACTCGGCCCTGGAAAGACGTATCTTTCCAGCGCTCTCGTCGGCAGCGTCGGTTTGATGTCCTCCTTCTTACCGCCGAACAGCTCGCACACCGCCTCGGCCTGCGTCTGGATGGTGCAAGCGGGCGCCTTCTGAACCAGGATATCGCCGTTCTTGCCGTGCTCAAAGGCGAAGAGAACGAGGTCCACCGCCTCCTCGAGCGACATTATGAAGCGGGTCATTTTGGGCTCGGTGAGGGTGATGGGGTTGCCCTTGCGGATCTGGTCAATCCAAAGAGGGATAACGGAGCCGCGGGAGCACATGACGTTGCCATATCGGGTGCAGCAGATCTTAGTGTTGCCGCTTAAGCGCGACTTGGCGACTGCTATCTTCTCCTCGATGGCCTTGCTGATGCCCATGGCGTTGATGGGATAAGCTGCCTTATCGGTGGAGAGGCAGATGACGCACTTTACGCCCGCCTCTATGGCGGCGTCCAGCGTGTTGTCGGTGCCTATCACGTTGGTTTTCACCGCCTCCATGGGGAAGAACTCGCAGCTGGGCACCTGCTTGAGCGCAGCGGCATGGAACACATAATCAACGCCTTGCATGGCGTAATGCAGCGTGCTTTTGTTGCGGACATCACCGATATAGAACTTAATCTTGCCGGCGACCTCCGGCATGCGCGCCTGGAAGTCGTGGCGCATATCGTCCTGCTTCTTCTCGTCGCGGCTGAAGATGCGTATCTCGCCGATGTCGGTCTTCAGAAAGCGGTTCAACACTGCGTTGCCAAAACTGCCTGTGCCTCCTGTTATGAGGAGTACTTTATCCTTAAATAATGACATATTGTTGTTTGTTTATAATAATCGTTTATGAGATGCCCGATCAGGTCGGGCATGTCGGCCATCGACATTGAGGGTGTGACAGCCATCGTCATTGAGGGGGTCCTTCCAAGAGATGCCCGATCGAGTCGGGCGTGACGGTCATCGACATTGGGGGTGTGACAGCCATTGTCATTGAGGGCGTCCTTCCAAGAGATGCCCGATCGAGTCGGGCATGACGGCCATCGACATTGGGGGTGTGACGGCCATCGACATTGGGGGTGTGACGGCCATCGACATTGGGGGTGTGACGGTCATCGTCATTGCCGGCTTGACCGGCAATCTATACCTTCTCGAAGTACGTATCCGGTTTATTGGGGTTGAAAATCTCGTTGCAATACATCACAGTTACCAGATTCTCTGTCTGGGAGAGGTTGATGATGTTATGGGTGTAGCCGGGGAGCATGTGGACGCACTGGATGTTGTCGCCGCTGACTTCAAACTCAATCACCTCGTCGCTGCCGATCTTGCGCTCCTGGATGAGCCCGCGGCCGGAGACCACGATGAAGAACTCCCACTTGGTGTTGTGCCAGTGCTGCCCCTTGGTGATGCCGGGCTTGGAGATATTGATGCTGACCTGCCCGCAATTGAGCGTATGCACCAGCTCCGTAAAGCTGCCGCGGTCGTCCACATTCATCTTGAGCGGGAAGGCCACCTTCTCTTTGGGGAGATAGCTCAGATAGGTGCTATACAGTTTCTTGGCAAAGCTGCCAGACGGAATCTCCGGAATCAACAGGGTCCTGGGCTGCTCCGCGAATTTATTCAAAAGGTCCACAATATCGCCCAATGTGGCTTTGTGGGTGGTGGGGACGTAGCAGTAGCGGCCGTCTTTCATGGGGAAAACGCCCAGCCCGTCAAACTCGCAGCGATGTTCCTCGCCGCGCAAACAGGCAATCATCTCGTCCACAAGGTCGTCTATGTAAAGCAGTTCCAGTTCTACGGAGGGGTCATTTACTGTATAGGGCAAATCGTTAGCCACAGCATTGCAGAAGGTCGCCACGGCACTGTTGTAGTTGGGCCGGCACCATTTGCCAAAGAGGTTAGGGAAGCGGTAAACCAGCACTTTTGCGCCGGTCTCTTCTCCATATTTGAGGAACAGGTCCTCCCCCGCCTTCTTGCTGCGGCCATACTCGCTGTTGCCAAAGCGGCCCGTCAGGCTCGCCTGCTGGCTGCTGCTGAGCATCACCGGGCAGGTATTGTTGTGCTTGCGCAGCGTATCCAGAAGTGTGCTGGCGAAGCCAAAGTTGCCCTTCATAAACTCCTCCTGGTTCTGCGGACGGTTCACCCCCGCCAGATTAAACACAAAGTCGGCCTCCTTGCACCAGGCCTCCAGTTGCTCCGGAGTGGAATCCAGGTCGTACTCGAAGACATCTTCTATGCAAAGAGACTTCTCTCCTCCGGCTCCGCCCGAAATGACACCGCCGTCACTGCTGCCAAGCTCAGCGCGCGGATAAATCCCATAATTGCGGGCCTTCCCGTCGCGGATATTTTTAAGTTGCGCGCACAGGTTCATGCCCACGAACCCTTTTGCGCCGGTAACAAGGATTTTCATAAATGATACACAAAAGTAACTTACTGTTCTTTAATTAACACTCTCCACTATCGCCACCCTGCCGTCGAGCCATCGTACAAGTCCGACAATCTACTCAAACTGCCAATTTATATGATGGAACAGAGCATCTGCCACTGTATAGCTTCCTTCCTTTGTCGGATGGAAGCCGTTCGATTGCAATGTCTCCTGTGTTGAAAGTCTCAGTGACACATCTCTGTTTGCTATGGGATACAAGTTTTCACTGTCAAAGGAGGGCGTTACCTCAGCAACGGAAAAAAAGCCGGAAAACTCTGGTTCTGCCGCCATCTTGCGTGCTGCATCGGCAATCTTAAAAATCTCTTTTACAATGGCGAAATATTCAAAAAACTCGCTTGCACCATAATTGGCCCCCATACCACCATTGGGTGAACACAGCGGAATCGTAGAAAAAATGAATTTAGCCTTTGGAAAATCGGCATGAAAAGCGCGGACAAATGGCTTGACATATTCAGAAAACATATCATCGACTGTCTCCTCACCTTTCACGGTATAAGCGATGTCATTAACACCGCAATGTGACAGCAGGACATCAATCGAGCCGTTGCAATAGCGGTTGGCATAGCGGATAAAGTCCAACCCCGCGCCGCCTGCTTTGTCAGGATTCCAGAACGGGTTGTACGACTCACTTAAGAAAGAGCTGTACTGTATCGTTGAATCTCCCGCACCGCTTGTAATTGACAATAATCCCGAATCAGGGATACTGTTACCACCTTCATAGGTACAGCGAATGTTGCCTGAACCGTCTGTAACATTGATTTCCGTAATACTTAGCCTGACCCCGTTTTGCGTGTATGTATCACCGAGATTTATCCGGTTGACACCATTCACATAAAAACGATATGCAGGTGACCCGATGCCGGAATACTGCTTCCAACTCCAGCCACCGGTCGCCTCCTGATTAACCGTATGGACAGCGTTTCCTTTCTTGCGGCCGACGAAGTTAATATTATTCAATCCAAGCCCCTGGGGCGACTGAGGGGTACCCTCACCGTCGTTTGCCGTCAGGCGCCTGTTCAGCTCTCCCACCACATAACCTGTTTCAATTGCAGACGCCCCTACAGTCAGAATACTTATGTTTGTAGTTGGCGATTGCATTGCAGGAACGCAACGGACCATAAACGTTTTCTTTGCGATAACACGCCCCGCGACACTCTTTACATATACAGTTACATCTGTAGTCCCGACACTATTCGGCGTTACCTCATAATACCTGGGATAACTCTTGCCGATATTAGGATTCGCGACAGCATAAACATTGAAAATATATGGATTAAAGCATTTTAAAATAGAACGCCAGTATATGCGGATTGTGTTGCCCTGCACAACCGGTATCTCATCCGGTATTTCTATACTGATTGCATCTGCTTCAACTGAAGATTTGGACACTGTTATCACAGTGCCGTCAGCTAAGACAAAATATACATGATCATCATCCTGATTGACAGATTTAAAGAATGAATCCCAATCGGACTCGGGCAGGCATCTCTCACCTCTTGCCTTACCCAGACGGGTCCATGACATACCCATATCAGTAGAGATATACCAATAATCGCCTTCTATCTTAAGTTTTGGCGTAATCCCATCTGTTCCGGCAGCCTTGATTTTTTGCCCGCTTGCATCAAACAGCCAGTCGTTGTCCAGGGTCCAGTATAGGATACCATCGGCATCAGCCGTGACACCAATAATAGGAGTATGCCCGGCTTCGCCATCGTGACCATCTGCACCATTCTTTCCGTTATAGACAGAGATAGGGTCGCCTTTTACAAATGCGATTGTGTAACCGATGGTATCTCCACCGACAGTAATGGGAGTTACCGCTGTGATATAATCGCCATTCTGATCTGCAGACGCGAGGATTCGTATTGCCTCAATATCATTGTTCATCCGTGCAACAAACTCCTCAAGAGCTTTGACCCTCCTTTGGAGGTCTGATATGTCGTTCTGCAACTGCTCCGTATCAAGACATCCGGAAAAAGCCAGAATGCCTGCTGATAATACGATAAATGAAACAATTCTTTTTATCATATTGCAATTAGCTCGGGAAAGATTTAACATATCCTATCGTTTGCAAAAAACTGTTTGATAATGTACACTACTCCGATTTCACTTATCATATACGATTTGAATATATTCAATAAAAGCGAGAATGACGCGTTTTATTACAGGAGGCGCCGGCAGGGAGTTCAACGCCAACAGAGCTTATGGACATGAACACGCTTCAAGAGTTCATTGACCCACTCTGCATTCTTCATCTGTATGCCTTTTTCTGTCACCACGTATCCTTGCCTTCCCATAAGCATCAACGGGCCAAGCCGATTTCGCTTAGGCATAGAAGCAATATCTTCCGGATATAGTTCTGCGATTGTGTAGAAGAAGTCATGAAACATACAGTAGTCAAGGGTAACGCTGTAATCCCTCCAATATTCAACCAGCACATCACGCAATACCATCAACGGCCGGCTCCACCTACGAGCGGATATAAACCAGTTAGATATTCCGTGGAACCTGTCATCTCCGCGCCGTAGCGTCTGGAACATAAACAAGTCTGCATCCAGAATCTCCTGTAACCATGGCCCCTGCCCTGTTACCAGAATCGTAGCGTCCACCCACGTTCCGCCTTTCTCAATCAAAACCTCCAGCCTTAATATATCGGCAAACAATGCAGGCGGAATCAATCCCCGTTCATACTTCTCTACAACATGCTCGGGCAAGGATACGTAATCCCGATAATTATCGTATGTCAGCTGCACTGTATCCCGGTCAGTGACGAACTGCCTGACAGACAACTGACACGACTGAACAATGGCCGGCGCCTTGTCAAATCCCTGAAGCCAACAAGTCCACACTTTTCTGTCCGTTTGCGTCCCTTCTGGCTCATGAGCATCTTCATATAACGACTTTCTTTGTTTAATATATGCAAAATATTTCGCTTGCAACCTCTTGTCAACTTCATAGCGAATTCTTGCATAAGCGGCATCCCTTGAACAACGGCGTGTCAAAAAAAGCCAGGCCTGCTTAAAGACTGTACGCCCCAGTCCCAAGCGCAGATACTCGAACAAAAGCCTGATACCTCCAAACTGCCTGAACCTCCATATCAACTTCTTCCAATCCATGCCAATTGCGTTCAGATGCGTACCAGCTTCATGCCCACGAACCCATTTGCGCCGGTAACAAGGATTTTCATATCTATATATAGTATTTCTTATCAGTTTTTACTTCCGTCCCTGGCTAACCCTCTCCCAGCCCGCTTTATCCGCCACTGGAACATATAAGGTACGCGCCAGAGCACTTCGGCAGGTGCATATCCAGCAAACTTGCAAGACTGTGAAACGACTCGCGTCAAATGTTCCACTCCATGAGAGGCTCCGGAGTCATGGTTGTATTTTATGTTATGGCCAAAGTTTCCCCGGCCAACTATGTTCTGCATCAGCAAAGGTGCTTTTTTATGGTCTGTCTCTTTAATGGGTAAAGGCACTTTATCTGCCGGCATGCCAAGATAGTCGGTCAGAATGGCGCATAAGCCGGTAAACGCCCTGCTGAGCCCCAGCCCTTCCAAATGCTCCTCGAGCCGCCGTATTTCATTCTTCGGCAAGGTGTATGTATTAAGCAGCCAGTACAAATCACAAAACTGCCGCAATCCTATGCCGTCCAATATCAAGTGCTCAAAGATATGCGCAAAAACATACAGGATATTGTGCATGGGGGCAAGGGTCGGCACTTCACAACCATTGATATTTACGCTCCAGGGGGTGGACAGGATTTCCGGCATCACCACCTGCTCCCAATACCTTCTGTGCTTCGGAGAGGCCAGCGACAACATCATCCTGTGCATCTCATACGCTATGCCGTCGCGCTCGTACTGGACGTCTTTTTCTGTAGTGTAATCCACATAGTTGGTGATGCTTCCGCACTTATTACGCCGCTCAAGGTCATCAATTGCTTTCTGCCAATCTTCTTTGCGCACATAATAGTCTATATCGCCACTTTGACGCCACTCTGGTTTGGGATAAAGCGCGGCTATCGTCTGCCCCTTAAAGACAATGACCGGAATGCCCTTCTGCTTATAATCACTGCAGAGAGAGACCACGGCATTATTGATTTTCTTGTTGTTCTTTTCTATTGCATCAGTCACGCCTATCCACTGCAGCCTTAATGCCATAGAGGGCAACTGAGCCTCAGGCAAACGGCTCAATCCGCCCATTATTACACCGAAGACAGCCTGCTGCAGAGACATCTCATATATCCCCTCCCACTCTTTTGCATCGGGCACCCGGGAGAGTTCATCCCTGTTACCCAGCGATATCTGTAGCAGTTCAAAGAACAGGTCCATACTAACTCTTGGCCGCCAACTTTATAAATTCACATAAGACGCCTATACGGTTACCATATAATCGGGGGCGCCGTATAATCCGGAAGAAGCCTTCCAGGCCGTGCTCGCCCAAGAAACCCTGTGGCCTTTTCAACACATTGGCGCGTGCATCAAAAGCCCCCCCTACTCCAAACAGAACCCCTGCGTCAATTACACTCTTAAATTTGAGTATGAACTGTTCTTTCTTGGGGGATGGCATTCCAATGAAAAGATAATCCGGAGCCACTTCAGATATCTGTTTTGCAATCTCCGCCTCTTCGCTATCGGAGAAATATCCGTTCCTGCAGCCTGCAATCACCAGGTTTGGATAATCTGCAGATATGATTTTTGTCAACGCCTGCAGGGTATCCTCCTTCGCCCCCAGAAAGAATACTTTTCTGCCGTTTGCATCGGCATCTTTAAGGAGCGCCTCCATCAGCTCTGGCCCCGGCACCCTGCGCTTTATATCATAGCCCTTTTTTGCGAGCATCCTGGCCGGCAAATAGCTGTCTACGCTTACGATATCAGACTCCAGGATAGCCTTGCGCACAAGCTGGTCCTTTTGAGCCAGCACAGTAACACACGCATCAACGGCTGTCATATGGATCCCCTTCTTCCCCGCATTGAGCCATCCGCCAACTATAGATACAATCTCTTCCAGAGTCAAGAGATTGAATTTGACGTTCCAAATCTTTACTTCCTTTAAGTCCATAATCACTTAACACGTCTGATAAATATCTCCCAATTGACTTGTGACGGTTGCCAGAGCAAACGGCCCTCGGGCCATTTTCACCGACTCCCTGCTCAAACTCTGCCGCAACTTTCTCAATAAGATATACTTAATGATCTTGACATTTATTCCTTTTAGCCCATCACGCGCAAACGCATAATGTCTTTCTAACAAAAAGCATCCAGAATAGTTAGTAGCTGTCGTTCAAATGATTGAATACTATACTTCTCTTTATAATCTACATAGTTTTTAGCCCCCATCGCCAACCGCAATGATTCATTGGTAATCATTTCCGACAGGCAATCTGCCAATGATTGAGAATTGCGCTTTTCACAAATTAGCCCATTCTCCCCTTCTTTAACAATATCTCTGATTGCGCCTTCATCTGTAGTCACGATAGGAAGGCCGCATTGCATTGCTTCCAACAATACTAATGGGAAACAGTCATTATATGTAGGAAACACAAAAACATCGCTACTGATTAAGGTGTTATACTTCTCGTCACCATATTTTCGTCCTAGATAGACCGCCCATCCCGCCAAATCTCGATTTGCAACCTCTTCGGCAAACCTATGAGCATCTATCTCTTTAGTCTCGCCACCCACAAATTTGCATATGAACGTGTATCCTCGTTCCTTAAGTATCTTTAATGCATCCAGTAGTGTAATGACCCCTTTACTTTCTATTAAATTACTCAAAAACAAGAAAGATATAACATCATTATGGTGTTTACCATAAACAGCATCAACTGCTGGAACTCCATTCGGGCAAATCAGGACATCCTCCTTTTTAACAAAGCGTTGAACATCGTGGTACAATCGCCAAGAAAGCATTATTACCTTAGTGTTCCGGAACGTTATATTAAGCAACCAGCGATAATACCTATGCTTAGCGCCTTCTGAGGCCCCTTTTCCATGGAGATGAATTACCACCCTTCTACTGAACATTTTACACAACAAGACAAAGGGGAAGTCTTTGAGAAAACCTCGATGGAAGGATATGGCAAGGTAGCAAAGATTATATCGATTTGTTAATAATTTGAATAGAGCATTGAAAAATGCAGTGAATACTCGCCAAATCTTAATAACCATAAAGACACCTATCTCATCGGTCTTTCTGGATGTTGTTAAGTTAACATAGTCGCAACAGAAACGCTCATTAATCAATTCACTATTTTCTATACACTTACACATCACCGTCGAACCATGAACTGGCGGCGGCAAAGGCACTACAAAGAGAATTCTTGGCTTATCTTTACCCATTATCGTATGCTAATTCTTTAATACATACATAATAGCATCTATTACGCCCTGCGCCATCGCTTCTGGCGACGCTTCTGTCAAATAATGATTACGAGCAGCATCCGACATAATCATAAACTCTTCCGGATGCGTCTTCGTTCTGACAATAATATTAATCAGTTCTTCTTCCGTATCATAGAAATAGCCATTAACACCATCTTTGATGTTAGATTTTTCTCCGCCAGTGATAGCATCCCTTCTCGTTACGAAAGGAACGCCATAACCAAAACTCTTCAGAACTGTTAACCCTGCCTGCTTTGGCGATATACAGAGGATTGCTTCAGAAAAAAAATCTTTAAGTATAATCTCATCAAAAATCGCACCTTCCAAAACAACATCATCCTCCAAATCGAGAGAAATAATTAGCCGCTTAATATTCCTCTTTTCGGGTCCGTCACCAATGATCATTAAGGGGGGAAGATCGCCCACTTTCCCTTTTGCTAAAGCATAGCATTTAATTAATTCTTCAACCCCTTTTTGCTTGTATAATGTTCCCACAAATAAAATAAAAGTTCTTGGGCCCAATTCTGTAGTCGTCAAAGGGGCAATCTCGACAGTATTATGCGCCACAAAATATTTCTCCTCATCAATGCTTCCATATTTCTTCCAATACTCGATCGGCTCTGGCATATAGAAGATACAGGCATCTGAATGATTTTGTATAGACTGAGACAATCTATCCTTAAAGTCTGGTTTCCTCGAAAGATCATATGGTCTCGTATAAGAGGCATGAACACCTATCGACCATGAAATCAATTTAGGCTTGTGCGGCAATAGTGGCATTATCGCAACGCGTACCATACGAAGATATGGAGGGAACACAACGACATCGTATTGATTGATAATACTCTTAAAGCCATTATGCCAAGTGAATGGGCCAATTGCACAGTACGGCAATGACATTATTGAATATGACGACTCCTTTAATTCAGACCCTTTTGTATAGCCCACGGTTAAATCCACTTGCTCTCCAATTAGAGAATAAATTGGACCCCTATAGTTTTTTAATACATCTTGTATGATCAGAACTCTCGGTTTACTCATGGCATGAAACCAACTGACTCAATCTTTATAGCTTGCAATTATTTTCGTTATACATTATTGTCTATTATACACAGACATTTTTGGCAAATCCCCCATTAGCTTCATTCTTATGTGTAATAGAAAAAAATTACTTAACGATTTAAAAGCGAAACCAAGAACTCTTCGGTAGTAGTCACTTCCTTTCATAATTCTCAGTCTCATGATATCATAGAGTAAGCGGTTATTATCCGGAAAAGGTTTTCTTTGTTTATGATTAGGTTCGCTGTTCATCAACTCCTCTATAGCCTTTTTCCAAACCGGGTATGTTAAGTATTCTTTATAAGAATTATATGCATTATCATATAAATGGGAATAATCAGATGGATTATTAATGATCTCATTTATCTTTTCAACAAATAATTCGGGGCAGTGGTGATTAAGCGAAAAACCACAATCTCCTCTCTCGACAATCTCGCGGTTACCATGAGTGTAATCTCCTACCATACATATGCTACCAGATCGTAACGCTTGTATAAGTAACATAGAACACCCCTCATTACGAGATGGAGAAAGAAGTATATTACAGGAAGAAACAAACTTTTCAAATTCATCCTGAGATTCAAATTTTCCTGTAAAAACAACTCTATCATCCTCGGGTAAGTACTGTCGTACATCATGAACACTAAACAAACGCTTGAATTTCTTAGGCAAAGGCAATTGGGTATCTCCTGTCCAATAGAACCTAAAACTGAGATTAGTCTTGAGCAATTTACACAGTATCCTAAGAACCAAGTCTGGATTCTTCCCTGGGAGCGATCCTCCTGCATAGATAATATGAACTATGCTACTCCTTTTCTTCTCAGAACGCAATGATTCCAGTGCTGGATCTGAGGACAGGAAATTGTAAATAACCTTAATCTTTGACTTAAGTGGTATATGATACTTCTTTTCTAAATAATGCTTGTTATAGTCCGATAGTGAGATAATATCATCAGTGTATTTATGGTTCAATACGCTATACTCTGAAGCGAAAAACCTTCCCGAATGGCTAACCGTCATCACGCGGATGTCATTATTTAAGAAAGGGGCTATTACAGGTATTATTAACCCATAGCTCGATATAACAATATCTGGTTTTAGAACTTCATTTATAAGCTGTATAAAAGAAAGCGCATTCTTCAAACTCAACTCCATTGGGTTGTATTTAAACACCTTTACCCCTGGAACCGCTATAGGATGCACACTATCATCTGGCAAAACAACAGTTAGCTCATGGTCTAGAGAAAGACATTTAATTAGCTCTATCGCATAAGTGGTAATACCTCCATAACCAAAAGCCTGGTTTACTAAAAGGACCTTTTTTCTGCACAGTGCTTTAGCCATAATTCTTAATTTGTTGAGGCCTTATGGTAGGTTTATTGGCCCTCATTACATTATAGTATCAGCCAACAATGATTATCCCCAAAAACGCATACGTCTGCAGATAGTTAATCGTATTCATGCTTGCCTTTTATCATTTTTGGATAGTCCGCAATATGCATATATAACGCCATACATTAAGAAAATATTCTCGTTATCATATGACCAAGAGACCAGATTGATAGCCATAATAGCAACCATTGTGGCCTTAAAAATAGTGGCCTCTGCATGATTCTCACGCGCCCACTCTATGTTAAAAACCCTATTTAACAATCCGTAATAAAAAATTATGAACATAACAGTTCCGATGATACCACATTCGGCAAGCTGGACCATATATTCAGAATGCAAAACACCGGCACCCCCAAACCAAAAGGAGTTCATCTCGGCAAAGTTCCTAATCCCAATACCAGACATAGGATTCTTAAGGAAGAACTGCCATCCTTCGTAATATTGTATTCCTCTGTCGCCCATTAAAGTCAAGAACCAATTACCTTGGAACTCTGAATTCTCGATACTGTTCTCCATTCTTACGCCAAATGTAGTAGATTGGACCACATATTCTACTGCAAAATAGGCTATTCCAAAAATAATCAGATATCTAACCACTGAGTGTGCTGACCCTCTACCACTTAGTCCTAAATATGAGCCTATAATAATGATAAAGACTGCTATCAAGCCTTTTCGTTCGCCCGAAATAACAAGGAGAAAAGCAAGTGATAAAGAAATCAACAATAGCGTAAAAAGACTAAGACGCTTATTCGTAAACATCAATGCGGAATATGTCATCAATAACACAATAGTATTAAAATAGGCATTCCCAAGATCATTACCCAATCTATCACCGATGTCGTAAGATTGCATAAATGTCAAGTTAAGTGCACCAACGGCTGTGTAAATAAAGTACACTCCGAATAGAAACCAAATTGATTTCTTTACATCATACGTAATAACCTGATAGCCAAGAAGCATTATAATATATGGGTAAAAAAGACGATGATGTGCCCAATTTGGAAAACTTGTAGCCTCGAAATAGAATCCCTTGAAATAAGCATTGATGATACAAAATATCACCCACAAAAGCCTTATATGCATCACCTTCGGCACAGAAAACAGTCGCTGCCCGTTTACTATGATAGCCAATATACTAATGAGAATCTTTATACGACCTTGCCCATCAAATCCACCAAAATACTGAACCTGGAACAATGGCCATAGTACCGCTAAAGCCACCAATATCAGATTGATCTCAAAACGCTGTTTGTCCGCCATACTAAAAAACAATTGTTGAATAAAATAACAACCTCACCGCCTACTCTTAATAATCCCCGGTATAGTAAACAATAATTGGCGTTCATCACGAAAGAACATAATTACAGCCAAGTAGATTATGATCGCAATAGCAATATAACATATGTTAATACCCAGTTGCTCCGATGAAGGAAACATCAAAACTAACATCATAGTCGTTGCGGCAACACAGGATGGGAAAATGTTTGTAATCATACGTGCAACGGGCATTTTTATAACAAGTCCCATAATACACAGATTCACGACTATCATCTCTATTCGGACAAGTGATCGGGCAACATATAATGTCTCAAAACCATACTTCACCGCAATCAACACAGTCGGCCACAAAACTATTATGTGCATCAATTGGGCGAGAACTGATAATTTAGGTTTTCCCTTTGCTCTATAAACTTCGCTACTATAGTGACATAGTACAATCGTAATGGCACTTGTCAACCCCCACAAACCCACAAAACCAGCAGCCTCCGACCACTGACTTCCCAGAAGCATCTTTGTGGCAAAGTCACGGAAAATGAACAACCCCATACCTAAAGGCATAACCAGAAGTCCGACCAATTTCTGAAAGCGAAAGAATAGGGACTGAAACTCTTTCTCATCACTTTGCAAGCGAGATAGAGCGGAAAAAAGCACTGGCGTTGTCACGGCTGTTACTAAACCCATTATCTGGCCGACCAATGCCGATGAGGTCTTGTATAGTCCAAGATAATATTGGCTAAGCATATTCCCCACAATAAACACATCCACATAGCTTGTAAGCCAAATAGTAATAGCCTCAATCATACTCCAAACCGTGAATGAAAACATCTCTTTAAATTTTGAGAAGCTATAAAACCATCTTGGTTTCCATGTAGAGAAGACTGTCAGCATCACTGCATTGGCAATATTCACGGATAATGTACCGGCAATCAATGCCCAATAATTACGCAGCCAGAAAGCTAACGGGACTGTGACAAACAACGGAATAAGAGACGAGATAATACGAACCTTAGCCAGCGTTTTGAAATCAAGATCGCGCTTGAAAATTGCAATCTGAATACTACTGAAAGCAGCCAACGGTATAGCCATACAAGCTGTTGCTAACACATACCCCATCCCGGGATTGCCTACGATTGCAGCTAAATGATTTCTAAAGATGGCAATGACGCCCCATATAACAAGGGACATAACGAGATTAGTCCAGAAAGCCACATTAATACTTTCATCACGGTCTTGATTATCCCGAAATTCGTGCTGGACAATGTATTTTTGAAAACCCGCGTCAGTGAATATCTCCGCAAACGTAATAATCATTGTCATCGTTGCAACTACCCCGAAAGCATCAGGGGTTAGAAGCCTAGCAAGCACGACACTAGAAATAGGCGGAACTAGCCTTGCCGCTATTTCTCCAATCGTTGACCACTTTGTCGCAGTCTTAACTCTAATACTCAGAGATCCCGACATTCAATAATGATTTAAAACTATCAGTTATCTGACTATCACACATTTTCTTAATGAGGATGAATCTCCCGGCACGTACTCAAGATTCTATTTGCAAAGTCAACATATCTCCAAATATCTTATCCCATCCCTCTGGGCGGAAAGGCACAAGACCACTAAAATGGAATAATGTTAATTCGCCAAAGAAAACCTTATCTCCTACTTCGTAGAAATCGACCCGAATATGCGGATAGCCCCTCGATAGTTCTGAAGCAGCCCTCTTCATCATATCGAAGTATTTAGGCTTATTCGGCGCTTTAGCTGCATTATCATGCCCTTGCCGGAAAGGTAATCGATTGAAGTCTGAATCAAAAAAATCAAATTTTACTTCTTCGTTTGGGTTTTGGCGATCTGTAGCAATAAACAATGCCTTCACTTCTCCGTTAAAGCAAAAAAACTTGTAGTCAGGTAAATCATTACTACCTGGAGCCGGATCAATATATTGCTCCGCTAATATTAGTCTTGGAACATTCTTATATGGCCATTCTCTACCGCCAAGGAAATAGTTCTCCTTTAGACCTTTGCGCAAATCAGCCTTCACTTTCTCCACATCCAATTTTGACTTATCAGTACATATATACATACCCAAGCCGCTGTTATGATTACACTTGAGAACAAACCTATCTGGTAAGCTATCGAAATCTATTTTGTCGGGATCGTCCCAAACACCTATGGTTGGAATGATATATGACGATCCAAGTTTAGCCGCAACATAATCCTTGCATTTCACCTTATCGACCATAATAGTGTATTCTGGTCTACGATCATATAGCTTTAACCATTGTAATTTTTCGTTATATGTTTGGGGGTTATTCCACCGCATTTTTTTTCCTATCCGGCACCAATACAAAATACTTAGATACATCTTATCTGGCCACACGGCCTTTGTAAGATGCATAAATGCATTCAAGCTAGCCTTTGGTTGAGTATATAAATGCTTCAATATCCTAAAAAACCTCATAAGCAATAATAAAAGTCTATATAGTACTGAGTCATAGTCTCTAAGGTAAAATTATCTCTAATCCTTTTTACCGCATTCCGTCCAATCATTTTCCTGTAAGACTCATTATTGTATAAGCTAATCAGTATGGAGGTTGCACTTTGGACATCACCCGCTTCGACCATAAATCCTGATATGCCATTCTCTATTATCTCTGGAGTTCCTCCTCCATTAGTTGCAATAACGGGTAAACCTGCTGCCATAGACTCCAGAATAGAATTGGAAATACCCTCAGCATGCACTATACTATTGGTAAAAAGTACCCCCACATCAGAACACAACAATATTTTTTCAACATCCGAACGAAAGCCCAGAAACCTGACATTATTTATGCCCTTTTCTGCACAGAGCTGTCGTATCCGCATCATCGTCTCTCCTTTACCTATAGCCAGAAACACAATATCTTTGCAGTTCTTAAATTGCTCAGCAACATCGACCAACATTGGATAGTCCTTATTTGATGTAAACCTTGCCGTCATAGTCACCACAAATTGGTATTCTTCAATATCAAGTGACTTTCTAAACACTTTTTTATCAAATCCCGGAAAATTGAATCTCGCGAAATCGAATCCATTGTAAATTACATGAGACTTCTTCCCAACTATATGTTTGGCCTCTAAGCAGGCTTGCGAGTTACTAACAACGGCATCCGCCATCATAAACGAGAGCCTATTAAAGAAAGCCTGAATAGAATACTTTTTAACGGGAAGTGCTTCAGTAACAAATCCTGCCACATACTTAAATTTAAACCGACATTTCAAGTATGGTAGTATGAGCGCAAAAGCAGGCGTATTATCCCATAAATGAACAATATCTGGGCCCTTTGTTTCAATAATCTTAATTAGCTGCCTGCATCTATCCAGTTTGGAACCTTGATTAACTATAATATAATCGGCATGAGATTCAAATTGACCTTGGTAATCGTTCTTTGAAGACATCGAAACGAGCGTTTGCTCCAGCACACCATGAGCATAAAGGCCATTAATCAACTGAACAAGACGACGCTCCTTACCCCCTCCCTCTAGACTCCATATTATCTGCATTATCTTCATATAATACCTCTCTATTGCCAGTTCTAAATATGATACGCCCCCTCAAGCGGGCAAATGTTGTGGCAATCCAACACGACCTTATCGCGAAGCTTGTCCCAATTCTGCTTGATGTGATTATGCTTAACCATAACCACCACCATATCCACCTCTGAGAGGAACTGGTCAAAGTCGAGAATCTGATTTGGGACGATGGCCTTTGTGGTGAAGAACGGGTCAAAACTCTTAAGCGGACGGGCAAGATGACGCTCCTGAATGTCAAGCATCTGCAAGGTCGGGCTATCGCGGACGTCGTCCACATTTTCCTTATAAGTAATGCCGTAGAGACCCACACGCCTGTTATCTGTAATCCCGTTCTCCTTCATTATCCCATAGATACGCTCCAGCACAAATACCGGCTGCGAGTCGTTGGTCTTCATGCTCTCGTCTATTACCTTGGCCAGTTGCGGATAGTCGCCCACCAGAAACCATGGGTCAACAGAAATGCAGTGCCCCCCCACGCCAGGCCCCGGCTGCAGTATATTAACGCGCGGGTGCATGTTGCAGATGCGGATAATCTCATAAACATCCATATTGTCGTGCCGACAGATGCGGCTGAGTTCGTTGGCAAAGGCGATGTTCACCGCCCTGAACGTATTCTCCACCACCTTGGTCATCTCAGCGGTGCGAATGTCGGTTAACACGATCTCGCCCTGGCAGAACGATGCATAATAGCTCTTGACCTTCTCCCCTATTTCGAGGCTGTCGGCGCCGATGGTGCGGTTGTTGTGCAGCAGCTCATACACCATATTACCTGGGATGATGCGCTCAGGTGCATGCACAAGATTGATATCCACTCCAATCTTGAACCCGTTGGACTCAATCACGGGACGGACGAACTTATCAATCGTTCCAGGAGAAACGGTGCTCTCAATCACCACTATCGCCCCCTTGGGGCAGACCCTCATCACCTCTTTAACCGCTGCCACCACATAGCAGGCGTCTACTTTTTTGCTGAGCTTATCATAAGGAGTCGGCACCGACACAATGTACATATCGGTCTTCTGATATTCCGTGGTGAACTTGATACCCGCTTTAACCGCTGAGGCAAACAGCTCGTCCAAACCATCCTCTTTGAATGTGGTGTGACCCGCATTCAGCGTTGCGACCAACTCTTTGTTATAATCGGTGCCGACAATCTCAACTCCATGGGAAGCCATCATTAACGCGGTCGGCAACCCTATATAACCCAATCCAATAACGTTTATCATGTAGCAACTGCTTTATTTCAATGCATTAATAATTCTTTCGCAAGCCAACCCGTCGCCGTATGGATTAACAGCATGGGACATCTTATCGTAATAATCCTTATCGTCCAACAGGCGCGACACCTCAGAAACAATCAGGTCATGATCATTACCGACAAGCCTGACAGTGCCCGCATTCAGCGCCTCTGGCCGCTCGGTGGTGGTTCGCATCACCAACACGGGCTTGCCAAGGCCCGGGGCCTCTTCCTGGATTCCACCAGAATCCGTCAGTACCACGGTGCTCTTCTCCATCAGATATACGAACTCCAGATACTGCAGCGGCTCGATAAAGAAGAAATTCGCATAGACCGTCAGGTCCTCGCCAAAGACCTCGTGAATGGGCTTGCGCACATTAGGATTGAGATGCATCGGATACACGAAATCAACGTCAGGATATTTCTCACTCAGGTCCTTCATAGCCGTCACCATCCTGATGAAGCCTTCACCAAAGTTTTCGCGGCGGTGGCCGGTGATGAGTACCAACCGATTCCCGTCACTCAGACGCGACACGTCGTAACCGGCATCGGCCAGCGCCCTATCCTCATCTGCAGCGAGCTGTGGATTGTTTTTGAGCTTATCCACCACCATGTGCAGTGCATCAATTACCGTATTGCCGGTGACAAACACCTGGCCCAGCGCACGTTCTGCCTCCAGATTGCTGCGCGACAGCGGCGTCGGTGCAAAATTGTAAGTCGCAATGCGACTCGTAATCTGGCGGTTCACCTCCTCAGGCCACGGGCTGTAAATGTTGTGTGTGCGCAAGCCCGCCTCAACATGCCCCACTGGGATCTGTTGATAGAAAGCCGCAAGCGCCGCCGCGGTAGATGTTGTGGTATCGCCGTGCACCAGCACCACATCGGGCTTGCACACCCTTAAAACATCCCGCATCCCATTGAGCACGCGCGTCGTCACGTCATACAGGTCCTGCCCCTGCTTCATGATATTCAAATCATAATCGGGCTCCACCTCAAAGATACGCAACACCTGGTCCAGCATCTCCCTGTGCTGCCCGGTAACGCACACAATAGTTTCAAACTCCTCCGGATATTTCTGGAACTCCTTGACCAGCGGGCACATCTTTATCGCCTCAGGCCGGGTCCCGAACACCAACATTATTATCTTCATATTAATTCTATCCGAAATTATACTACTGTAAAAAAGGATTTCTACCGCTATGCATTATGTAACTTGGGGACATGCTCAATTAAATACTTTTTCTTCTGATCACTTATCATTGTCGCTGTCGGGAAAAACACCTGTCGGTCTTTATTATTCCTATAATAGTCATCGATTGTGCAAATAACCCTTGCAGGCACACCTGCAACTACATACCCTGATGGTATATCTTTAGTTACTACACTCCTTGTACCAATAATTACGTTATCTCCAATTGTAACACCTCCAAGTACGACAGATTCTGCACCCAGAAAGCAATTGTTCCCAATTTTAATTCTACCCATTTTATCCATACTCTGCCCATCAAAGTAGCCTAATGTATTAAGCACTTTAACGCCTCCATCATGAGTCATAAACTTAACGTTGCTGCTTATTAAACAATCCTCCCCAATCTCAATATGAAATGGTTCAACTCCAACGTAAGCGGGACCAATGAACCGAGTACCATCTCCAATTTTGCATCCCAACGAACGAAGATATCTTGCTTTGATTCCTGATTCCTATTTACTAGTTTGGATTCTAGTCAACAACAAATTCTCTTAATCATTTCAATAAGGCCTATATCACGATTAAAGGTATTCTAAATGATAAATGATAATTGCATCGCAAAGAACTAATCTACCTTGGTAAAGAATCGCTTCTCAAATACCTTCATCACCTCCTGGTAGCTGGCGATGGTGCCGATATCATAGCGGCGGCCGGTCATCTGCCAGGCGTGGACGGGGGTTTGTTTGCATAACCAGGAGATAAAACTGCCCGGGGCGTCGGTGGCGCAGCCGTCTTCTATGCCGCGGGCCACAAGCGGGAGGTCGCAACGGCGGTAGATATAGAAGGGCGGGCAGGCCCAGTTGCTGCGCGGCGCGGCAGGCTTCTCTTCCATAGAGATTATTCTGTCGGAGTCATCTATCTCTACTATGCCCGATTTTAAAAGGCGCGCCCTGTCCTCTTCGTAATACCTCATTATGCAGGTAGTCCCTTTGGCGTCAAAATATTCGATAAATGGCTTCAGGCTGAATGACAGCAGGTTGTCTCCGGCCATTACCAGCAGGTCATCATCTATGCCGCACTGCTCGATTGCAAACTGTATGTCACGGACGGCGCCGAGACGGGTCTCATTTGAGCAGGTGCCGTCATCTATTACAGTGACTGGCCTGCCAGATGCCCATCGCTCAAAGACGGGCGCGAATTTGTGATTTGTAACCACAAAGTAACGCTCTATCCGGCCCGTAGCGTCCAGGTCCTCTGTCAGCCAATCAAGAATGGGCTTGCCGCCCACCTCAAGCAACGGCTTGGGGAAGTTCTCTGTTAACGGATAGAGGCGCGTGGCGTAGCCGGCGGCGAGGATAAGACACTTCATGGTTGAGATTGCCGGTCAAGCCGGCAATGACGTTTTATGGTTCTACTCCATCTGCACTGCTGCAGATAAATACATCATATTTGCCGGTCATCTCAGGAAACGACTTTAAATATTCTGCTGTTACAGTACGTTTTATTGACTCTTCAAAAGAAGGATCAAAAAGTGCCATGCAGCACCCTTTGAACCCCGCCCCGGAGAACCGGCCCCCATAAATGCCGTCGGTACGGGTCATTATCTCGTAGAGGCGGATCTGCTCCTGCGCCCCGGACTCCCAGTTGTGGATGCTGCTCCAGCCAGATTCAAAGCATAGCCGGCCATAGGTCTCGATATCACCACGGCGCCAGGCCTCTGCCCCCCGCTCTACCCTCTCAAACTCCGTGTACCAGTGCTCACAACGACGGGCCCAGGAGACGGGCAAGAGGTCTTTATACTTCCTGTAAACCTCGCCGGGAACGTTGCGGGCCATGGCCTCTGCGAACTTGCCGTACTCCATGCCCGCAAATGCCTGCAGTGCATAAACTCCTGCGCGGAGCTCGTCCACCCGCATGTTAAATTTTGAGCCGGAAAGGTTATGTTCCAGTCCGGAGAAGAAGATTGCAATCTTATACGGCTTCATCGCCTCTCTCTGCGGAATCAACTCGTAGCTGCCGTCGCGGGTATCGAGGTATAGCAGATGATTCTTCTTGCTAAGCACTACGCAGCTCTGGTCCAGCTTACCTATACTGACGCCTACATAATTGCGTTCTGCATCGTAGGCCGTATCAATCAGCTCCTGACTGTCCAGTTTGATGTCATTCACCTTGCAAATAGCCTGCAAGAAAGCGATGGTGACAGCGGCAGAAGAAGACAATCCGCCAATAGGCAGAGAACCGTCTATAACGCCGCATATACCTGCATGAAGGCGATACTTCTTGCTCAGAGCCCAGGTAGCACCGCGCAGATAATCTGCCCAGTCACCTTGCTTGGCCTGCGGCACCGTTGCAATGTGCCACTGTGCCCGCTTTGAAAACTGAAGAGAAGTTATCTCCACCACCCCGTTCTGCTTGGGTGCATAGGCGAAATATATCCCTTTATCGATAGCCAGACCGGTAATCTTGCCCATATTGTGATCTGAGTGGGCGCCGACAGGACAGATGCGGTAGGGGCAGAATGCCACCCCGTCCGCATCTCTTCCATATATCTGGCTGAACCTCTCTTCGCAGCGCATAGTATTATGCTTCTTTTGATTTACGGCCTGTTTTCTTTTCTGCCTTTTTGCCGGAGTTGTCTTCTTCTCCGTAACCGTACCTGTATGCACCATAGGAGCCATAACGGCCATAGCCATAAGAATAGCCATACCTGTAACCGTACCTGTAGCCATATTTGTAGCCGTAGCGTCCGGTAGCTTCTGTGCCGTTGAGCAGCAGGGCCATATTGTTGTATTTCTTCTCTTTGTAGTAACGTTCAACCTCCGGGAGCATTATGCGTTCCATAAGACCCGCGCGGATAATGAACATCGTGATATCTGCATAAGGTGCGATGAGGTCGCTGTCGGTAACAATCTCGACAGGAGGACAGTCTAGCATTACGTAATCATAATTCTCCTTCAATTCCTGGATAAGGGTGTTCAAACGGGTCTCACCCAGCAGCTCTGCGGGGTTCGGCGGCATCTTACCCGCGGGGAGGACATCCACCGGAGTGTCTCCAAGGCCTTGTACCAACAGGCTGCGCCAGTCGTTTGTCAATCCGCCCAGATAGCCCGATACTCCCTCTTCAGGTTGCCCCACAAGGGCGCTCAGAGAGCGCTTACGGAGGTCAAGGTCAACTATTATTGTCTTGCGCCCCTTTATTGCAAGTGCTGTTGCCAGGTTGGAGGCTACAAAGGTCTTACCGGCGCCTACATTGAACGATGTAACCATCATAACCTTTATATCCTTCTCCTTTCCCTTCATAAACTCAAGGTTGGTGCGGATTACGCGGAACGCCTCGTTTACCATGTCCCTGCTATGAGGTTTCACCACGATCTTGCGGTCTTCCGCCTTGTCGGATATCCTCTGCCTTGAGAAGTACTTGTGGGTAGCCGTCGTAGCCGGCAGCTCGCCCAGGAAAGGTGCCGAAATGTTCTCCAGGTCCTTACGGCCGCGCACAGTGGTGTTCATAATCTCCCTGAGATAGAAGAATGCGAACGGAAGGGCAAAACCGAGTGCAAGAGCAACCAGATATATCATCATTTTCTTTGGTGATATCGGGGTATTGGAACCGTTGGGGGAAGCAACTATACGGGTATTGTAAGCTGTGAAGGCTTGCGAAAGCTCATTCTCTTCACGTTTCTGGAGCAAGAACAGATAGAGGGCCTCTTTGACCTTTTGCTGACGCTCGTCAGAAAGGAGCTGTCCCAACTGGACAGGGATGTCACTCACGCGGGCCTCGCTGCTCTGGCGTGCAGCCTGTGAAGACTGTATCTGAATCTCAAGGGATTTTATATAGTTGTCAAGTGATGTGAGAATAGCAGTGCGCATAGATGAGAGCTGCTTGTTGAGGTCTATTACCAGCAGGTTCTCTTCGCTGGAGTTCTCTACCAGGCGGTTGCGCTGCAGCATTGCTGTATTGAACTCTGTAATCTGCGAGGAGGTGCTGTTATCGTCCAGACCGACATTGGCCGGGAGAAGAGCCCCTGGCGACGCTCCCCTGATATCGTTCTGCAGGAAGCGGGCTATAGAGAGCTGGTTGCGGAGTTCCAACAAGTGTTTTGTGACTTCTGCAGACATCTGCATGTCAATATTGGCTACAGAATTCATGTCCGGAAGACGGTGAGTTGAGCGGTAGTCTGTGATGGTTTTATCCACATTTCCCAGCTCCTGCTCTATGATGCGCAGTCGGTCTGCAATAAACTGGTTGGTGGAGGTGGTAATCTGGTTTTTATCCTTTATCCAGTTCTCGTTATAAACGTTAATCACCATCTGCAATACGTCCTCTGCACGCTGGGTATTGACATCTCTGTAGCCAAGATCAATTACTGTTGTCTGCTTGCCGTTGAGAACAGCAGTAAGCCTTGACCTGCAGCCTGCCGCAGCTGCCTGATACGAACTCCTTGTAACAGTTATCGGCTTGTCATACTGCAAATCACCATATTGTGAACGGGTCACGACAACAGGGCCAAGTGGAGTACTTACAGTGTCGCCAAAAGCCGCCTCAACAGGTTTGAGGTCAAGTCCCTCCTCTATGTCGCCACCTGCAAAGCCGGACAGTACGGCTTTTGAATCGAGCAGCGTCAATTGCATTCTCGAAAACCTGCTGGCAGCAACGTCCAAAAACTGCACCTTTACAGGAAGAGAGCTGCCGTACAGTGTTTGCATATAAGTTGCCCCTTTCACCTGATAGTTCACATCCAGATTCAAGTTCTTTGCCACCTGCAGGATGAGGTCTGGTGAGAGAAAGTTAATAATCTCGTTATTGACGTTCACTTTGGAAACACCTATACCAAGATCGTTGAACTGGTCCGAAAGATCGCCGGCAATTGAACCGCCCTTCTTGTCTTCCTTGATCAGTACAGATGCGCTCCGGGTATAAACAGGTACCGTGGTGACAACGTAATAGGTCGCTATCAGCATCGCCAGTGCAAGAGTGATGAGGAACCACGGCCAGTGACCTATGACAAGACCCCACAGATCGCGGGCGGCAAATACAGTTTCAGCTTCTTTCTGGGAAGAATAACTTAAATTATTGTTGTTGGTTTCCATAACTATTTAATGCGGGTTAAAATATTAAACACGAGCAGGGCTACAGAAGTGAGCAGAGACGTAAGTGAGATCCAGAATGATGTGCTGCGGACATTGTTGCCGTTCACTGTTGATTCCCGGATACGCTTGTCATTTGGAGTCACATAGATTATGTCTCCCTGCTCCATATAGAATGCTGGAGAAGCATAGAGACTATTAGCATCCATCAGGTTAAGTATGTAGGTGCGGTCTTTGGTGACCTCGTGGCGCACCAGCATGACATTGTCGCGGCGTCCGTTTATGGTAAGGTCTCCGGCGATGCTGATTGCATCGAGCACGGTAAAGCGGTCGCGGTCAATTTTGTAACGCCCCGGTTTAGCTACCTCTCCCAGAATGGAGAAACCCAGGTTCATGAAGTCTATGATCACGACCGGATCCTTAATCTGGCGGCTGTCAAGCAACTCCTCCTTGATGCGGTCTTCTGCCTCTTCGCGGGTAAGGCCGGCCACCAGGATCTTGCCCAGAACGGGGAAATCTATACATCCGTCGGAACCCACGGTGTATCCGGACATACCGGTCTGGGAACTGGACACGATGCCGCTGTTACTTGTGAGAGACTGGGAGTCACCTATTCGCTTGGTGTAGTAAGGCAGGTTGAACATCGCCGTCACCTGGGGATCGCGGCTGTTGACAATCACAGAAATCTTGTCAGAAGGTTTCAGACGTATCGTCTCCTCCTTCACTGCCTTCAAGGAGGCCTCCCCCTTGATATCCTGGAAATATGCTATTTCCTTGGGTGTGCCGCAGGAAGCAAGCAGGGCCAAAACTCCTGTAAGAAGAATTAGTGTTTTGCGTTTCATTTTGATTTTATGTTATTGTTTAATTTTATTCGTCAGACAAAAGCGGCTAAAGGTAGGCACTCCTGAACTTTATATCGGGAACTTCAGAGAGCATTCCCATGCTGTGGATGTCGCTGCCCATGTAGTTGTAATAATGCTTGTCCAGCAGCTCCAGGAGCTTCTTGTGGACTGTACGCCCGTAGCGGTCGGCCTGGGAAAAGAGGTTCATCTGGAATTTGATTCCCATCCCCTTGAGCCGGTCGTAATCGCGCATACTCATATAGACGTAGCGCTCCGGGTGCGCCAGAATGGGGTTATATCCCATTTTGCGAATCTCCTCGAGTGTGTCGTAGAGGTTCATCGGCGGGTTATAGTAGGATGTCTCCACCAGCAGGCTGTCGCCCTTAGGGCCAATCGGAAGGAGATCGTCAGCCGCAAGACGCTCCTTAAAGAGGTTGTCAAGCATGTTCTCTGCCGCGAGGGAGAGTTTTAACGGATTCCTCCTTACCAGCTTTGCAGCACTTTCCGCATTGTCTCCACCCCCCTCGTCTGCGGCAGCCATACGGGCGGCGTGATCCTCTGCATAAGCTGCCTTCAACTCCTCAAACCGGTCTCTCAGGGCCTGAGTCTCATTGGGCATATCTTCCATGATGTGAGGCGTCAGCCACACGTGGTTCACCCCCCACTCTTCATATCGGGCAAGAATCGCCAGAGACTCCTCCATGGTGCGCACACCGTCGTCCACTCCGGGAAGAATATGGCTGTGCCAGTCTGTAAATCCTTCAAATATTGCAGCGCCTGGAAACACGACGGCCTCTTCCTTACGCTTCTTGAAAAAGAGAAATCCCATATCTTTTAACCTCTAGTCTATCACTTGTACCAAATCCGGCCTGACATCTGCGGCAACGGCCAGCACCCCGTCCAGTAAAATCACCAGCCTCTTGTTCCGCTTGCCCTTAACCTTCATGAACAGCCCGCACACGCCGTCCAGCTCTCCGCCAAGGATACGCACCCTTGCGCCCTGCCGGATATTCACCTCCTCCGGGCGGAGGAATAGTGTGTCGGCATCGGGGTTGGAGGTGACGCGGATAAAATCTTCCATCTGGACGTCGGGAACCGTGAGGCACTCCGGACCGGTACTCTTGTTCCAAATTACGAATTGTAAAAAATTGTTCAACTTTTTAAAATCAACAATTTGCCGGTGACTGGCCCGTAAAAAAACCATTTCCGGGATTACCGGTACCAGACGTTTGCTTTTGACGCCGTGGAATTGCCGGACAACATAGCGTTTTGGTATGTAAAACTCCATCTGGCCGTTTTCTGCCAGACATTCCTCCGCCTTCTTTTCGCTCTTGTGCGCCCGCATCACATACCAGCGCACCTCGTCCTGCCAGCTTTTTTTCCCAGGAATGGTCATGTTTCAAAAACTATCTTGTCCGTTCAGGCACATAATCCTAGTTCATCCCAAATCGTGTTATGGGCTGGATTACAACTAGTTATGTCAACACCCCCTGATTTAGGCGTATAAAACGAGGGTTTCATCATATCTAAACCTTCAAATTTATAAAAAATTAGGCATTATTGGAAATAAAAAAGACCAATTCTAAAACAATTGGTCTGTCCGCTGCGGGCTATGTCTTGAAAGGAGCTACGGCTACGCCGTAGTCATGTAATCCCGGATGTTCTGGTAAACCCGCTGCAGCAGGGCGTCGCGGGCCTCGTTGCTGGTCCACGCGATGTGCGGACTCAAGTTCAACCGCTCAGGATGGGTCATATGCAGGAAAGGGTGCCCGGCCGGAAGAGGTTCTATCATGAATACATCCACCCCTGCACCGGCTATGACACCTTCGTCAAGGGCCTTGGCCAGATCATCTTCATTCACTATGCCGCCGCGCCCCACGTTGACCAGGATGGCGGTCTGTTTCATCTGCTTAAGCTGCTTAGTGCCAATCAGATTGCGCGTGCGTTCGCTAAGCGGGGCGTGTATCGACACAATATCGCTCACAGAGAGCAATCCGCTCAGCGGCAGCGAAGGATAATCTGTGCAGTGACCGGTTCCGGAGGTGGAGAAATATACCACCTTCATCCCAAAAGCAGAGGCCACCTGCGCAACCCTGCCTCCTATTTTGCCCATGCCGATAATGCCTATTGTGCGGCCCGCGAGCTGCGGCCAGGTATGGCTCAGGTCGGTTGCGATACCGCTGCCGGTCCAGGAGCCATCTTTCACAAAACCGTCCCAATACTGACCCGGCGTCAGAAGCCGGAAGATATGCATGAATGTTATCTGCGTGACGCTCTCTGTGGAGTACTCTGTGACGTTCTTCACGGCGATTCCCCTCCGGGCAGCATACTCAAGGTCGATGTTGTCCGTCCCCGTAGCGGCTACACAAATGAGCTTCAGGTCCGGCGCCGCATCCATCTCACTAGGGCCGATAAGCACTTTGCTTGTAATGACTATCTGCGCATCTTTAATCCGGACGGCAGCCTCCCCCCTGTTTGTACGGGAATACTTAACCAACTCGCCCAGCTTAGCAATCTCGTTCAGCACACGGGACTCACCCACCGTGTCGGCATCAAGGATAACTATTTTCATGACTGGCGGTTAATGGCAGCTTTTAAAGTGTTCTTCAGCAGGGATACGATGGTCATAGGGCCTACGCCGCCGGGGACGGGGGTGATGTAGGACGCCTTTGGTGCGACCTCGTCGAATGCGACGTCGCCTGCCAGGTGATACCCCTTCTCGGAAGAGTCGGCGATGCGGGTGATGCCGACATCCACAACCACGACACCCTCTTTCACCATATCGCCCTTGAGGAATTCCGGCACGCCCAGCGCGGCGATGATGATGTCGGCATCGCGGGTGTATTTAGCAATGTCTTTGGTGCGGCTGTGGCAGATGGTTACTGTACAGTCGCCCGCCTTTGCCTTCTGGCTCAGCAGGTTGGCGATGGGCCGGCCGACTATATTGCTGCGGCCCAGCACCACGCAGTGTTTGCCGCTGGTTTCGATGCCGTACTCCTCCAGCAAAGTCACGATTCCAAAGGGGGTTGCAGAGATAAACGAGGGGAGCCCCAGCATCATCCTGCCGACGTTTTCCGGGTGGAATCCATCCACATCTTTGCGGGGGTCTATCGCCTCTATCACCCTGTTCTCGTTGATGTGTCCGGGAAGCGGCAACTGCACTATGAAGCCGTCTACATCGGGGTCGGCGTTCAGTCGGGCGACCTCTGCCAGGAGTGCCTCTTCTGAGGTGGATGCCGGCATCCGGACCACTTCCGATGTGAAGCCTGCCGCCGTGCACGCTTTCTCTTTATTTGCGACGTATGTCTTGCTTGCGCCGTCCTCTCCGACCAGTATCGCGGTGAGGTGCGGTCGCTTGCCTCCAACTTGAACCATCGCTTCAACTTGCGCCGCTATCTGAGCTTTTATGCGCGCCGACGCAGCCTTGCCATCCAGTAGAATCATATCTGTAACTATTATGTTTTATCTTCTGCGTCGCAGCATATTGGCGACGTTGCTTCCACCCGCAAAGTTCTTCATTACCCGGCGGGTCCCCTCAAACTGTTTGAGCAGGCGGTTTACCTCAACTATGGTGGTTCCGCTACCGGCCGCGATGCGCTTGCGGCGGCTGCCGTTTATCATATCCGGGTTCTCTCTCTCGAACGGAGTCATAGAGAGGATGATGGCCTCGATACCCTTGAAAGAATCGTTGTCTATGTCCACGTCGCGCAATGCCTTATCCATACCCGGGAGCATACCTGCCAGATCTTTTATGTTGCCCATCTTTTTGATCTGCTGTATCTGACCGTAGAAATCCCAGAGGGTGAACTGGTTCTTTGCCAGTTTCTTGTGCAGGGCGCGCGCCTGCTCCTCGTCGAACTGCTCCTGTGCCTTCTCCACTAAGGAGACGACGTCGCCCATGCCCAGGATGCGGTCGGCAATACGCTTTGGATAGAACACGTCCAGCGCATCCATCTTCTCGCCGCTGCTGATGAACTTGATGGGCTTGTCCACCACAGAACGGATAGTGAGTGCAGCACCGCCGCGGGTGTCACCATCCATCTTTGTGAGGACGACTCCGTCAAAGTTGAGGCGGTCGTTGAAGGCCTTGGCGGTCTCCACTGCA
Organism: Bacteroidales bacterium; assembly: GCA_017445425.1. GTDB lineage: Bacteria > Bacteroidota > Bacteroidia > Bacteroidales > UBA932 > Equibacterium. Next base: position 8,474 of record JAFSUF010000011.1, on the reverse strand, counting down.
TCCTGACCGGTCATGGCATCCACCACGAACAGGGTCTCGGTGGGCTTGACTGCCTTGTGGAGTGCGGATATCTCGTTCATGAGTTCTTCATCCACTGCCAGGCGTCCGGCAGTATCTATCACTACCACGCTGAAACCTTCCCGGCGGGCCTTGGAGATGGCGTTCTGCGCGATGGTGATCGGATCCTTTACACCGTCTTCGCTGTAACACTCCACCTGAACCTGACCGCAGAGGGTCTTGAGCTGCTCTATGGCGGCGGGGCGGAATGTATCGCAAGCGGCAACCAGGACCTTCATCCCCTTCTTGCTCTTGAGCCAGAGCGCGAGCTTGCCGGTGAAGGTGGTCTTACCGGAACCGTTGAGGCCGGCCACCAGCACGATGCCGGGATTGCCCTTGACGTTGAGCTCGGTATGCTCGCTGCCCATAAGTTCTGCCAGCTCGTCGTGCACGATCTTGACCATCATCTGCTCCGGCTTCACGGCGATGAGTATGTTCTGGCCGATGGCTTTCTGCTTTACTGTGTCGCAGAAGTTTTTGGCTATCTTGTAGCTGACATCGGCATCGAGCAGTGCTCGGCGCACCTCTTTCAGGGTTTCAGAAATGTTAACCTCCGTAATCTTACCCTGACCCTTGATCAGTTTAAACGAACGCTCTAATCTATCTGATAGGTTCTCGAACATATATGTTTACTTTATTATTCTCAACGATATTTCCATTCCGAATACTAATGCTTCCAAAGGACTACGGATGCTGCGCATCCTATCCCTCCCATCCTAACGGATGGGCCCCTCCCGTTCAATAAGCCACGGGCGGCCTATGTCCTTATGAAGCATCAGTATTCTCCATTACAATATTTCGTCTAAATACTAGTACTAGTCTCGTATTAGTCTAATTCAATACACAGAATATCTTCTATTTCAGAACTTCATCTGAATAATACGCTTTTGCAAATGGCCTGCGGTTGTAGGGCATAGCCATAACCTGGCCGTAGGCGCCGGCGCTGTGGATGGCGAACAGGTCGCCGCGACGGGCTTCTGCCACCATAAGGCCTTCGCCCCAGCTGTCGGACGATTCGCAAACCGGGCCGGCGACGTCGTAACGCTGCAGCTCGCCGTCGCTGGTAAGGTTCTCCACATCGTGGTATGCTTGATACAGAGCGGGGCGGATCAAATCGTTCATGCCGGCGTCGAGTATCACAAACTTGCGGTCTATGCCCTGCTTAACATACACTGCGCGGGAGATAAGGTCGCCGCACTGCGCCACCAGCGAGCGTCCGGGCTCAAAGTGAAGCTCCTGCCCCGGCTCGAGCGGCAGATTCTCGTGCACGGTGGCAAACCATGCGTCAAACTGCGGCATAGGGTTGGCAACCGGGTGCTGGTAATCCACGCCTAAGCCACCGCCCAGATTGATGCTCTTCACCGGGAATCCGGCCCTCTCAAAACGGTGCATCAGGTCCACAGTCCGCTTGCATGCAAGGGCGAATACGCTCATCTCAGTGATTTGCGAGCCGACGTGCACGTGCAGTCCGCAGAAGTTGATATTCTTCACAGCGGAGAGGGTCTCCACAACGGTGTCAAACGCCCGGATGCTGATACCGAACTTGTTCTCTTCCAAGCCGGTAGAGATGTACTTATGGGTATGGGCATCGATGTCTGGATTCACGCGGATGGCGATGTTGGCGCGAAGGCCCATCTCCCCCGCAATCTCATCTATCCTCTCGATTTCCGGTATCGATTCGCAATTGAAGCAGCCGATGCCGGCCTTGAGCGCAAGGCGTATCTCGGCGTCGGTCTTGGCCACCCCTGCGAATACGATTTTTGCAGGGTCAAAGCCCGACTCCACAGCCAGTTCTATCTCTCCGCCGCTGACGCAATCCACCCCGAAACCGTAGTTGCAAACGGTATCCACAATGCGCTGCTGGTCGTTGGCCTTGATGGCGTAATGGACCTTGAAGCCGTACTTTGCGGCCTGGCTGCGGCACTCCTCCAGAGTCGCGCTCAACAGCTCCATATCGTAATAATAGAACGGGGTCTCTATATTTTTAAATGCCTCTAAAGCAGCTTTCGAAATCATCGCAAACACTAATATTCAAGCGGCGAAGATAATCAAATAATTTGTATCCTTCGGGAAAAATAGTGAAAGAGATATGTGCGTATTTGATTATGACCAACCTGTTTCCATCTTAACAGGTGATGAGTTTAAGCCAAAAGAAGGAACTACATTTGCGAGACAAGTACTGGATTGCTTCATCTCAATAGGCAGGATAGCTCATTCTGCATTTGGCGACATCATACTTGATATGAAGGGCATTCAATCCGACAAATCGCATGGAGTCGGACACACGGATCTATAATCCTACCACTAGATTACTATGGCACTGGAGGCAAGAAGCAAAAGACAGGAATGATTGCGGCCCCAATAAAGATCGGGGAGAATACTTATATCTGCGTGGTTGTAGTTATCGATAATTTGAAAAACAAGAGGCTCTACCTCCACGAAGCATTTGATATAAAAGAAATCCCTGAGATTGCTGCATCTAGCTCGGTTCATGACAGTATCACTGCTTCACCGCAATCCCGGGGAGTTGTCACAAAGGTATTGCAAAACTATTTGAAAAACAAATAATTCTATCCGCGGAGATGATATTCTGTGCGGAGTTGTTCAAAGCGGGCGGGGGCGGTGCGCAGGGCGGCATCGTCGGCCATGATATCATACGATTCAATATCGTATGGCTTGTAAGAATGCTCTATCTTGAAATTAGCGAGTTCCGGGATGCCGAAGTGCTCCCCGATGCGGCGCACCGAAGCCATGGTGCCGTTGATTTTGCCCACTATGGAATAACCTGCGATGTGCGGGGTAGCGATGTCGGCGGCAGCCAGCAGTGCCGGATTGATGTTTGGCTCGCCCTTCCAAACGTCCACAACCAGCCCATCAAGTTTTGGGCGTGCAGCCAGCAGGGCCTCCTCATCCACTATGCCGCCGCGGGAGGCATTGATGAATATGGCGCCCGGCTTCATCTTTTCAAAGAAAGAGGTGTCGGCAAAATTGCGGTTCTCCGGCCATAGCGGGATATGGATAGTAACTATATCGCTATGTTCCAGCAGATAATCCAGAGGCACAAACTCCCGTCCGCTTGTACCGGCGGCCTCCAGCGGCGGGTCATTCTCCAGGACACGGAAGCCGCGCCTGCGCCCCATATCGGCCACACGATGCCCCACCTGCCCCACTCCGATCACACCCAGGGTGGCGCCTTGCAGGCTTTTGCGACGTCCAAACACATTCAACGCAGCAAAGACATACTCCATCACCGCATCGGCATTGCAGCCGGGGGCGTTGAAGGCAGCGATGCCGTGATCGCGGCACCAAGCCATATCTATGTGGTCGAAGCCTATGGTGGCGGTGGCAATCACTTCGACTGCCGACCCCTCCAGAAGGGCGGCGTTGCATTTTGTGCGGGTGCGGATAACCAACGCTGAGGCGTCGCGCACCACTGCAGCATCTATGGCGGCGCAGGGAACATATTCTACCTTGAACCAGGGCTCAAACACACCCCGAATATAGGGGACGGCGCTATCTATGACTATCTTTTTCACTATCTGAATATCAGGGATTTAACAATCGCTTCACCCAATTGCTCGTTAATCCGGGCCCGGATATCCTCCTTGCTCATCTCAAGGTGCATCCGCACCACGGACGAACTCAGACGGACGGTGAGCACACCGTTTTCAAACTCTTTCGCAAGGGTCACATGGGCGATGGCGTCGCCCACGGCGGCATCCCACGCATCGCACACGCGACCATAGCGGAGCCCTTCTGCCAGAGAGGTGTTACCCAGGCAGCGCTCAAGGGCATCCCCTATAGTTGAGAACTTCTTGCGCTCCATTTTATTTCAAGTTTCGCATCTTCCAAGTTATTCATTATTCGAGCGATAAGTGGTATGCGAAATGTAATAATTAATTCTCGCGGGTAAATACTCCCCCTTTCACGCTGAACATGGCCGATTCCACATCCATCCCGGCCACAATCTCTCCCAGGCGGACCTTGTTGCAGTCGGTCACGAATATCTGCCCGAAATCTTCGCTGGCCACCGTCTTGAGCAGGAACTCCACCCGGCCGCTGTCCAGCTTGTCAAACACGTCGTCCAGCAAGAGTATCGGCGCAAAACCATAGTGCCTGCGCATAATCACAAACTGCGCCAGCTTGATGGCCAGCACAAAGGTCTTCTGCTGCCCCTGGCTGCCGCAGCTGCGTATGGGGCTGCCGTTCATCCGGAAGGCTATCTCGTCCCGCTGCACGCCGCAGGAGGTGTAGCGGAGCACCCGGTCGCGCTCAAGGTTTTTCTCTAAAAGGCCGTATAGTTCGCCCCTCTCCAAGTCGGACTGGAATTGCAGCGAAATGCTCTCCTTGCCGTCGCAGAGGCGGTTGTAATATTCGCTTGCGAGCTCCTGCAGCTGACTGCATAGCTCCCGCCGCTTATCATAGATATAAGTGGCAAAGGGGTTCATCTTGAAGGTGATGGTCTCTATCAGGGAGGCGTCTCCGTTATCCTCTTTAAGCAGCCGGTTGCGGTAGAGCAGCAGCTTGTTGTAGTTCTGCAGGGCGCGCATATACTCCCGGTCGGTCTGGGAGAGCATCATGTTCATGAAGCGGCGGCGGGCATCGGCACTCTCGTTAATAAGCGAAGTGTCGGAGGGCGATATCATCACAATGGGGAACTTGCCGATATGGTCGCTGAACTTTGCATAGTTCTTTTTGTTACACCGCACCGTCTTGGCCTCACCGTCCAGCATCACGGCTACTGTGTCGGTTGCCCCGTCACCCGCGTCGTACTCTCCGCTGAGTACCATGGTCCGCTCTCCGGTGGTGCGGGTGAACTGCTCGCTGCCGGAAAAGTAGCTCTTGGTCATGGAGAGGTAGAAGATGGCGTCCAGCAGGTTGGTCTTCCCCTCGCCGTTGTCGCCGCTGATACAGTTGAGCGCCGGCGAGAATTCTATGTGGGCCCCGCCTATGTTTTTGAAGTGCTGGATATTGATTTTCTTCAGATACATAGCTATGGCAAAAGTACAAAATATTATTGTGGTTTCGCATTTTTATTATATTTTTGCACACTTACTGCAAACGATAATTAAATAAATAATAATGGCAACAAAAAAAGTCAACAATCAAACCGAGAACAACCAGGCCGTCGGCGAGGCTGTGAGTGGTGTTGAATTGTTTCTTAAGAAGAACGGCAATCTGCTTTCAACCATCCTGCTTATTATCCTTATCGCAGCCTGCGCGATAGTGGCTGTAAACCGCTGGGTCATCAAGCCCGCACAGCAGGAGGCAAAGGCAGCCGCAGCCGGTGCGGAGCGTTATTTCCAGATGGGTCAGTTTGAGCAGGCCCTAAGCGGCGACGGCAACGTGCTGGGTTTTGCAGATATTATCGAGCAATACGGCCGCAAGGCTGGCCAGGGCGTCTATTTTGATGCAGGCGTATGCCAGCTGCAGCTCAAGAACTACGAAGAGGCCCTCAACTATCTCAAGAAGTATAATGGCAAGGACGCCATCCTCAAGGCCCGCGCACTCGCCTGCATGGGCGATGCTTATGTTGGGCTGGGCAACAACGAGTCGGCCCTGGCCCAGTATAAGGCAGCCATCAACGCGGGCAGCACCCCCTTCACCGCAGCTTACCTGCTCAAGGCCGGCATCGCTGCAGAGGATCTTGGCCGCAAGGGCGAGGCCCTGGCATTCTACGAGGATATCAAGGTTAAATATCCCGCCTCTGCCGAGGCTACCGATATCGACAAGTACATCACCCGTCTCAACGCAGCTGAATAATTATGGGAAGAGCTTTTGAATTCCGCAAAGAGCGCAAGTTCAAGCGCTGGGGCCACATGGCCAAGACCTTTACCAAGATTGGAAAGGAGATTACCATTGCTGTGAAACAGGGCGGACCCGACGTTACCGGCAACCCGCGCCTGCGCGCACTCCTGCAGGAGGCCCGTAGCGAGAATATGCCCAAGGAGAATGTGGAGCGCGCAATCAAGCGTGCCACAGACAAGGACCAGGGCGATTACAAGGAGGTTCTCTACGAAGGATACGGCCCTCACGGCATCGCCATCCTGATTGAGACCGCTACAGATAACACCAACCGCACCGTGGCCAACATCCGCAGCTATTTCAACAAATTTGGCGGCAACCTGGGCACCAGCGGCAGCGTGGAGTTCATGTTTGACCGCAAGAGCGTCTTCACGGTTAAGGACCGCGACGATATCGACCTCGAAATGCTGGAGCTGGAACTTATCGACTACGGCGCAGAGGAGGTTTTCCGCGAGGGCGGAGACGAGGACGAGGACGACCCCAAGGTTATCATGATATACGGCGAATTCACCGCCATGAACAATATCCAGCAGTATCTGGAGAGCAACGGTTATGAGATCATGTCGGCCAAGTTTGACCGCTTCCCCAACACCGACCTCAAGCAGCTTTCTGCTGAAGACCAGGCCTCTGTCGAGAAGCTCTTAGAGAAGATCGAGGAGGATGAGGACGTACAGAACGTATATCACAACATGCAGCAGTAACACTTAACCAAAACAAATACTATTCAAACTGGCGTCGGTTCATAAGTTGTTGAACCGGCGCTTGTTTTTTGTTATTATTTATAAGTATTAATCACTATATTTGGACCGTTTTTTCGCAAACTGAGATATAATCGCAAAACAAATAACATAAACACAGTTATGGAACTTAAACAGATCGAACACATCGGCATAGCCACTCCCTCCCTGGAGGAGGCTATCCCGTATTATGAGAACGTACTTGGCCTTAAATGCTACAACATCGAGGTTGTAGAGGACCAGAAAGTCAAAACCGCATTCTTCATGATTGGCGAGGTTAAGCTGGAGCTTCTGGAGCCCACCTGCGAGGAGAGTACCATCGCCAAGTTCATAGAGAAGAACGGCGGCCGCGGCGGCGTGCATCACATCGCCTTCAAGACTGCCGATGTGGCAGCCTGCCTGGCAGATGCAACCGAGAAAGGCGTGCGCCTGATCGATGCTGCTCCCCGCAAGGGTGCCGAGGGGCTCAACATCGCCTTCCTCCATCCCAAGTCCACGATGGGCGTCCTCACAGAGATTTGTGAAAATCCCAAAGAGAAATAGTTAAACATTTTTAAAATCAGAAATAATGAGTCAGCAACTCGAAAAGGTTAAAACTCTTATTGAGCTTCGCGAGAAAGCACGCATCGGCGGCGGTCAAGCCCGCATAGATGCCCAGCACGAAAAGGGTAAATATACCGCCCGCGAGCGTATTGCAATGCTGCTCGACGAGGGTAGCTTTGAAGAATTCGATATGTTTATGCTGCACCGCTGCACCAACTTCGGAATGGAGAAGAAGCAGTTCCTGGGCGACGGTGTGGTAACAGGTTACGGCACCATCGGCGGCCGTCTTGTTTACATCTTTGCACAGGACTTCACAGTTAACGCCGGTTCTCTCTCAGAGACCCTGGCGCAGAAGATATGCAAGGTTATGGACCAGGCCGTCAAGGTGGGTGCTCCGGTCATCGGCCTCAACGACTCGGGCGGTGCCCGCATCCAGGAGGGCGTCAACGCGCTTGCAGGCTATGCCGATATCTTTGAGCGCAACATCCTCTCCAGCGGCGTAGTTCCCCAGATCAGCGCCATCCTTGGTCCGTGCGCCGGCGGTGCGGTTTACTCCCCCGCCCTGACCGATTTCACAATTATGCGCAAGAACGCCAGCTATATGTTCCTCACCGGCCCCGCAGTCGTGGAGCAGGTATTGGGAGAGAAAGTGACCCAGGAGCAGCTCGGCGGCGCCAGCGTACACGCCACCAAGAGCGGCGTGGCGCACTTTGCCTGTGACACAGAGGAGGATGTGATAGCCACTATCAAGGAGCTCATCAGCTATATTCCCCAGAACAATCGCGAGGAGGCTCCTATTGTTGCCACCAACGACCCGATTGACCGCAAGGATGACCGCCTCAACGAGATTATCCCCGACAGCCCCAACGAGCCGTACGACATGTACGAGGTCATCAACTCCATCGTGGACGACGGCAAGTTCTTTGAGATTCACCGCGAGTATGCCCGCAATATCATCGTCGGCTTTGCCCATATGGGCGGTATGTCGGTAGGTATCGTCGCCAACCAGCCCAAGAACCTGGCCGGCGTGCTGGACATCAACTCCAGCCGCAAGGGCGCCCGTTTCGTGCGCTTCTGCGACGCATTCAACATCCCCATAGTCACCCTGGTGGACGTGCCCGGCTTCCTTCCCGGCACACAGCAGGAGTTCGGCGGCGTGATCCTGCACGGCGCCAAGTTGCTCTACGCCTTTGGCGAAGCTACTGTTCCCAAAGTAACCGTCACCCTGCGCAAGAGCTACGGCGGCAGCCACATCGTGATGAGCTGCAAGCAGCTGCGCGGCGACATGAACTACGCTTGGCCCACCGCCAACATCGCTGTGATGGGTGCCGA
>JAFSUF010000067.1 GCA_017445425.1 Bacteroidales bacterium | reverse complement strand
GGAATCTGCGCTCTTCCCGCACCGATGTACTCAACGGCATTGCCCATCACAAGGCAACCGGCGACATTTATCTCACAGGCAAGTATTGGCCCAGAATGTACAAGGTTACACTTGAACAAAAGAAATAAGATGAGGAAATCGCTATTTTTATTATTGGCGCTCCTGCTTGCTACGGCGGGATTGTTTGCCAAAGAAAGTATCAAGTTCGACAAGGCCCGTTACGGGGTCAGCGCCGGCGACAGTGTCACCGTAAAGTATTCCCTGCCCGCGGAAGGGAAGGTGGCGTTGCGCTGCTCTGACGGCTGGAGCTCAAGGGTGATTCCCAACGGAGGCCGCAGCGGCTCCATTGTCCTGACCGCACCGGATCCGGCATCGACCCCGGATATCCTGGTGGATGTTATCTATCCCGGAGGGGAAGAGCAGTTTATCAATCTGGATATATTGGTTAAGGATCCATATACTGCGGCTACCCGCCCCAGGGTGGATCTGCTCCCGTTCGGAGGCCTTGACCCGGTCAACACGACTCAGGAGGATTATCAGAAGGTGGCAGATGCAGGTTTCACCATGATTACACTGGAGGGCGGAGAAAAGCTGGATATGAACGGCGACGGAGTGCGCGATGACGCGGATATGCTCCCCACCATCCGCTACAAGCTGGACCTCATCAAGAAAGCGGGACTGAAATATTCCCTCCACCATCCTCAGCATGCAGAGGTGATAGATTATTTGAAGGACGACCCGGACCTGATGATGATACATATCTTTGACGAGCCCGGCCTTCAACTGATTCCGATGCTCAAGGAGCGCAGGGAGTGGATAAAGTCCATAGCCCCCAATGTTCCGGTTCATATCAACCTCCATCCACACGCCAGCATCCGTGCCTTAGGCACAGATTATTACACAGATTATGTGAGGAAGATGGTAGAGGGTACCGGTATGGATATCCTCTCTTACGACCACTATCCGGTGCTGATAGACGGCAGCGTGATGAACGAGTGGTACCGCTGCTTAGAGGCGCATTTCCAGGTATCCAAGGAGAAAGGGATTCCGGTATGGCTCTTTACCGCCTCCTGCGGAATGGATTACGAGCGCCCTGCCCGCCAGAAGCCCACCATGGAGAACCTCCGCCTGCAGGTTTATACCGACCTGGCTTATGGCGCCCCGGTAGTGCAGTATTTTGTGTACCGTTCCTATTCCCCCCAATGCATTGCTCCCATAACCCAGGACGGTAAATATACATATCTCTATGACCTGGTGAAGGAGTTCAATGCAGAGGTACACCGCCGCGGGTTTGTGTTTGCCGGCGGAAATGTGTCCAAGGTACGTTTTACCCATCTGACTCCCTATTATTGCCTGCCGCTGATAAGCGACGATATGCCGGCGGAAATCCCTTTCATCGACACAGACAAGACTGCCCTGGTGTCGTTTGTAGAGAATGGCGGCAACCGTTATCTGGTCCTGGTGAACAGCAGCTGTAAAGAGAAGTTCACCGCCGAGGTGGAGTTTGCCTCGCTGGCCTATACCATCAATCGCGACGGTATTTTCACAGAGCATCAGCCCGGCAGGGAGAAGATTGTTGTTGACGAAGGTGACATGTTGGTAATCAAATACAGATAGAAGTTTTCGGATATGAAAAAGATATTTTTTGCAATTGTTTCCATAGCGACCCTGACGCTGGCAGCGTCATGCTCCAGCAAACATACCGCCATCATGACGGCGGCCATCAATCTGAGCGCGAACGGTACGGCAAACTGTTATGTCGTGCCTAATCCGGGCTTCTATTATTTTGATGCCACCATCATCGGCAACGGACAGAGAGGTATCATCCCCGGCGCCAGTTTCCACACCGACAAGGCCGGTATCAACCCTGCATCTGCAAAGGTTCTGCTCAACGATAACAATGTGCTGAGCGATATCAGGTTTGACGGCCACAGGGTCTATTTCCGTGCCGACCACAAGAAGGGCAATGCCCAGATTGCAGTGTGCGACGCCAATGGAGAGATTTTATGGAGCTGGCATATCTGGTGCACAGACGACCCCTCTGACATCTCCTACACCAATCGCGACCGCATCAGCTGGAAGGTGATGGACCGCAACCTCGGGGCGCTGAGTGCTGACCCTGCCGACGGCGACCGGACATATGGCCTCTACTATCAATGGGGCCGCAAGGATCCCTTCGCCTATGGCGATCTCGCAGGCGGGATGTTTACCAACACGGATTGCACCATCGATTATGCCGTCAAACACCCGGAACAGGCCCTCAATCCCGTATCCTGGAAAGATGTGTACGATGCATTCGACTGGTATGCGCCCCACAAAGACAAGACCAACCATGCCCTCTGGGGTAACCCCGACTTCGCATTCTGCCACCCCCTGTCCGAGATGGTAAAGACAATATACGATCCCTGTCCGGTGGGTTATGTGGTGGCTCCCGCCAATGCCTTCATAGATTTTGAGGTGGCGGAGAGGATGGAGTTCCTGGATAACGGTTTCAATTTCAAGGGCGATAACGGGGTGAAGTGTTTCTTCCCCTTCGCCGGCGGCATCTACACCGGCGTCAAATTGGACCGCCCCGATATGACGGTCGGCACCTGTGCAGCGCTCTGGAACTCTGCCAGCGCCCGTTTCATATACTGGGACGACGGCGGCAGCCGCAGCGTGGTCTATAAAGATTCCAAAGAAGTACGCAACTACTACGGTGACACACGCGCTTGCTGCTATCCCGTCAGATGCGTCCGTCAAGCACAATAATGGCGACGGTTGCGGTGCTTTTGGCGCCGCTTTTCGCCTCCGGCCAGACTCAGGTCAGATGGCCGGTTGGAGGTGTATTGTCTGAACTGCAGCTGTCAATGCTGGGGGAGGAGTGCTTTTTTTGGGCAGAACCTCTTGGCGACGAACTCTTTGCCCGTATCGACGGCGTCTCCTACGATCGCGGCTGCACCACTCCCCGTTCTGCCCTGCGTTGCCTCCATCTTTTGCACCGCAACTTTAAAGGACATGCTCAGGTTGGGGAGATGATATGTGCCGCGCCGGTGGCGGACGAACTGCTCGATATATTCCGGGAGCTCTTCGATGCCAGCTACCCGATAGAGAAGGTTTTTCTGATTGACGAATACGGGGCGGATGACAACCGCTCCATGGCAGACAATAATACCTCTTGCTTCAATTTCAGAAGCAAGCCTGGGATGCAGGAGCTCTCTATGCACGCTAAGGGGCTGGCTGTGGATATCAACCCGCTTTACAATCCCTATGTGAAGGAGACTGTAGTAAAGCCGGCCGCCGCTTCACGATATGCCGACCGTACCCTCCGCTGTCCGTACTATATCCGCAGGGGCGACCTTTGCTACAACGCGTTCACCAGCCGTGGTTGGAAATGGGGTGGCAGTTGGTCCAGCATGAAAGATTGGCAGCATTTTGAAAAGAATCAGTAATTTGATATGAGAAAGATAGTTATATCGATTTTTGTGATAATGTCGACCCTTTGCCACGGTGCCTTTGCGCAACCTGTGACACAAGATGCGGAGCATATCCTCTCTTTGGGCTATCTCGGCTTCAGGGATAATGCCGCAACTGCAGCCAACTTCCAGAAGCTTGCAGAGGCGGGCCTGGATATGCTCACCTTAGAGATGGACCAGTCCACCGCCGCTTTGCAGTTTGACCTTGCGGCAGAAGCCGGAATCAAGATACTGGCGGTGCTGGCACCATATACCGATCATCGTAACATAGATGAAGTAGAGTTTGACAAGGTTGATGAGCTGGTGGAGCGCTTCCGCTCCCACCCCGCACTGTTTGGCTGGCATATCTGCGACGAGCCCAACCTCAACCGAATCCCCGATTTGAAGATGATCAAGGAGCACATAGAGGCAATCGATCCTGATCATCCTGTATATATCAATCTCAATCCCTTAGGTTCTATCCGTGCCCTCGGCACCGACTTCTATCGCGATTATGTGGATACATACGCGCGAGACTGCGGGCTCAGCATACTCTCTTACGACTGCTATCCAACCATGGATTATGGTGTAATAAACTGGTGGTATATGTGCAACGAGGCTGTCCTGGTCACATGCCGCAAGTATGGAATTCCTTTCTGGGGCTTTGCCGCCACATGCTGGATAGACCGCGAAGGACCCAACAACATGCATGTCAAGCCCACTCTGGAAAATGTCCGCCTCACTGTGAACACGCATTTGGCATACGGTGCAAAGGTGATGCAGTATTTCACCATACGTGACTTTGGCGGCACCTCCTGGTCACCTATGATGGGGGAGGCCTGGACAGATGCCTACGACCTTCTCAAAGAGGCCAATCTTGAGATGAAGAACCGGGAGGCAGTCTTTGCCTCAGGGGAGGTTGTCAAGACCCGCTTTACCCATCTGACCCCCTTCGCGTGCCTGCCGCTCATAGATGAGGACCTTCCGGATGCGATAGCTTCGATAGATACAGATATCACCGCCCTGGTATCGTTCATCGAAAAGGGCGATGAGCGCTACATCGTGGTAGTTAACTCCAGCTGGACTGGGAAATGCCGCGCCGAGGTCGAGTTCGCGCGTCAGTGCAGCACAATCGACCGCTTCGGAGTAGTCTCTAAGTGGGGCAAAAGCAAAAACGCCTTCATCATAGACGAAGGCGATATGCTGATAATCAAGTACTAATACTGGTTAAACCAATAAATCTTCTGTCCGGAGTTTGGGCACATAGTGGATTCCCTCCTTGCGGTAGTAGTTCAGGTCGCTGGTTCCGCTGACAGGGACAAGGAATATCTTCTCTGCCGGTTTGCCAATTGCAATTACTGCAATAGGGGTCAACGGCAGTTTGAGTGCTTCGCGTACGGCTTCCGGGCGGAAATTTAGTATGAAGATCCCTCCGAGTCCCATCTCTGTCGCTTTGAGCAGCATGCTCTGGGCGGCTATTCCCAGGTCGATGTCAATAACCTTGTTCTCCGGTTCGGTGGCGCATACCACAATGAATGCCTCCGGTTCGCTGCCGGGGTGGGGTAGATGCTCTTGGGGGAGGGCTGCTCCAAGGGTTATGTGAGGCAGCACCTTACCCGCGTCCGGCTTTGTGACCAGTCGGAATCTCAGCCGCTGTTTGTTCATCCCGGAAGCCACAAGGGTAGTGGTCTGCACAATCTGCTTCAGCTCGGCCTCTGTCACTATGCGGCCCTGGTCAAATCCCCGGTAGCTGCGATTTTTCTTGAGCAGGCTTTCCAACTGTACGCCGGTGTGCTTTACCATGGGCCGTCTCTGTGAAAGCTCTTCCTGCCGTCTCTCTAAAAAATTGTCCGCCATATCTTTTTTTACAAATATACAGCGTTTCCGGCAATCACAAGCGGAGTAGTTGGCGTTTTGTGTGCATGCGTGACCGGTGCGTCCGTTTTGGCCGTTGGTATCCGCGCCCAAAGCGGATGTCATGCAGTCAGAACCGCATGAAAGGCCATAGCATCCGCTTGTGATTGCCGGAAAATGTAATATCTTTGAAAATATGAAAAGTTTTGTCCTCATTCTTTTCGCAGTTTGCTCCGCTTTTTTTGTGACTGCCCAGAACAGGGCCGACAGGCAGCAACTTTCTGACCCGACTGCAAGACCATTAAAGTCAAAACATATTCGCCCCTGTTCGGAATTTCCCCCTCGACCAGACATCTTGCTCACCGGAGAGCTTCGTACGACGAGTTTGATATGGTTATAGAGTGAGCCTGATGGACACTCTGGCTCCGCCTGTTTACGATACGTATCGTGCTACTTCACTCTCCGGAATACGGATCAGTCTGGCAATTTGCCTGATCGTCATTCTGTCCTTGCGTCTCAGCACTTGAGCTAAAGCTATCCTGTCTGAGGAGGCGAGTCTGCGCGGGTCCCTGATCCCATATAAAGCCTTGCATTCGGCGGAACATTTTTCTCTTGCCTCCAAATCGTCAAGCATTACGCCTTTTTCAAATGCCATACGTTTCATGATCTCAGCATCACGGGCACTATTATTCGAGAGAAAGACTCGGTATCTATTGTGAGATTTGAAAATATTCTCGAACATCGGCACGTTGACGTAGTTCGTCGGTAACACGATTCCGTTGCATACAGACCAGTCCGCTGGTATGGTATAGGACCTTGAGTGAATTATTTCACGTCTCGCATCAATCGACATAAGGCCAAACCGGATGGGAGTATGCATCTTGCCATCTTCCCCACAAAGCCAAACCGGCGGTATCCTCCCGGATCTGAAGTAAAGTGAACCGCTGCCCCATTCGTAGTCGAAAGGAAGTATTCCCTTGCCGTCTTTTGTGGGTTGAATCACAATATACGCCGCGAGATTCCTTATATAATCTTCATCACCTGCCGTCTCAAATATCTCTATTTCCAGTCGGAATGAGCCCAACCCACTCCTGTTTCTGGCGGCATAACGGATGAAAGTCGCCTCAAACATCTTCTTGAAGTTGACGCATTCTTGCCGTGTCGAGTAAAGGAGTATATGCAGATGGGTGTCCTCAATAGTAAACCCAACCACCTCGGCCTCTGTATTTGCAGCGCATAGGGCCATAATATTCATGGCCGCAACAAAATCCTTCTTGCTGATAATGAAGTCCGGCGACCTGTTGCCGTCGGAGCATAGATGGAAAAACTCTCTCTGATTCATCATAATACCTGTCGCCTCTTATCTCCAGCCACCATTATGATGACAGAGCCGTATTGCTTGATACGAAGATGATGATATTCTTTGAGAAATCCAAAGCATTATCTGTCAACCTGAACAATGATAGCGCGGTTGATTGACGGAAATGGAGTATCTTTGAGATTGCATGAAACTCAACCGCGAAATATAAATAGACCATCATGATATGAACATTATTGTTTTCGCATCGGCGATGCACGACGTTGCCAGAGTAATTGGCCGACGTGAAGATGCACTGCGCAAGTTTTCCGGGGCAGAGATAATGCTCCATAACTACGACAGCGACCTCTCAGGACTTGAGAATCCCGTCTGCTTTATCGCTACCGGAGGCACTGAAGAACTGTTCACCCGCGTATGGGAGAAGCTGCCGCGACCCATTATACTGCTTTCCGACGGCTATCACAACAGCCTGGCGGCGGCGTTCGAGATCGCCTCGTTTCTCGAGCAAAGGGGCGTAGAGCATAAGTTGGTGAATTTGCCTCTCGAGTGCGATGAACAAGGCGGCGACCATTTAATCGACCCTCGTGAGCTTCCGGACGCTGCGCCGGCGTCTCCCTACGACAACCCAGCCGTGATGGAAGCTCTTGCCACGCAGCGCATCGGTCTTATCGGGGGTGCATCGTCTTGGCTGATATCCTCCGGCATAAACAATGAAGTAGTCACGGCAAAGTTCAGAGCACAGTTTATTGATATCCCTATCGATGAACTCGAGGCGGGACACAAGGCTATCCCTCCGGCTAACATCACTGGCGCTGCCCCAACATACAGTCGCGAAGCGCTGTCAGATGCCGAACGGATGTACCGGGCGCTAAGGTCCATTTGTGGAAAGTACCGCCTCACTGCGCTGACAATCAAGTGCTTCGACCTTCTGGAAACTTGCCGTACAACCTGCTGCCTGGCTTTGTCCCGGCTGAGCGACGAGGGTATAATCTCCGGCTGCGAGGGAGACATCCCATCACTATGGACGCTGGTAGTTGCGAAAGCGATGACCGGCCGCCCTGCCTTCATGGCAAATCCCTCTTCCAGCAACCCGGCGGAATGTACCGTGGATTTTGCACATTGCACTATTCCTTTATCTATGTGTAGCAGTTACACCTTGCCAAGTCACTTCGAATCAGGCATCGGAATCGGCATCGCCGGCATCCTCCCGGAAGGTCCTTGTAAGATTCTTAAGATCGGCGGTCCGAATCTAGACAAAATTTATCAGGCAAACGGAGAGGTGGTGTGCAATACCCGCATCCCGGAGCGCTGCCGCACCCAGATACGCTTCCGATTCCAAGGCCGAGAAGAATTCGACCGCTTTATGGCCAACCGCCTCGGCAACCACGTCATCCTTTACCGGTAACGACATATTTCCGGCAATCACAAGCGGAGTAGTTGGCGTTTTGTGTGCATGCGTGACCGGTGTGTCTGCTTTGGCCGTTGATATCCGCGCCCAAAGCGGATGTCATGCAGTCAGAGCCGCCTGAAAGGCCATAGCATCCGCTTGTGATTGCCGGAAAATGATATATATTTGCCGCCAGAATGGGGTGCGTCGCGCACTTTTGGCGCGAAGCTGAGATGATACCCAAAGAACTTGATCGGGTTAGGACCCGCGTAAAGGAAACATTATGAAAAAGCATTTAATGGCCCTTGCGGCGATTCTGCCGCTGTGCGCCGGCCTTATGGCGCAGAATCTTGATGACTCCGACATTTTTTCTGTAAAAGAAAACCAGCTTCACAGTGCGCTGGACAGTATCGTGGTGAGCGCTTCCCGGGTGGATGCAAAGAGTCCGGTGGCGTTCAGCGAAATGGACAAAAGGCAGTTGGATGTGCAGAATCCCTCCTCTTCCCTGGTGATGATGCTCAACCTGCAGCCCTCTGTGGTCTCCGTGAATGAGGGAGGTACCGGCCTTGGATATTCCAAGATACGCGTCCGCGGCAGCGATCCCACCCGCATGAACGTGACCCTGAACGGTATCAACTATAACGATGCCGAGTCGCAGGAGGTGTTCTGGGTCAACCTTCCGTCGCTCTCATCGATGCTGGAGTCGGCTCAGCTGCAGCGCGGTGTGGGAAGTTCCACCAACGGCGTGGGGGCCTTTGGCAGCAGCCTCAACCTGCAGACGGCCATTCCGCAGGCCAAGCCTTATGCGGAGTTTGACCTCGCCGGCGGTTCATATTACACCGCAATGGCCGGCGTTCGTGCAGGTACCGGTCGCAGCTGTCACGGCTTCAGCCTTGATTTAGGATATAATTACAACCGCACAGAGGGTTATATCCGCAACGCATTTGCCCGGCTCCATTCGCTTAACGTGGTGGGCAGCTGGTACGGCAGCCGCAGCAGTGCCAAGATAATATACATCCACGGCCGCCAGCGCACCGGCATTACCTGGAACGGTATCAGCAAAGAGCAGATGGAGGCGGACCGCCGCTACAATCCCGCGGGAGAGTATCACGATGCAGCCGGCAACGTATGCTACTACGACAACGAGACCGACAACTATATGCAGCATATCGTGCAGGGTATCTACTCCGTGTGCCTGGCAGAGAATCTCTACGGCAGCGCCACCCTCAATTACACCCGTGGCGACGGCTGGTACGAACAGTTCAAGGAGAGCGCCAAACTCAAGAAGTATGGCTTTGACACCGACACCAAGAGCAATCTGGTGAGGATGAAGAAGATGGCCAACGACTTCTATGCAGGGAGCATGAATCTCAAGTACGAGACCTGGCGCGGCATGGCTCAGGCAGGTGTAACCTACTCGCTTTACGACGGCGACCATTTCGGCACCCTGAAGTGGGTGGAAGCGATGCCCGATGTCGATACCTACCGCCATTATTATGACAACAACGGCCTCAAGAAAGACCTCTCGGCTTATGTTAAAGGTGCCCTGTATCTGCTGGCCGGTGGCATCAACGTTTACGGCGATGCCCAGTGGCGCCATATCCGCTACTCGCTTGCCGGGATGGACGATGACTATTATCCGCTCGACAGCGACCATCCGTACGATTTTTTCAATGCCAAGGTAGGTACCACCATGCATGCTGGCATGAACGGCAATGTATACGTTTCTGCCGCCCTGGCTCACAAGGAACCGTGCCGCAGCGACCTTAAGGATGCCATAGTGTCGGGATCGGAGGTCCGTCCGGAGCGCCTTCTTGACTACGAATTCGGATATCGGTACGATTCCGGAATCCTTGCAGTTGCAGTCAATTTTTACTTGATGGAGTATAAGGATCAGCTGGTGGCGACAGGCAAGAAAACGACTGGCGGCTATATGATAAAGAATAATGTGGCAAAGAGTTATCGTCGCGGCGTCGAGCTTTCTGCCGGGTGGCAGCCATTTTACGGTCTGCAGTTAACTGCGAATTCTACATTGAGCCTCAACAAGATTGTGCATGAAGACGGCAGCCTCACCGACCTGATGCTTTCTCCGGGCTATGTGGGTGCTTTCTCTGCCTCCTGGAATGCTACAAGTCGTCTTAATTTAACCCTCACCGACAAGGTGGTGGGGAGCCAGTATTTTGACAGCAGCTCAAATCCGGAGCACAAGCTGCCGGCTTACAATCTCCTTAACGCCTCGGCCAGCTATGATTTTGGAAAGATCAAGATTGCGGTATTCGCAAACAACCTGCTCAATGCAAAGTATGTAGCTGATGCATGGTACGACTATGAATGGGACGAGTGCGGATATTTCCCGGCAGCCCCTTTCAACGGCATGGTTAAATTGAGCGTCAAGTTATAACGGAATAGGATTTTGATTATCTTTGGGGTTCGAACTCGCAACAGTGCGAAACCCGATCCCTTATGGAGAAAAACAACCCCAACCTGCAGCAAAAACCTACCGGCTATGCCTGGTTTGTTGTTGCCGTCCTCTTTATTGCAGCCGCATTAAACCAGTTGGACCGCTCTATGGTAGCGACTATGCGCCTCTCCATCAGAGAGGCCATCCCCATGACCGACAAGGAGTATGGTCTCCTGTTTTCTTCCCTGTTGTGGGCGTATGGATTCACCAACCCCATTGCGGGCTATCTGGCAGACAAGTTCAGCCGCGTCAAGGTGATTATCATCAGCCTGTTGTCGTGGTCGGTAATTACCTGGCTCACGTCGCGTGTGGTCAATTACGAGCAGCTGCTCGCATGCCGCATCGCGCTTGGTATAAGCGAAGCATGCTACCTTCCCGCCGCGCTGGCGCTGATTATGGATTATCACAAGGGGCGGACACAATCCAGGGCGACGGGCTTCCACATGTCGGGTTTGGTGCTGGGCGGCAGCCTCGGTTTCCTCGGGTCGCATCTGGCAGCCACGCATCAGGATTGGAGTTATGCTTTCTCACTCTTCGGAATAGTGGGTGTGATTTATACCGTCTTTGCCTTCTTTACCCTTAAAGAGGCCCCAAAGGAGCCCAGACCGGTATTGGAAAAGCCTGTGGAAGAGAAGGCCTCCTTTGCAGAGGCGTTCAAGCACCTGTTTACCAATCCCTCTTTCATATTCCTTTCAATCTTCTGGGGTATAGTGGGTATCCTGGCCCAGGTGGAGGGCTCCTGGCTCCCTACCTATTATCAGGAGGCATTCCAGCTGCCTGAAACGAAGGCGGGCCTGCTGGCAACCCTGTTCCTCAACCCCTGGCAGATAGTGGGACTGTTGTTGGGCGGGTGGATTGCCGACAACTGGAGCAAGACCAACAAATACGCCCGCATCAACATCCCCATCATAGGTATATGCATAGCTGCACCCGCCGCATTCTTTGCGGGTTATGCAGTCGTACTCTGGATGGCTGTCGGGTTTATGGTGGTTTACGGAATCAGCCGTATGTTTGTGGATACCAACCTGATGCCGATTATTGTGGCTACCACGGACAAGCGTTACCGCGCCACCGCATACGGTATGATGAATATGTTCACCACGGTGATTGGCGGCCTGGGGGTATACGTGATAGGTGGCCTGCGTGACAACGGGGTAGATATGCGCCTGATACTCCAGGTGGTTTCCATCACCGCCCTGGTGAGTGTAATATTCCTTATCCTCATCAAACGCAGCGTAAAGAAGAAAGATGAAGCATCAAAATAGAAATAACAGATAAAATCTAGATATTATGGTAGATAACATGCGCAAAAGCCGAGTGCTTGAAAAAATGAGAGCGGGACAGGTGGCTACCTGTTTCAAACTGAATATGACCGGTATGGAGGTCGCCGAGATTGCCGCTTTGAGCGGGTTCGACTGCCTCTGGCTGGACCGTGAGCATTGTGTGAACGGCTGGCAGGACATCAAGGCCCAGATCCTGGCCGCCAAGGCCTATGGTGCCGACACAATGGTACGTGTGTCCCGCGGCCCTTACAGCAACCTTATCAAACCTTTTGAGATGGATGCAACAGGCATTATGGTGCCGCATGTAATGTCTCTTGCAGAGGCAAAGCAGATTGTATATTACACCAAGTTCCATCCGGTTGGCCGGCGTCCGATAGACGGCGGTAATGCCGATGGCGCATACTGCCTGCTGGACGGTGCAAAATATATGGAACAGGCCAACGAGCAGCGCTTCACCGTACTTCAGATCGAGGACCCGGAACCGCTGGAAGAGCTGGAGGAGATCGCCGCCCTGCCCGGGTTTGACATGCTCTTCTTTGGCCCGGCAGATTTCAGCCAGGGTATAGGCGATCCGCTTAACTTCAACAACCCGCTGCTCAAAGAAACCCGCAAGCGCGTTGCAGAACTGGCCCACAAGTATGGCAAGTTTGCCGGAACTACCGGTGGCGTGCAGGGTGCCCCCGAACTCATAGACATGGGTTATAACTTTATCAGTATGGGTGCCGATGTGGTAGGCGTGGGTGCCTATTGCGCGCAGATACTGGAGGACTACCACAAATTGACAGGAAGGTAGATTATTCAAAGTGCGATGAAGGCATTAAAAGGAAGAATCGTTACCGAAGCCGCGATAGTCAACGGCTATCTGGTACTGGATGGGGGCAAGATTGTAGAAGTTACCCAGGAGAAGCCCCGGTGCGAGGTGGTGGATTGTTCCCAGGGCTATATTGTTCCCGGCTTTATAGATATGCATATCCACGGGGTCAATAACTTCCTCGTGGATAATGGCGTGGAGGATCTGGCAGGGATGTGCGACGTGTTGCCGCAATACGGCGTGACGAGTTTCCTCCCCACCGTTTCTCCAAGGCCGATGGGGGAGGATGCAGAGTTTTTGAAGACCCTCTCTTCCACCGCGCCGGCCGGTACAAATATCCTGGGATTTCACCTGGAAGGGCCCTTCCTGGCCCTTACCGGCGCTTTTAACAGAGATGCGATAGTTGGTGGCGGTGCCGACCGCGTCCGTGCCCTGATTGATGCCGGCAAGCCTTACAAGGTAATCTTCAGCATCTCACCCGATGTTGACGGCATAGATGAATTAATCCCGATAATGGCGGAGGGCAGCACTCCGGTGTTTATGACCCATACTGCAGCCAACGTCAAGCAGGCCCAGCGGGCCATAGAACTCGGGGCGCGTCACTGCACCCATTTTTACGACGTTTTCCCGTGCCCTCCGGTTTCGGAGCCGGGCGTACGCCCCAGCGGCATCGTCGAGGCGGTGCTGGCCGACCCCCGCGTCAGTGTAGATTTCATTCTGGACGGTGTGCATGTGGATCCGGTTGCAGTCAAGATGGCCATGATGGCAAAGCAGGGCGGTCCGGGCAAAGTCTGCCTGATTACCGACGCCAATGTCGGGGCGGGCTTCGGGCCGGGCACCTACACTTTCGGCAATGTGGGGGACATCTGTTTCGATTACAAGGGCGCGCCCGCCCGCAGTGTCAAGGACCATACCCTGGCAGGCAGCGGACTCACCCTGGACCAGGCGCTCCGCAATGCAGTCGATTTCCTGGGTCTCGACCTCGTTGAGGTAAGCAAGATGCTCAGTTACAACCCGGCCAAGGTGCTGCATGCAGAGAAGCAGAAAGGTCTGCTGGCAGCAGGATACGACGCCGACTTTGTTGTGCTCAGCGATGCGCTGGAGGTCCAGTCCACCTGGATCAATGGAGAAGAATATTATAAAAATCATTAATAATCATAAAATTATGTCAGAAGCTAAGTTTATATACCAGCCTTCCCAGTGGGTTCCTTTCAGGGACAAAGAGGTGATAGACCGCGTTGCGGCAATCAAGCGTGAGGATATGGAGAAACATCCCAATCCCGACTACAGAATCAAGGTGGTGCCCGACGCATCTGTTGAGCACTATATGATTGCCGATATGGTAAAGCGTCTCAAAGAGAGCAGCGACAACCACAAGAAGGTGGTGATGATTCTGCCCAACCCCGTGACCACCTACCGCTATGTGGCACGCCTTTGCAACGCTCTGGATATCGACTGTCACAACCTCTATGCATTCGCCATGGACGAGTATGCAGACCAGGATGGCAACATCGCTCCGGAGAACTGGCCCCAGGGCTTCACCTACGCGATGATGAACAACTTCTACTATGAACTGGACGAGAAACTCCGCCCCGAGAAGAGTCATTTCGTGGGCCTGAGCAACAAGAACATCAACGACTACAGCAAGATGATATCCGATGCCGGCGAGGCTGACATAGTTTATGCAGGTCCCGGCTGGACCGGCCACCTGGCTTTCATAGAGCCCGACGCACCTGAGTTCCAGGGTTCGCTTGAGGAGTGGAAGCAGATGGGGGCACGCGTATGCACCCTCTCTCCGTTCACCCTGGCGCAGAACTCCCTGCACGGAGCATTCGGCCTCAGCGGCAACCTGGCAGCAGTGCCGCCCAAAGCCGCTACAATCGGCCCTCGCGACGTGCTTGCAGCCAAGTATCGCCACGATACCCACGCCATCACCATCCACGGTACCACCTCCGCATGGCAGCGCTTCACGACCCGTCTGGTGCTGCACGGTCCGGTGAGCCCCCGCATCCCCGAGTCCATCATGCAGACCGTTCCGACATCGGTATTCGTTTCCGAGACAATCGCCAAGAATATTGAACCCGACTGGGTAAATGAATACTAGGATATGGCAAGTGCAACAATCAAAGCGGGTGCGGCGATAGAAGAGATCACCCCGAAAGACTCGCAGTTCCTATATGGATATCCGTATGTGGAGCGCATGAGCGAAGGGGCGCATGACCCGCTGACCTGCACCGCCCTCTATCTGGACAACGGCTTCCGCCAGGTATTTTTCATCACTCACGACATACTTTATCTCAACAAGGCGCAGGTGTCGGCAATCCGCGGCGGCATATCTGCAAAGACAGGTGTGCCCCGGGAAAACATAATGGTCTCCGTAACCCACACCCACTCAGCACCGACTCCGTTCGACGTGGTTATCAGCCGTAAAGACAAGGTAGTCCCGCCTGCAGATATGGAGTATATGAAGTTTGTGGTGGCCCAGTCCGTAAAGGCCGGCATCAAGGCCTTTGAATCTGCCCGTGAGGCAGAAATCGGCTTTGTAATGGGCGATGCCACCGGACTGGGTACCAACCGCCACGACCCTGCAGGCCCCAAAGACATGCAGGTGCCAACCATGCTGGTTCGCGGTCTGGATAAGAAATACATCTGCGCGATGATGGTGGTTTGCATGCACCCTACGGTGTTGCATGAAGACTCCAGGCTCTGCTCTGCAGATTTCCCGCATTACACCCGTGAGTTGCTCCGCAAGGAGATGCTTGGGGAGGGGTGCCCGGTAGCATACTTTACGGGCACCTCCGGCGACCAGAGCCCGCGCCACGTAACCCGTGGCAACAATTTCTCAGAGGCCCAGCGCCTGGGCGAGATTGTGGCAGCGTCCATTATTGCACAGGCCGTGAAAGGGGTGATCTTTGACCGCAGTCTCGATCTGGCCGTTGCCGGTAAGAATCTGGAGCTTCCGCGTCGCAACATGCCCTCCGTGGAGTGGGCTACCGCCAACCGCGACCGCGCAAAAGCCCACTTTGAACAATTGAAGGCCGATGCAACTGCAGATCCTCGCGAGACCCGTACCGCAGAAGTGGACTGGTTCGGGAGTGAAGAGGCGCTGTTGCTGGCTACTCTTGCCGCCAATCACGAGCTGGAGGATGTTTATGAATCGTGCCTGCCGGTAGAGTTACAAGTTATCAAGGTCGGTGACTGGAAGTTTGCCGCATGGCCCGGCGAGATATTCGTGGAGTTTGGCCTTGCCCTCAAGAGTGAATTCAATAACGTTTCGCTCATCGGTTACGCCAACGGTGACCTGCAGGGCTACGTCGTGACCCGCGAAGCGGTAGAAAAGAGATATTACGAATCCGGCAACTCGTTCTTCGATGTTTCTTCCGGATACACGATGCTGGATGAAACCAAAAAACTGATTGAAAGCATGCAGTGATGAGCCGTTTTCTGGGCATAGATCTGGGAACCTCGTATTTCAAGGCAGGTGTGTGGGACGGGGCCGGACAGCAGTGCGGGCTCGGTCGCGCATTTGTCCCTAAGAATACGGGTGAAGGCCTCTGTGAGCTGCAGGTTGAAGATTTTTGGAGCACTCTGCTTACTGCGGTTACCGGCGCTCTGGCGGATGCCGGAATACCAGCCTCCGCAATAGATGGCATATCCTATTCGTCACAGGCAAACAGCTTTATCCTGCTGGATGGGGCTATGGAACCGCTGACCCCGCTGGTGCTCTGGCCAGACGGCCGCGCCGCAATCGGTTGCGACCCTTTGGGAAGGCTTGCGTCACGCTCCGACTTTATGGAGAAGACCGGTCTCGGAATTGTCCCTGACGGCGAATTCATGCTTGCCAAACTGGACTGGTTCCGCGCGAACAAGCCTGAGATATGGGGCCGTACGGCATCGGTGATGACTATTTCTGACTATCTTGTCTATGGCCTCACCGGCCGCAAGGCGGGCGATATGACAACCGCCTCCCTTACTGCGCTGTTAGATGTCTCAAAAGGCTCATGGTGGAAAGAGGCGCTCGAGGCTTTCGGCCTAAGGGAGGATATGCTCTCCGAGCCGCTGGCTACGGGAACCCTCGCCGGTCAGGTCTCCCCGGATGGAGCTGTAAAGGCTGGGCTCGAACCCGGCACACCGTTTTTCATCGGATGCCTTGACCATTATGCCGTTGCAATCGGCGCGGGTATAACTGCCGGAGGGCGCATCAGCGAATCCACCGGAACGGTGCTGGCTTGCGTCGGGTATCGTGAAGGGTATGCTCCGCGTAATGGGGTTATTACCGCCCGCGGATTGGAATCCGGCCGGTTTTTCCAGCTGGCATTCAATGGTAACGGAGCAACCGCTGTGGAGTGGTATCAGAAGCATTATGCCCCCCAGCTGACTATCCAGCAATTGGAAGAGTTGGCATGCAAGGTCCCGGTCGGTTCCGACGGTCTGGTGGCGATGCCCAGGAGTGACAGCTATCCCGGTCTGGAGGGGTTCAGGAACGTGCAAAATGGGCACACGCCGGGTCATTTCCTGCGTGCAATCTTTGAATCCACCGCAGCCACCCTCAAGTCTCTTGTGGATTTGCTGGATGGCGAAGGTGTTGCCACTGAGGTGATCCCTTCCGGCGGCGGTGCGCGCAACCGGCTCTGGCTTCAGATCAAGGCCGATTTGCTGCAGAGGGATTATCTCATCCAATCCTCCGGGGAACTGGCCACCAAGGGGGCGGCCATGCTCTCTGCCGGCAATCTGTCCGGAAAGGTCGTGTTTGCGGGCACTATCCATCCCCAGAAAGAAGAAGTAGAACAATACAAACAATGGTATAAAAGCATATCGATATGAAAATGACAAAAGAAGATGTGATTGCAAGGGCCCGCGAGTCCATTCAGATAGAGGCCAAGGCTATCGCCGACATCGCCGGATATCTGGACGAGGACAGTTTCTATGAGGCTGTCAAGGCACTGGCCGCCGCTCCCAGGATTACCACCTGCGCCAGCGGTTCGTCCGGCATCGCCGCAAAGAAATTTGCCCACTCTCTCTGCTGCATAGAACGTGGCGCCCAGTTCCTCTCTCCCGCAGAGGCGGTGCACGGCGGCATGGGTTGCATGAAAAAGGGTGATGTGGTTGTAATGGTGTCTCGTGGCGGAAAAACCGCAGAGTTGCTCCCCATCATAGATGTCTGCAACAAGAAGGGGGTGACGCTGATAGGTGTCACGGAGAACCTGGACTCCATACTGGCCCAGAAGTCACAGATTGTGGTGCCGATGAAGATTGAGCGCGAGAGCGATTGCCTCAACACCATGGCTACCACCAGCTATGTGGTGACCATCGCCCTGTTCGACGCAATGCTCAATGCGCTGATGGTCATGACCGATTATACCCTGGAGCAGTTCGCCCTGATTCATCCCGGCGGAGCTGTAGGTGCTAAACTGAATAAATAAACGCCCATGTACAAAGGTTTTAAGATAGAACCGCCGTTCTTTGAGATAGGTCCCAAGGCCTATATGTACGGCGAGCGGCTGCTGAAGCTGGCAAAGGCTGCCGACAAGGCGGCAGAGAAATATGACGTGCGGATACTCTTCACCCCGCAGCCGAGCGATATCTATATGCTGGCCCACGAGACAAGAAACCTGGTGATTGTGGCCCAGCATATCGACCCTATTCCTGTGGGTCGCGGTCAGGGCTCCATCCTGGCTGAGGCGGTCAAGGCCGCCGGCGCCCACGCCGTAATGCTTAACCACGCAGAGAAGCCGGTGACTCTTGCAGACCTGGCCGCCTGTGTCAAGCGTGCGGATGAGGTGGGTCTGGTCTCCATCATCTGCGCAGACTCCCTCAAGGAGGCTGAGGCTGTTGCGCTGCTTAACCCCAACATCATTGTGGCTGAGCCTTCTGAGCTTATCGGCACCGGCGTCACCAGCGACGAGGAGTATGTAAAGGCTACCACCGCCGCCATCAAGAAGGTCAACCCCGAGATCCAGGTACTCCAGGCAGCCGGGATCAAGTGCGGCCAGGATGTATATAACGTGATCCGTGCCGGGGCGGATGCCACCGGTACCACCAGCGGCGTAATGAGGGCGGAGGATCCGGAAGCGGCTATGGAGGAGATGATATGCGCCGTGCGCCGCGCCTGGGATGAAACCCGCAAATAGAGATTACTGAACAACCATATTAATTAACAATTAAAGCTTTAGTAAAATGAAAATTTTCAAAGGTAAAGTAACAGTCCAGTCCAAGGACCACATGCCCGATTTCCACAACGTAACCGACCAGGTTAAGAAGATTGTTGCCGAGAGCGGCATCAAGGACGGTATCTGCGTTCTTTATTCCCATCATACTACCTGCTCTGTAATGATTCAGGAGTGCTCTCACGACGTGACTTATTTCAATCGTGAGTTCCTCCAGCAGGATCTTATCAACATTATGGAGAAACTTATCCCTACTTGCCGCTATGAGGGCCAGTACCTCCATCCGGGTCCCAAACATATCGAATTTGCACTCTCTCATCCCGATGAGATCGAGCGTGGCAGCCTCAATACCGACGCCCACCTGCGCAGCAGCTTCTTTGGCCGCAGCGAGACCCTTACCATCGACGAGGGCAAGCTCAGCCTCGGCGACTTCGGTTTCGTATATTTCATCGACTGGGATCAGGTTCGCGAGCGCGAGCGCGTCCTCGAGGTCAAGATCATCGGCGAGTAAATCTGTAGCAGACAATACAAGAGGGGGGAGGCATTTACGGCCGCCCTCTTTTTGCTTTTTTATAGAATACTGAAAGTATAGAAAGAGATTACGAACTACCTGCAAGACCCTGTATTCGCACCGAACAGTAAGGTGCGGAGTGCGTGATGGAGAAGGGGTGACTCCTTTATTGAGCGGACGCCTTCTCCGACGTTCCCTCGCTATGGAGTTTGGAGGGGTCTGCACAAATTCGTTGAAGAACATAGAAAACACGGAAAGAGCGGCTCTGCCGGTGAATTTGTGAGGGTCTTTTTTTGCCCTACATTACTCGGAACCATTGTCAATGCGCAGTGTCTTGTTTACGGCACCGTGGAGATCCTGGTGACGTATATTGATTAAGATTCCTTATATTTGAATACTTGCACTTAAAATGATTCCCTATGGCTAAGCGACTTACACTCCATATTGACAGACCCTGTTTCAAAGACATTCTCAATGGGGCTCAAGACGTTGAGCACAGGTTTATATACCCGAGCAACGCAAATAAATATGTCATCCAGACAGAAACGAAGAAGGTCTGGACATTCATTGCGTACAGTATGACGAACTATACCTCATAAATGGTCGTCGCAAAGAAGCACCCCGGCTGACTGTAGAAGTCAAGAGTGCCAAATTTATCGTCTTTACAGATGAAAATGGCAAAGATATAACTGAAGTCGACCAACATGGAGAAGAGTACCTCATCTGCCAAGTCTGGTATCATCTCGGCAAGGTAATATCAACCGAAAATGTCCCCGATGACTACTATTACGACGAGGCTACCAAAGCGGAAAGACGTGAGTTATTCTTGAACGGACAGGCTGAATTGGAACAGAGTTTATTCTAAACCTATCACGATACACTCGTACGTATAAGACATTGGCCAAGGTGTCAATTCGTAATGATGGAACAGCACTTTGGCTAATATAGTTTTTACTTGTAAGCATCCGGAGAAGTACATATTGACAAAGTGAGATAGCGACTGGCATCAGTGAGATGTCAGTCGTAGTTTTCTCGTATCAGTGGGATTCTGGTGAGGGTTACTCTGTCACCGGCTTCCAATTACCGGGGAGAAGTT
>JAFSUF010000066.1 GCA_017445425.1 Bacteroidales bacterium | reverse complement strand
TATGCCCATCGCCTTGAGTATCACCTTGAGCTTGTTGAGGTATTCGGTAGAAGGTATGCCGGGTTCCAGGTCGTACTGGATGATGTCGGAATAGCAGTCGCAGCCGGTGCTAAGGGCCAGGATGGGGGCGTTGATGCCCGCACGGCGCAATTTCACACCCTCCTGCAGTGTGGCGATGCCCAGATAGTCGGCGCCGGCTTCCAGCATAAGGCGGGCGAACTCCACGCCACCGTGGCCGTAAGAGTTGGATTTTACCAGCACCAGCACTTTAGTGTCGGGTTTGAGCAGACTCTTGAAGTATTGGAAATTATGTAATGTGGCGCTGCGGCTTATCTCAAGCTCGGCCTGTGGAAGTCTCATTGTGTCTTAATGCTAAATAAAGGTTACGCGAGTAGGTGAAAAAGCCCACCGACTGCCCCAGCGCGAGCACCCAGTCGTGCCGGATGAAAGCGTAGGCAACGATAACTGCCGATCCGGCCAGGCTGATAATCCAGAAACCGGCGGGGAGCAGGCTTTCGCCCCTCTTGCGGGAGTATATATACTGATAAATAAATCTGAAGGTGAAGATAACCTGCCCGGCACATCCGAAGATAATGAGCCACGCCGGGATGCCTTCGTTCTGGAAAAGCCGCTCAACGGTGCCCTCGTGCGTCAACATAAGTGTGATGCCCGCCACCGGCAGCAAAAACAGGATGGTCAGAACCGGATACCTGATTGTTGATTTGAGACCCGCCCAAATCCCTTTTGCCTTCAGGTTCCAGATGTATATGTAATAACTTATGACCTGACCCAGCATTATTGCAAAATCCTGCCTCAGCCAGCCGTAAATGAAAAACAAAATGGAGGCAATCAGGCTGAGCAGCCAGTAGATGGTGGGGGAGGTGGCCCTTTTCTCCTTTTCGGAGATAATCCACTGCACAATCATTCTGGCAGAGAAGAGACCCTGGGCCAGAAAACCAAGTGCATATATGAGCCAGCTGCTGTCCATAAAATATGCAGCAAATTACGGCAAAAAAAAGAATCGGTCAAAGTACTGACCGATCCTTTATCTTGTTAAAGGTTGAGTCTTATTTATTTGGCAGCCTCAACAGATGCTTTGCGGAAGTCCTTCATAAGTTTGCTGAGGTTCAGGGCAGCCTTGCGAGCGCGGGTGCCGGCAGCTTTGTTACCTTTTTCTACCTGAGCGGCAGCATTCTTCTGGAAAGCTTCAATTTCAGCATTGATCTGAGCAACGAGTTCTTTCATGATAAATTAAGTTATTTGGTTAGTAATTAGTTGATTGTTTTTCTTGATTGTGAAATTAAGCCAAAAAAACCAAAAATGCAAATATCTGTGCTTAAAAATCGCGTTTTACGGTATATCTGCCATAGTTTTTGTCAGTTTCCCACATATAAAGGTGGGCATCTGTGCAGATAGATGCCTTTGTCTGTGCGGGAGCCTCAGGCAGAGCGGGATATGTGCCGTGCACTATATGGTGCAGGCACGCTGCAATGTTGTCCTCAGTTGCATCAAAGTCGTGGTGAAGGTCATCGGGACGCCCGTTGTCCGGAATTATACCGGTATCGGGGATATTCTCTCCCAAACCGTTTGAGTTATAGAAACAGATAGGGAGGAATACATATTGAAGACCGCTGTAGTCCCCCTTGTCGTATGCTGCAAGGTGCGACGGATAGAGGAATACATACATGCCGTTTGGCTTGCCGTAGGTGGTATCGCCAACATGATGGATATCTGCGAGCGGCTTGAGGCCGTTGAGAACCATCTCGGAGGCGGAGGCGCTGCCCTTGCCGGTGATGAAATACAGGTGTTCAAACTCTGGCGAATCGGGTTTACAAGAGAAGTGTATAGTTGAACTCTTGTCGGATTCAATAGCAGATATTGCCTGTGAGGGAGACATTACCGTTGATTCCAGGTCAGAAGCCCGCTTCTTTTGATTGTGGGTGCGTTTTACATAAACTTGTCCCCTAGCACTTGCAGGGGCGAGGTAGCTCACCAGAAGGTTGCTGGCGCGGCTGTCTCCGCCACCGTTGTAGCGCAAATCCAGTATCAGGGTCTTGACATTCTGCTTCTTGAAATAATCCATCGCCTCTGTTATGTCATCCATCATGGATTTGCCGTTGACATCATTGTCTGCCTTGAAACTGAGGTAATTGAAGTATCCGACCGGTGCGGGTAGACCGGGGTAGTCTTTTGCCGTAAACACCTTGGTGGCGAGGCTGGGGCGGACAAGCAAAGACTCTGCTGCAATGATGGATGCCTCGTGCGTCTCGCCTTTTGTATCTTCGAATGTGAAAAGGTGAGGTTGAGTCGTGCTGGGATAGTTGAAGAGATTGTTCAAGGCCTTCAAATCGTTCTCTATCCAATCCTCGGTTGTCTTGCCGTCAATCTTTGTTATCTTCCATCCGCGCTTTACGCCTGCCGTGTCAAAGGGGCCGCCGGCATATACGTAACATATGTAGATGCCGGGATCACGGTAATATCTTATCATCTGCCCCACCATGATGCCGTAGGTGCCGTACTGGATGCCGGTTTCATCGTCCATAAATGTCTTGCCGTCGGTCATCCAGCTCCAGCGGTCTTTTTCATAGAGCAGCGACTCAAAATAGTCATTTACGTCGGTATCGTATGTGAACGATTTCTTCACGAGCGACTCGTTCCAGTAATAATGTTCGCTCATGAGATTCCATAAATAATTCAGGGTCTTGACGGCAGCCTGGCGCCGCTGCTGCTCCTGGTAAGAGACCTCGTCTTCCGGTTTTATGCATGAAAACGCCGTAACAAGGGTCAGCGCAGATACCAGAATCGTCCTCAAACACTTTCTCATAACCTATTCCTTTTCATGTTCCACTATGAACACATCTTCTCCATCTTCCTGGAAATAATAGTTCTCGCGTGCGAACATCTCCAGGGTATCCTTGTTAGAAGTAAGTTGTTTTATCCTTTCGTCCGTGGTTTTAATGGCTTGTTTATAATAGAGCTCCTGCTGCTTCTGGCGGCGGATTGTATTCATGCTCTGCAACATCTGGTGCAGGCTGGTACGGCTGTTGAAGAGTATCAGCAGTACAAACACCAGCAGTGCTATGAAGTATCTGTTCAGCAAAACCCGCACCACCGTGCTCTTTGCCTTCAGCTCAGATATCTTTTCCTTTGCTTTTTTGAAAACGGACATATGTACAAATTTATTAAATTTGAAACAAAAATAGCAAAGCGATGAGATTTTATTTGCCCTCCTGGGCTCAGTGTCTGATTCTTGTATTGATTTTTTTTGTCGGGTCGGTGGCTGCATCTGTTTTCTACCTCTCCGGCATTGAATCGTCGTCGTTGACCTATGCCGCCACCATGCTCCTGCCGCTGCTGTGGGCTTTTTTGATCTCCCGCAGGAACCAGGCTTCAGGCTTGGGCTTTGTGCCCTTGGACGAACCCCGGCCGGGCCGGTTTAAATCCATGCTCCCGGTGTTTGCGACCGTGATTGTGGCAACCCCTTTTCTGGCCGCCCTGATAGAGCCTCTTACGGCCCTGTTCCCGATGTCTGACATTATGAGGGCTGCTTTTGAGAAGATGTTTGACACGTCCAGGCCGGTGGATACCTTTATCGCCGCATCCATACTTGCTCCCCTTTGCGAAGAACTGCTGTGCCGTGGTCTGATTTGCCGCGGCCTCCTTGCCCGCAACAAACCCTGGGTGGCAATTGTAGTATCGGCCTTGATCTTTGCCCTGCTTCACGGCAACCTCCAGCAGGGGACGGCCGCCTTTGGCCTGGGACTATTCATGGGCTGGGTATATTACAAGACCCACAGCCTGTGGGCGACCATCGCTATCCATTTTGTGAACAACACCCTCTCGCAGGTTTTGATGGGTCTTTTCCCCGACCTGCCGATAGATGCCACATACGCGAGCGTGATTCCGCAACCGTGGTATACTGTTTTCCTTATCGTCAGCGCGCTTATCACGGCCGCATCCATTTATCTTATTTATCGTAACTACAAAGATGACCAAAGCATTATATCCTTTGAGATTCGCCCCGCTTCAAGTGGAGAAGCGATGGGGCGGGAATGCCCTGAAGAATAAACTGGGGAAAAAGGCCGCTCCCGGCCAGGAAGACAAGGTTGACCTGGAGAGCATAGGCGAGTCTTTTGAACTATATGAGTTTGGCGAGGACCACAGCTCCCCGATTGTGAACGGATTCCTTGCGGGGAACAGTGTCAGTGACATTCTGGAGACCTACCTCGGCGACCTTGTGGGGGACAATATCTATGAATATTTCGGCAACCAGTTCCCCCTGCTTGTCAAATATCTCAACGTGGAGGGACGCCTCTCGGTACAGGTGCATCCTACCGATGAGGTGGCGGCAGAACGCTATGACTGTCTTGGCAAGAACGAATTCTGGTATGTTGTGGATGCCAAACCTGATGCAAAGGTCTATATGGGCCTTAACCGCGACAGCTCTGCAGCGGAATTCTACGAGAAGTGTCACGACGGCTCCATAGTGGACCTCATGAATGTATATCATCCCAAACCGGGTGACTGCTTCTACATCAAGGCGGGTACCGTGCACGCCGCGGAGGGAGGTATCGTGATTGCGGAGATCCAGGAGAACAGCGACGCCACGCTTCGTCTCTATGACTGGGGCTTTGAGAATAACCCCGCTACCCGCCGTGAGATGCATCTGGACGAGGCGATAGACTGCATAGACTATGAGAAGTACAAGGCCGGCGAACTGTTCCGCCCCGCGGCGGCAGCCAAAGGGGTGGTTTGCGACTGCAAGTGGTTTACCATCAGCATCCTGCCGCTCAAGGAACGCTATGAGGCGGACCCTGACAAATTCAACAGTTTTGTGCTGTATATGTGTACTTCCGGCGCCGCGACCCTCACGTGGGAAGGCGGAAAGGAGGAGATTGCCGCCGGTGACACAGTCTTGATTCCCGCTGCGATGGGAGCATACTGCTTTACCCCCGCGCTGGGTGGAGCCAACCTTATAGAGGCCCATATCCGCAAGATAGAAGAAGACAAAGACGAGTATCTTGAAAAATAATCCGTATGGCAGATTCTACAAGACTGGACAAGTATCTCTGGTCCATCAGAGTTTTCAAGACCCGTGGCGATGCTACTGACGCCTGCCGTGGCGGCAAGGTACTGGTCAACGGCCAGGACGCCAAACCTTCGCGTGAAGTAAAGTCTGGCGATATGATTCAGGTACGCAAAGGGGCGGTATTGTACCAATACAAGGTATTGCAGCCCATAGACCGGCGCCAGGGGGCTGCCCTTGTGGAGCAGTATGCCCAGAACTTCACGCCGGAGAGCGAACTGGCAAAACTGCACGCCCCTCACGAGTCGTTCTTTGTGGTGCGCGACCGTGGTGCAGGACGTCCCACAAAAAAAGAGCGCCGCGAGATGGACACCCTTTATTCTGCCTTGGAAGAGGAGTTCTCTTCTGGAGATTTTGACTGATCTGCCATAGGAGGCAGACTCTTGCGGTTGAATCTGGTCATCGCCCTGTCGGGGCCTTCGAGTACAAAACACTTGATGGCCTCGATTGCGTTATTGAGCACCTCCGGCAGCATGCGCTTCTCCTCCAGCAGCAGCTCGTGGAGCACAAAATCTACCTGTCCGCCAGGGGCGAAACCATTGCCGATGCCCAGCCGCAACCGTGCATACTGATTGGTAATCAGGTGATAATCGATGCTCTTGAGGCCGTTGTGGCCGCCGTCACTCCCAGCCTTGCGCAACCTCATGCTGCCAAAGGGGAGCGCCAGGTCATCCACCACCACCAGCAGGTTTTCCGGGGCTATCTTAAGGTGGGCATACCAGTAAGAGACCGCTTTCCCGCTGAGGTTCATGTATGTGGAGGGTTTGAGCAGGTGCAGGGTATTCCCCTTGAGCCTTACTTCTGCCATGTCTCCATAGCGCATCGTGGAAAAAACAACATTGGATGCCAAGGCAAAGGCATCCAATGTCATAAAACCCATATTGTGCCTTGTAAGTGCGTACTCGGGGCCAATGTTTCCCAGACCCACTATGAGATACGACGCGGCCACGGCACAACCTCCTTAAGAGATTACTCCTGGCCCTCAGAGGCCTCCTCTGCAGCAGCCACCGCGTTGCGGGTAGACAGGCAGGAGCAGATGATGGTAGCCTTGGGATTCACGATGGAAATATTGTCAAACTTGAGGTCACCGGCGGTGATGCGTTTGCCAATTGCAAGGGGAGTTACATCTACTGTGAGGTCATCGGGCAGATCCTTGATAAGACCGCTGATGCGCAGTTTGCGACGGGATACCTGGAGTTTGCCACCGGCACGTACGCCCACAGAGTTACCTGTGATAATGACGGGAACCTCCACAACAACAGGCTTGCTCTCGCTTACTGCGAGGAAATCTGCATGCAGGGCCCTGTCGGTTACGGGGTGATACTGAACCTCGTGAAGGAGGGCGGTGACTTTCTGACCGTCAACATCGAGATCGACGATGTGGCAATAGGGGGTGTGGGTAAGATTCTTGAGCTCTTTCTCATCTACTGCGAAAGAGATGTTCTCAATGCCGTTGCCATAAACAACGCAGGGGACTTTGCCGGCAGCGCGTACTTCACGCACGTCAGCCTTGCGTCCAACGGTCCTCTTGGAACCGGCGATAGACAAATGTTCCATTTGTGTTTGATTTAAAATGTGTTACTCAGCCTGCGGCATGTTCCGCAGACCCCATCGCACCAAAATGCCCGGGGCATTTTCTGTCAGGGACGGCAAAGATATAAAAAAAATCGTTATTCGATAACTTTTACCTTCTGATTCCAAGCGAGTTGCTTGTAATATGCATTCAGCTTGGGATACTTTGTGCTTGGGATATAGCAGCTGAGTCCGCTGTAATGTAGCATATCCACTCCCAGAAACTTGGCCGTGGTGTTCTTGTAGGGTACGGCAAGATTCAGCTGGGTTGTAAATTCTGTAAAGCTGCTTTCAGGGGCGAACTGCTCAAAGTAGTGAGAAAAGTCAAAGAAGAAATCTTTGCTGGCCTTATAAAAGTAGTGCTGAACGCCGTTGCGGTAAATACCATCCATTGCGTCGCGGTTTTCTCTCACTATTGCGGCGCAAATCTCTGCCAGGCGGTCCAGTTCGCTGCACTTGGTAAGGCCGATGGTACCGGACTGCAGTTGCCCGCTCTGCCCCTGGTAGAGCTCGTAATACTTCTGGCAGATGCACTCGAGGCCCTCCCGGCCGGGGTGGTTGAACAACTGGTCCAGGATTGAGGGGTAGGGGAAACCGGTGATGAGTATCTCAGTCGGGGAGCCGATGACCCAGTCGCAGCAGTTGCGCAGCTGGTATGCAACCTCTATGGTACCCATATAACAGCAGTCCAGCAGGGCAGATTCCCAGTGGTATTTTCCCAGTTCTGTGGCAAAATCCCGGATGTCCATCTCGTCCTTGGTGGGGGCGTCGTAGCCTATGCTCTCACTTATATGGAGGCGCGACAGATTGGATACGTCACTATCTCCGGCCGATTTTGATGGAGCTTGCAACATTACGGCCTCACCTCCGCCATCAAAGTAACTGACGGGCATCCACCCTGTTCCGTGAGAAGAGAACAGCAGGCAACGGTAAGTCGGCTTGCATGTGTTCTCTGCGATGGCCAGTACCTCGGCAAACGACTCCGGGGTGCAGCTGTTAAAGTCTTCTCCCCATGTATGGATAACCTCCTTCACTACCTGTCCGGACCGGTTAGCGTAGTAGCGGGAAAGGGTGGCTTCGCTGCGGAGGGTTGAGGTGTTGAGATCCCGGTTCTGGAAGAAAACCAGCAACTCTTGTTCCTTTGACCCCTTGGCGGGAACATATCCACTGAGCATGTCGGTGATGTTTCCATCGGCGTACGGTGAGAGAGCGGATTCTGTGGCTGCGATATACAGCAGCACCATCCGCTTCTCAACTGTTGTTGGGGTGAACCAGTCGCCGCAGCCTGTGGTGAAAGCCAGCAAGACTGATGTTATAAGGATATTTATGATGCGTCTCATCGAATCACAAAATTACAAAATATTCTCATTGAGGCAATATCCGTGCCCGCCGCAGATGCCCTCTATTGTGGCTGTTGCAGTCGGAGAAAAATCTCCTGAGGTAAAGAACTGCCACTTGCCGCCTCTGCGGGGAGTTTCCTGATAAACCTTGTCTGCCTGCCGGGCCACGGCGGGGGCTGGATTCACCACTTTAGCTTTTCCGGAGGTAATCTTCTCAATCTCCTCTGTGAGGAAAGGGTAGTGGGTGCATCCCAGCACTATATGGTCGGCTCCGGCGGCCAGCATCGGGTCAATATAGCTGTGAAGCAGGGCTATTGTCTCTTCACTGTGGGTGCGTCCCTGCTCCACGGCCTCGACAAGTCCGTAACCCACCTGCTCTATCACCTTTACGTCGCCTTGAGTGGCGGTGTAGTGTGCAAGAGTCCTGTGATACAGGTCTCCGGTAAAGGTTACCGCGGTGGCAAGTACTCCCACCACCCCGGTGCGGGTGTTGAGTATGGCCGGTTTGATAGCCGGTTCCATCCCGACGAACGGTATGGGAAAGGTCTCCCGCAGCGTGCTTATGGCTGCAGCGGTGGCGGTGTTGCATGCCACCACAATCATATCGGCCCCCTGGCTGATGAGGAACCTGGATATCGCCTTGGCGCGGGTGAGAATGAACCGATTTGTTTTGAGACCATAAGGGCAGTGGCGGCTGTCGGCAAAATACAGGTAATCCCCCTCCATTGGAAGGGCAATCATCTCTTTGAGGACGCTGAGGCCACCCAGGCCCGAATCGTATATCCCTATCATTGCTTTTTCAGGCTCAGTATCATTTAACCACCGGGCGGATGGAGAAGGTGAAGGTGCGCGGTGTTGCGTGGAGGCGATATTGCTCGCGCGGCCATCGGCCCCAGGAATCCTCGCCGCCGACACCCATCTGGGCCAGGTCGATGTTTACATAGGTCAAACCGTCGGGTACGAGGTCCATGGAGTGGCGTGCCTCACCGGCCTGGGTGTTGCTCTTGTTCTCTCGCTCCGGCGTGCCGTTTTCCATGCAATCCAGCTGGCTGATGGAGAAGGGCAGGGCGGAGGCGGAGAATTCGTCGGGGGAGGTTATCTCCAGCCCGCGGCCGGAGTTGTCCAGTATCTTCAGATACCGCATCCCCGTGTGTGTGCCCGATTCCTGCGGCCTGACGTATCCATAATGGTACTGGTCGGCAACACGTTGGACGTAGTGCCCCGTCAAGGCCGCAGAGTTGCGGTCGCTGTAGTTCTCCCAAGGGCCTTTCCCATAAAAATCGATTGTACCGAAGGGTTTGTACATGGCAAACTTCATCCCGTAGCGGAACAGATCGGGCAGCTGCCCGATGCCTCCGGCATCCTCCATAACCATATTGACGATGACCACGCCATAGGGGGTGATGTCATACCTGATTGTTATCCCGGCCTTGCCGTCAACGGGTTTATAGGAGGCCGTGACGGTCCAGATATCATTATGACAATCTGCATTGAGGCTCTCCAACTCCAGGTTGAGGTTGCGCCAGAGGCCCATTACATCGGGGTCGGTGAGGTGCGCGCCCATGTCATTCTCCACAGGCGCCCTTTCAAAGCAGGGGGCAAGCGGATTTGCCAGCAGGCGCCGGCCATCCACACTGTAATCCGACAAAAAGCCGGTAGATTTGTCAAAGACAGCGTTCCATTCAAAATCCCTGAGCGAACCGGCATTGTCGGTAAGCTGTTCTGAGAATATGCCGCTCAGGATAATCGCGTCGGTGCTCTCTTCTTTCTTTTGCCCGGCAATCTTACCCCCTTTGACGCCGGGTCCAATGCCAGGATATGTTCTGTTGCCGGCCTTTACAAATATCTGGTCGTATGCCACCTCGGTGGCTGCAGGCAGCAGGCCGTCGCGCTCTTTGAGTACCCAGGAGACGTTGATGAAGATATCCCCGGATGTCTCCATCTCCATAATCTCCTTTGCCTGCCTTCTGGAAAGCGGAAGATGCACATGGGCGGTCTCGCCGGGGCCGGCATTCACGTTTTCCAGGGACCCGGAACAGATGGCCCCATTTCCATCTGCAATGGACCAGAGCATATTGTATGCCGATAAGTCTTTGAAGAAATGCTCGTTATATACGTTGAGCGTAAAGGGGAACCTGTCGGCGGAAGTGTGAATATTCTGCATCTGATAGCGCATCTCCCAGGCGTGGGGATGCCAGCTGCGGTCGGCGGCAACCATGCCGTTGCAGTTGAAAGAGCCGTCACTTGCGTCGTAACTGTTAAAGTCTCCGCCATATACATAATACTTCCCGGCAGGGTTGGCTGCATTCAGCTCCAGAGCCTGGTCGGCAAAGTCCCAGATAAAGCCGCCCTGGTAGCAGGGATACTTGCGGATCAGGTCCCAGTAATCCTTGAATCCGCCGCCCGAGTTGCCCATCGCGTGGGCATATTCGCACTGGATCAGGGGCCTCGGCGGGTTCTTGGCGCAATAGCTGGCGCTGGAGTCTACCGTAGCATACATCGGGCACACTATATCTGTGTTGCGCTCCTCTTCCGCCCGCTCATACTGTACGGGACGGGTAGGGTCGTAGCTCTTAATCCAGTCGTAGCAGGCCATGAAGTTCTCTCCGTTGCCCGCCTCGTTGCCCAGGCTCCAGATTATTATGCTGGGGTGGTTGATATCGCGGTACACCATGCGCTGGTCGCGGATCAGGTGTGCTGCCTTGTAGTCGGGCCGCTTGGCAAGCGTGGCATCTTCGTAGCCCATGCCGTGCGACTCTATGTTGCCCTCGTCCACCACATATAGACCATACTGGTCGCACAGGTCGTACCACACCGGGTCGTTGGGATAGTGGCTGGTGCGCACGGCGTTGATGTTGAGCTCTTTCATTATACGTATGTCGCGTAGCATATCATCTTCTGAGACGATATATCCGCTGTGCTCGTTAAGCTCGTGCCGGTTGACACCCTTGATCAGGACGGGCTTGCCGTTCACCAGCAACTGGGCGTTCCTGATCTCTACGCTGCGGAATCCAAAGCTGATGGTTGTGCTCTCGGCTAGACACTTGGATGTATATGCAGAGACATTGAGCTTATAAAGGTTGGGAGTCTCGGCGCTCCAGAGAAGGGGATCGGTCACAGAACCCTTGCACCTGGCAACCCCGCCGCGGCCGGGCTTGAAACTGCCAGAGGCCACCTCGTTGCCTTCTGCATCAGATATCGTGTACTCCACCTTCTTGATGCCCTGGGTCACGGTGGCCTTGATGTTGTATCTGCCGTTCATATCGGCAGAGATGTTGACATCATCCAGCCTTTCGTCGGGGCGGGAATATACATATACGCCGCGGGCGATGCCGGTAAAGCGCCAGAAATCCTGATCCTCCAGATAAGTGCCGTCGCACCAGCGGAATATTTCCATTGCGATGGAGTTGGTGCCGGCGTGTACTGCCTTGGAGATGTCAAAGCGCGCCTCCAGTTTGCTGTCTTCGCTGTAGCCTGCAGGATGGCCGTTTACCCAGACCCGCACATTGCTGGTGGCACTGCCTATGCATAAGAAAACCGGCCCGGGAGTCCAGCTGTCCGGTATTACAAATGTGCGGCGGTACTGCCCTACATAATTGCGCTCCGTAGGGGGATAGGGGGGATTGTTTTTATAGTGGCCTCTCCAGGCATAACCTATATTCACATAAAGCGGTTCTCCATATCCGTTGAGCT
This sequence comes from Bacteroidales bacterium, assembly GCA_017445425.1. Lineage (GTDB taxonomy): Bacteria > Bacteroidota > Bacteroidia > Bacteroidales > UBA932 > Equibacterium. The sequence goes on along the minus strand of JAFSUF010000066.1, from coordinate 3,343 downwards.
CAAACAGGCCGGGAACCGGCATCGTATCCCATGCGGAATCGTCAAAACCGACAGCCTCAAAGCCTTTGGTGCGAACCTCCGGGCTCTCGTTCCAATGGAATTTCCAAGTACCGTTCAGTGAGAGCGTCTTCTGCTGATCGGTTGTGAAAGTCGCCCTCATGGGCAGACGGTTCTCTTCATACACATTGGGGTCCTGCCATGGTTCAAGTTTGGCCTTTTTCGCTGCAGATGAGCCAGTCACTGACGCCAGAACCGCTATAAGTAACAATAACTTCTTCATAAATGAGACTATTTATCTCAAAATTACTCAATAAGTGTGACAAGAACAAAAAAGCCGCCCGAAACATTTTCGGACGGCTTTTCTGAATAGATGACAGGCAGCGGTTAACGCTGGGTCATACGCTCGTAGTCCTCTGCAGAGGTTACAATGAGTTTCTCATACTCCCTCTGGCCGGTACCGGCAGGGATGAGGTGACCGCAGATCACATTCTCCTTCAGGCCCTCGAGGGTGTCGATGCGGCCGCGGATGGCTGCATCGCCCAGCACCTTGGTGGTCTCCTGGAAGGATGCGGCAGACATGAAGCTGCTGGTGCGCAGTGCGGCGCGGGTGATACCCTGCAGTACCTGGTTGGCAGTTGCGGGGTTGGCGTCGCGTGCAATCACAACCTTCTTGTCCTGACGGCGGAGAATCGAGTTCTCGTCGCGCAGTGCACGGACAGAAACTATCTGGCCCGGATGCATCTCGGTGGAGTCGCCGGCGTCGGTTACGACCTTCTTGTCAAAGATGTTGTCGTTCTCGTCGATGAATTCCCACTTGTCCACCAGCTGCTCAGTGAGGAACTTGGTATCACCAGGATCCACGATCTGAACCTTGCGCATCATTTGGCGGACGATTACCTCAAAGTGCTTGTCGTTAATCTTCACACCCTGCATACGGTAAACGCTCTGGACTTCGTTCACGATATACTCCTGAACGCGTACAGGACCGAGGATGGTGAGGATGTCGCTGGGGGAGATGGCTCCGTCGGACAGCGGCATGCCGGCGCGGACGTAGTCGTTCTCCTGTACCATGATCTGTTTTGACAGAGGCACGTTGTAGGTCTTCTTCTCGCCGCTGCGGGAAGTTACTATAATCTCGCGGTTACCCCTGCGGGCCTTACCCATGGAAACCTCACCGTTAATCTCGGATACGATAGCGGGGTTGGAAGGGTTGCGGGCCTCGAAGAGCTCGGTAACGCGCGGCAGACCGCCGGTGATATCGCCGGCCTTGCCGGTAGCGCGCGGAATCTTGAAGATTATGTCACCGGTAGATATCTTCTGACCGTTCTCAACGTTGATGTGGGCACCTACAGGCAGGTTGTACTGCATGATATCGTTGCCGGCATCGTCGATGATATGGATGGAAGAGGTGACGTTCTTGTCGCGGCTCTCAATAATAACTTTCTCGCGGTGGACAGAATACTCGTCGGCAGCCTCTTCACGGTAGGTAACGCCGTCGATGAGGTTATCGTAGCGTACTGTACCGGAGAGTTCGGAGATTGCCAGTGCGTTGTAAGCATCCCAGTTGCAGATCAAATCACCTTTGTGAACCTCGTCACCGTTTGCAAAGAAGAGCTCGGTGCCGTAAGGGATGTTGTACTGCGAGAGGGTGATTCCGGTGGTGGAGTCCTTGATGGTCATCTCTGCGGTGCGGCCCACGACGATGGTGTGCTGCTTGCCGTCGGGATCGACCTTGGTGATGGTACGCAGCTCCTCAAACTCGAGGCGGCCGTCGTACTTGGCCTTGATCTCACTGTCGGAAACCACGTTGGATGCGGTACCACCGACGTGGAATGTACGGAGGGTAAGCTGGGTACCAGGCTCGCCGATACTCTGTGCAGCGATAACGCCCACAACCTCACCTTTCTCCACCATCCGTCCGGTGGCCAGGTTACGGCCGTAGCACTTAGCGCACACACCCTTGCGGGACTCGCAGGTGAGCACGGAACGGATCTCGACCTGCTCGATGGGGAGCTTCTCAATCTGCTCCACAATAGCTTCTGTAATCTGTTCGCCGGCCTCGAGGATAAGCTCGCCAGTGAGCGGGTTGTAGATATTGTGGACAGAAGTACGGCCAAGGATACGCTCGCCGAGGGTCTCCACAATCTCGTCCTTGTCCTTGATGGCAGTTGCCACAAGGCCGCGGAGGGTACCGCAGTCCTCTTCGTTGATTATCACGTCGTGCGATACGTCAACCAGACGGCGGGTCAGGTAACCTGCATCGGCAGTCTTGAGGGCGGTATCGGCCAGACCCTTACGGGCACCGTGGGTAGAGATGAAGTACTCGAGCACGCTCAGGCCCTCCTTGAAGTTAGCGAGGATAGGGTTCTCGATGATCTCTGCACCGGCGGAACCGGATTTCTGGGGCTTTGCCATCAGACCGCGCATACCGCACAGCTGACGGATCTGGTCCTTGCTACCGCGGGCACCGGAGTCAAGCATCATATATACGGGGTTGAAGCCCTGGTCGTCGGCGGCAATCTGTTTCTCCACGATCTTGGTAAGGTCGTTGTTGGTCTTGGACCACACGTCGATGACTTTGTTGTAACGCTCGTTGTTGGTGATGAAACCCATGTCGTAGTTGCCCTGGATTTCGTCAACCTCCTTGTAACCCTTTTCTATCAGTTCGTGCTTCTGTTCCGGTACAATCACGTCTGCCAGGTTGAACGACAGACCGCCCAGGTATGCCATCTTGTATCCAAGGTCCTTGATGTCGTCGAGGAATTTGGATGTGCGGGCTACACCTGTGTACTTGAGCACTTCGCCGATTATGTCACGCAGGTTCTTCTTCTTGAGAAGGGTGTTGATGTAAGGAACCTCGTCCGGAACAACCTGGTTGAACATCAGGCGGCCGGGAGTGGTCTCTATAATCTGTGTGCCTGCTTCAGGGTGCATCTTGTCTTTGGGCAGACGCACCTTGATCTTTGTCTGGAGGGTTACGCGACCCTCGTTGTAGGCGATGATGGACTCTTCGGGACCGTAGAAGGTGAGGCCTTCGCCCTTGGCACCTTCGCGGAGTTTGGTGATATAGTACAGACCAAGCACCATGTCCTGGCTGGGCACGGTGATAGGCGCACCGTTGGCGGGGTTGAGGATGTTGTGGCTGCCAAGCATCAGCAGCTGTGCCTCAAGCACTGCGGCATTGCCCAGAGGCAAGTGAACTGCCATCTGGTCACCGTCAAAGTCGGCGTTGAACGCGGTGCAGGCCAGCGGGTGGAGCTGGATAGCCTTACCCTCGATGAGGCGGGGCTGGAAAGCCTGGATACCGAGACGGTGGAGGGTAGGTGCACGGTTCAGCAGAACG
>JAFSUF010000010.1 GCA_017445425.1 Bacteroidales bacterium | reverse complement strand
ATACTCTTCCCCGTCGTCTTGTCTATCCACCTGCGACGTTTGATGTTCAACAATGCCTTCTTCCCTCGTATCGGGTAGTCCTGTATCGTCATCATCTCATAGAAGCCGTTCTTCTCGTATTCGTGACCAGCTAACGGCTTGTGGATGATATCCTTCTCCTCAAGAAAGATATTCACAACTGTGCCGTTGTCAGAGATGTCTGTTATCGTAAAGTATTCAAATACCTCCTCTGGTAGGAGTATCTTGCTCAGTGTTGTAAGTATGTCCATTCTCGTCTTTCTTTTCCCCAAAGATAGAACTTTACTTACACTTTATTCCCACAGGGTTTTGCAGGTGGTCCATAATTACCCTTCCCCCGCACCCCCTTCCCGGGAAGGGGGCTTGAGGCTCGAGTCACAAGATGGATCAGGGGGCCGTTTCGTTCATCTTGTGTCCAGTATTTCCGTGTCAACGAAGATAATCGTACCACACGATGAATCAGAAGCAGTTTTCATTCATCTTGTGGCTACTAAATCGGTAAGGGCAGAAAAAGGCCGAAAGCATGAAGGGCCATGCGAGCGGCGCTAGCGAAGCCGACGGTGCCGTAAGGCAGCACGTAGCGCACAAAAACGCCGGCCATGCGAGGTATGCTTGAAGCGCGTTAGCGCAAGGTTCCCGAGCATAGGCGTTTTTGAAGCGGAGTGCAGGAAGGCTGAGTGACAGCGAGCAGGGCCTTCATGCGAAGGCTTCTGCCCGGAGGGATTTTTGCTATCTTTGCTGCCGCTATGATAAAGAATGTGATTTTTGACTTCGGTGCGGTGCTGGTGGATTGGGACAGGCACTATCTGTATGATGAGTATTTCAAAAGCGACGAGGCGAGAGAGTTGTTTGAACACAATACCGGCAAGAGTGGCCTGACTGCGCTGGAGATGTCCCAGTGGTTCCTTGACAACATCTGCACTATTGAATGGAATGCCCAGATGGACGGCGGCAAACCGCTGGAAGTTGGCACGGCAGAACTTGTGGCAAAGTTCCCGGAGTGGGAGGCTCCTATAAGTGAATTCTTCTCCAACTGGATAGCAATGTTTCACGGCGCGATTGACGGAATGTATGAAATAGTTGCAGAACTAAAACAGCGAGGCTATGCCCTCTATGGCCTCTCCAACTGGTCTGCAATCACCTTTGATAAATATGTCGGCGACTATTTCCCTGTATTCCAATTGCTGGAAGGGATGGTGATTTCTGGCCGCGAGAAGTGCATAAAACCCGACGATAAGATATATCGGATTTTACTGGAAAGGTACAACATGAAACCAGAAGAGAGTGTTTTCATAGACGACAGCATACCAAACTTGAAGGGAGCTGAGCGGCAGGGCATCCATACATACCATTTTACTGATGCTCAGGCGCTCAAAGCCGACCTTGATAGAATCCTTGGTTGATTACTTGTTTTTTCGTGGCGGAATGGCTAAATTCGTTTAATCAATCAACAACTAAAATGGACAGAAGAGTAATCATTTTTGACCATCCGCTTATTCAGCACAAACTATCAATTCTCAGAGACAAAGAGACAGGTACCAAGGGTTTCCGTGAGCTTGTGAGCGAAATCGCAACACTCATGATGTACGAGGCGACCCGTAACCTCCCCCTGGAGGACATTGATGTAGAAACTCCCATTGCAACCGCGCACTGCAAATGCATCTCGGGTAAGCGTATGGCGTTTATCCCGGTACTCCGTGCCGGCCTCGGCATGGTAGAGGGAGCGCTCAAGCTTGTTCCTGCTGCAAAGATTGGCCATATCGGCCTCTATCGAAACGAAGAGACCCTGGAGCCCGTGGAATACTACTGCAAGTTGCCGCACGACATCGGCAACCGCGATGTGTTTGTTCTGGATCCAATGCTGGCGACTGGTGGAAGTGCGATTGCTGCCATCGACCTCATAAAGAAGCGCAAACCCCGCTCCATCAAGTTCCTGTGCATCATCTGCGCTCCTGAAGGCCTGGAGGCGCTAAAGAAAGAACACCCAGACGTGGATATCTTCTGTGCGGGCATGGATTCTCACCTTAACGAGAACGGATACATCGTTCCGGGTCTGGGTGACGCGGGTGACAGGATATTCGGTACCAAATAAGATTTACAGGCACATCTCGAATGCGAGACGCGCCATATCCTTGAAACCATTCTGACGATCCTCACTGGGAAGTTCCTCCCCGGTGGGGATTATATTTGAAACAGTGCAGATAGTGAGGGCTTTCTTGCCGGCACGCTGTGCATTAAGATAGAGCGCCACACTCTCCATCTCCACTCCCAGGAGACCGTTTGCAACGCACTCGGCAATATCATCATTATCAGAGTAATAAGTGTCGCTGCTCATTATGTCCCCGACACAGTACTTCAGGCCCAGCCTTTCAGCCGTGGCGGCCGCTTTTGCACAAAGTGTCTCATCGCCGGGAACGAAGCCACACTTGTTGCCGTTGTTGCGGTAGAACATAAGATAGTTGGTTTCTGAATAAGAACGGCGTCCTATAATGATGCTGCGCATCGGAGTCTTGTTGCTGACGGCGCCGATGCTGCCAACGCGGATAATGCTCTCAACATCGTAAAAATTGAAGAGCTCATAAGTATAGAGGCCTATGGATGGCTGCCCCATGCCGCTGGCCATTACCGTGAAGGGAGAGCCTTTATAGGTTCCCGTGTATCCCTGGATGCCCCGGATGTTATTGACCAAAACGGGTCCTTCCAGGAATGTCTCTGCAATCATCTTGCTCCGGAGTGGATCGCCTGGCATAATCACATTCTTGGCAATCTGACCTTCAATGGCAGAGTTGTGGGGAGTCGGAATGGAATTCATAATGAACAGTGATTTTATAAATAAAAGTCATTTCCTACAGGGAATCCCGGAAATTGAACTCCTTCTCAGCGACATCCCTCGGATAGACACGATATACGCAGGTGGCATCGGCACAGAGTTCATCGTGGCAGTTGTAGAGTTTCACCTCTATGAAGGCCATCATAAGTTTTTGGTTAATCAGCCTGGCTTTCACGGTTACAGGACCCTCCGCCGTGCTTACCGGCTTAAGGTAACGGATATCCATCTTGCTGGTGTAGCCGCTTGTGCGAAGTTTGCGGAAGACTATCCATCCGGCCGCCTCGTCGATAAGTGTAGCCTGTATGCCGCCGTGCAGAGTGTTGAGCCAGCCCTGGAAATTCTCGCCAGGCTGCCAGGTGCTGATTATATAATCTCCGTCCTCTGCAAAGCTCATACGGAGCCCTATAGGATTAAAAGGGCTACAACCGAAACAGTTGTAGCCCTCAAAATCAGTCCAGGGATTGATTATTTCTTGCATTCTTTCTTGCAGCAGTCTGCATTTTTCAGTTTACCCAGGCGGGCCTTGACTTCAACATTGACTCTCTTGAAAAGAACAGGGAAGCCTTTGGAAGTCTTGGTAATCTGGGGGTACATGACAAAGTCATAACCAGGGTTCTTCTGCATCATGTCGTACAATGCATAGGACTCAGCGGTTTTCAGAGTTTCTGACAAACCGAAGATGGGAGCATTCACGTCAGCAGTTTTGCTGCGGAAAAGGTGCGCCCAGTCGATGCCGAGTACATAAAGTACAGAAGATTCGCCTGTTACAGCCTCTTCTGACAGGGTGTAGTCATGGCCTGTGAGTTCAAAACGGACATTGGGCTCACGCATTGTACGATAGGTAGATGAACAGCTGGATGCGAACAGAACTACCAAAACGAGAATAGGAATTAAACGTTTCATAGTGATTAAATGTGTTTAAAAATGTTCTTTACGATTACAAATGTAACAATTTTTAGCAATATAGAAAACGTTTTATACTTCCTTTTGGCGTCTTGTCAAAAGTGTCACGTTTTTCTTCAACCTTTGTTATCTGACTGTAAGAAGGGAGAGATCGGTTGACCTTTACGCGGATTTTTTCTGGTAAATCCGTTATATCCAGGGCGGTAAGGCCCTTGGCTTTTATCTGGTCCTGATCGAACCGCACGATGGCCACCAGCTTGGAAGCGCGGTCTACCACCAGAGATTCGGAAACGAACTCCATGGAGTTGATGCTGGCTTCAATCTCTTCAGGGTAGATGTTCTGACCGTTTGCGGAGAGGATCATTGTCTTGCAGCGACCCTTGATAAAGATGTTGCCTTTGGCATCCATCACACCAAGGTCGCCGGTACGGAGGAATCCGTCCTCTGTGAAGAGGTTCTCGGATGCTTCCGGATTGTTGAAATAGCCGCTGCAGATATTAGTGCCCTTAGCCTGAATCTCGCCCGGGGTGTGTTCGGGATCCTCCGAGTCAATGCGTACCTCGGCACTGTCAAGCTTGAGGCCGCAACTGCCGGGAGCAAAGTTCCAGGGCTCTGCGTATGCAAGCAGCGGTGCAGCCTCGGTCATGCCGTAGCCGACGGTGTAAGGGAGCCCCATCTTGCGGAAGACGCGCTCAACATCGGGGTTAAGTGCCGCACCACCCATGATAAACTGCTGTACGTTGCCGCCAAAAGCAGCGATAAGCTTCTTTGTTATAGTCTTGTAGATGGCCTTGTTCACGCCGGGAATAGCTGTGAGCACTTTCATATACCACTTGCCCAGAACCGGCTGGACGGAAGATTTGTAAACTTTCTCCATAACCAGCGGCACGGTGATGATCAGATATGGCTTGACCTCTTTGACAGCCTTGAGAAGGGTAGTGGCAGCGGGAGTCTTGCCAAGATAATATACAGTAACGCCAAAGCAGAGCGGATACATGAACTCGAACACCATTCCGTAGATATGCCCCATAGGCAGCATTGAGACTATATTGTCTTTGTTGGTGGCCGGGATATGGCGGATGGCAAAGTCGATGGAGGCTGAGAAGCACTCGTAGCGGAGCATCACTCCCTTGGGGGCGCTGGTGGTGCCGGAGGTGTAGTTGATCACCGCCAGGTCCTTCATATTCTCAATCTTGTAAACGACGTCATCCTTGCTGAAGCCTTTAGGATATCTGGCGGCAAAGTCAGCCTCCAGGCTTTCAAAGGCAGCGGCTACGTTCTCACCCTCTGCACTCCAGAGCAGAGACCAGTCGGATATGTTTATCACGTAGCGGAGCTTGGACATTTTTGCAGTGTCAAGCTTTTTCCAGGAGTCTTTGTCGGTGAATAGCACGACGCTTTCCGAATGGTCTACCAGGTTGCATACGGCCTCACCGGTAAAGTCTGCCAGCAGGGGAACCACTACCGCACCGGAGGTGTTGATAGCCAGGAAGGAGGTCGCCCAGCGAGCAGAGTTGGGGGCGAATATCGTGATTTTCTGACCCTTCTTAATCCCGGTATTCTCCATCAGCAGGTGGAGCCGGGCAATATTGGCAGCTACTTCTCCAAAGGTAAACTCTTCTCCGTGCCAGTCGCAAAGTGCTTTCTGGTCCCAATAATTGCGTGTTGTCTGTGTAAATTGGTTAATGTAATTAATCATAATACTTTATATTACCAGTGGTGCCCCCGCCCAACCTATGCGCACCAGGCGCATGGGCTGCCTTTCGGGAGGCCACATTATTGATTTGCGTTTTGATACGGTATCAAACAATACATTTGCGTCGATGCCGGCCTTGTCAAGCTGGCTGAGAAAGTTGCGCTCAAAGGTGGTGTCGGCAATACGACGGCTCATATTCAGGTTGAGACGTCCTCCAAAGCTTACGCAAGCGCCTGAGCCGGATTTGGCAAGTGACCTTCCCAGCACGAAATCTATGTCGCGCACGTGCGCTGCAACGCTATCCGGCAGCGTGATGTCGCCTATGTTGGACAGCGTGTAAGAGCAGTAGCGGTCGCCCTTGATGCGGTTTACGAGATTGATGCATGGGCGCTTGATAATGCGTGGGAGGCAGCGGATGGCAAGGTTGTCCTCCAGCGCCACATTTGCGTTGACACGCGTAGTGAGCAGTTCCTTGCGTACAAGGTCTCTCTTTTGTCCTCGTACCATACCGACCAGCTCTTCAAGGGTGAATTCGCGATTCCTTACATCCACTCCGATGTGTATGTAAGAAGAAAAATTGCGCAGGGTGCAGCTGTTGAACAGGGGGCGCAGGTTCACGGGGACTTCAATCTTGAGGTTAGAGTTTCCGCGTCCTTTGCTTTTCTGCCGGTGTGTATCCTGCAGTGCGGCCAGCATCAGTGCCGTGAGCAGTTCAGTGACGGTGCAGCCGTATTCGCGGGTCTTCTCCCGGAGCTGTTCTACAGACATTGATATGCGGCTATTGTGAAGCACGTCGTAACGCTCTTTACGCCCAGGGATATGCCAGGCAGCTTTCTCCTTGTCAAGGTGACCCTTGCCGCCGGAGAATGCGTCAAAACTGTCTTCCATCTCTTCAGGAAGGGCCTCTTCTGCAGGGTTGAGAATCCATTTGCCGTACTCGGGCCGGATGCCCTTCTGCAGTCGGAGGTATTCGGCTGTAAGGCTCAGCAGGAAGGTCATGGCGCCGGTGCCGTCGGTGAGGGCATGGAACACATCAAGTGTAATCTGATTTCCGGTGCAACCGGCCTTGAACATATATCCGCCATTGTCTTTGAGAGAGAATATGTTCATGGTGTTGGCCTTGCCGGCGCAGGGAAGGTTCTCTAAACGGTGGAGATACCACCAGAAGAATCCCTTGCCGAGGGTGTAGGTGAAACTCGGGAAACGGTTGATTATATTTTTAAGAGCCCTGTCGAGAGTCTCTTCATTTACTTCGTGGTCCAGATCGACGCTGACCCTGAACTGGACGGCATATCTGCGCGTCCTGCACGAGGGATATATGATTGCGGCGTTGTCCAGCCTTGTCCATAGAGGTGCTATCATATGCGTTCTTATTTTTTGACGCTGCAAAAGTACGCCGGCGGCACAGGCCGTTAAAAACTTTGTAATCTATGCCCCCTTTTTGTTATAAAAACCCGCGAAATGAGACTAAATCCCGATATTTGTGACGAAAATTGCCCAAATAATATTTCGTCACACATCGTTTTGTGACTAATATTGGATAGTTTGGCATATCTTTGCCCCCATTATGAAAGGCCCTGGAGCAAAACAAATCGAGATGATGTTTGACTCTATCGCGGTTGATTACGACCGCCTCAACCATCTTTTTTCGCTTGGTACGGACAAACTATGGCGCAGAGTTGCACTTAAAAAAGTAATCGACCGCACCTCTTCACAAAATATTCTCGATGCTGCTTGCGGCACTGGTGACTTTAGCATTGCGATAGCGCGTGCGGCGCATCGGGATACCATGATTACAGGCGCCGACCTTTCTGAGAATATGCTATCGGTTATGAACGTGAAAGTGGGGCGGGCAGGATTACAGAGCCGCATCAAAGCTATAAAAGCAAACTGCGAGGCGCTACCTTTTGATAATGATACGTTCGACGTCGTAACAATAGCCTTCGGCATCCGGAATTTTGAGAACAGGGAGGTGGCGTTGCGGGAGTTCGGACGTGTTCTGCGTCCTGGCGGGAAATTACTGGTACTGGAACTCTCCGTTCCGCAAAACCGTTTCCTTCGCCGGGTATACAACATATATTTCACCCGCGTGATGCCTTGGGTCGGCGGCTTTGTCTCCGGCCAGAAGGCTGCTTATCGTTACCTGCCGGCCTCTGTCATCAATTTCCCCGGCCCGGCAGAGTGGATGGCCACCATGTCCTCCTGCGGTTATACCTGCGTAGAGCACAAACCTTTCACCTTGGGGCTCTGTCGTATGTACACAGGCATCAAATAGAATCTTCTCTCCTTAATCGCGAGTGCCGGGGCGGCGTGTGTCTTATCCAGATGCCATGACACAAAAAAGCGGTTCATCAGAACCGCTTTTTTGTGACCCGCTTGGGGCTCGAACCCAAGACCCCAACATTAAAAGTGTTGTGCTCTACCTACTGAGCTAGCGAGTCTCACTCACCAAAATGAACACGAAGGCCCCTTTTGGGGAGTGCAAATGTATTCTTATTTTGTTAATAAACAAAATTTTTTACTCCAGAACGAACGCCTTTATGGTTTTCAGTCCAGTAATGCCGAAATAAGATTCCTTGACCGTCCCCTGGATATAGATTTTGTGGCCGAGCACCTCAGGATGGTCTACCAGGTTGACCGCTTCCCTGATGTCGTTGCCGCTGGCGAGCTCTATTGCCATACACTCTGACCGCTCCTTGCATTGGGGCGATGCCGCGATGGCCAGATTGCTGTTCTTTGAAAAGGGGGCCTCATAGTTGATGGCGCTGCTGGTCAGGTCGCCGCCCACTATGTAACCCCAGACCCATACGCTCTCCTCTGGGTGCAGCGCTGCCTCTGCCACGCTGAAGGCTGTCTCCTGCGACTGCCCGTCGCCCTGAGCATTCTGGTATTGGTCTACCATGATGGTCTGGCTCAGATATGTCGCGGTCGTATCAACCTTGACGCTGATTTTAGACTGTGAGTCGCTGCTGCCGGCGTCCAGGGTGAGGGTAAGCATCTGACCTGCAGAGAACTGCTTGCTGAACAGCTGTTGCACCGAGCCGTCTGATGCCACTGCGCTGAACGTGGCGTTCCCTGCATCAAAGTAGCCGAACCGCGATTCAGAAGAGGTGTAGGACAGGCTGCCTTTCTCCTGCGCGACGGTTAGAGTCCCCGGGTACTTGAGGATGTACCGGTCTGTCATCCGGATCTTGAGACCGGTGTTAATCATCTTACACAAGAAATTCACGTTTACGCTCTCGCCGCTGGCCGCCACTACGCTGATGGCGTCGCCATACATCGGAGCATCCCAATCGGGTGCGTCAAACTCCTCGCTCACGATGCTGAGGGAGTAGGTGCCGGCAGGTACATTGATAATGGCAGGTTTGGCACTATAGAGGCCGTGGTAAACATATTCGCCTGCAGAGTTGGTTATCTGCAGCACAAACTGGTTGGTGTCGGGCATCGGCTGCCCGCCCGCCTTGGTGGCAAACATGTTTTCCTGCCTGATAGAAAGATTGATGGTGGCGAATTCGCTGCGCTCTGCAAGGGCGCAACCTGCGGTCGCCATGGCCGTCATTGCAAGTGCGAAGGTGATAACAAAGCCCTTCGCTGCTGATCGTTTTCTCATATTACCTCCGTTTTTAATTGTTAATAATGCGGATGCAAGTTAGCGCTCCGCCCGGTCGGCGGAGGAAAAGTTCTGGGATTTTGCTGAAATATTCCTGGTTCCGGAATGAGCTAAACGTTTACATCCGTTTATAAACTTTTAAAAACGGATACAGATACTTATCGGGATAGAGTCCGTTTCTACCGGATGGCATTAGTGTCCACTAAAAATTTATATATAGGTCTTTGAAAATATTGATAGTTAGATAGTTAGGAGGTGTTTGAGGAGTAAACGGTTTTGAATCGTAACTTTGTCTGTAAATCAGACAGTTATGCATAATCAGTCGTTCGTT
>JAFSUF010000009.1 GCA_017445425.1 Bacteroidales bacterium | reverse complement strand
TACACCAACCAGGGTAGCTATGACGTGGCTATGGAGGGCGGCGAAGGCTGGCTTGAGAGGACTTCAACCAAGGCTGTCCGTGAAGACAAGATATCCTTTACAGCAGTGGCCAACGATGCAGTGGAGATGCGCTGCGCCAAGGTTACGTTCACCTCCGGCGTATATGTGCAGACAGTTTATATATGGCAGGACGGGGTAACGGTGGCAAACGGAGAAAACCTCAGTGCAAACGGTACGGCCAACTGCTATATCGTCTCCAAGGCCGGTGAATACTGGTTTGACGCAACCGTCATGGGTTGCGGCGACAGCGGAATCTTACCCAGTGTCGCTGCTCCCAATGAAGATTTCCCCGCCTCATCTCTGTTGGAGGCAGAAAAAGTATCAGTAGTCTGGGACTCCGCCGAGGTCGTCACCGACGTCAGTCTTAAGGACGGCAAGATATACTTCACAGCTACAGGTAACAAAGGTAATGCACTGATTGCAGTAAAGAACTCCCGTGATTTTATTGTATGGAGCTGGCATATCTGGTGTACAGACGTCCCTGCCGAACGCACCCATACCAATCCTGACATGCTGCAGTTCACGACCCTGGACCGTAACCTGGGTGCCACCAGCGCAAATCCGGAAGACGGGGAGGCTACATACGGCCTGTATTATCAGTGGGGCCGCAAGGATCCGTTCGAAGCGTCAGCCGTCGTGCCCAAGATGTCCAGAAACAGCGCCCACTCCCTCAATTTCGGCATCAGGTACCCTGAGCGGCCATACAGTCAGGAGGGTAATCCCGAGGGCAACTGGTACAAAACCCATAACATCTACCTCTGGGGTAATCCCGATTATGGCAAGAACCGGTATGTCAAGGATTTGGTCAAGAGTATATACGACCCGTGTCCTGTGGGTTACATGGTTCCTCCGGCAAACACATTCATGATTTTTGAGGATGAAACCCGCACACAGTTCACCGAGACCGGTCTGGTGGTAAGGGGTGAATACGGGCAGACCAGTTACTATCCATTTGCCGGCAGGCTGTATGAGGCACAGACCACAGCCGGTTACGAACTGGTTCTCTGGCATTCGTGTGCTGCACGCTACGGTATCTACGGCAATGAGAGCGCAGGTGGCGCGCAGACCCTCGTTAACAGGTATTCCCGCGAGATGTTCTGGTATCAGGGCGACATGCGTTCCCGGGCTATCCCTGTCAGATGTGTAAAGCAAGTCGTTGAATAATGAGAAAACTGCCCATAATTTTCTTTGCGGCTCTCGCCCTGCTTTCGGTTTCCTGCGACAAAGAGAGTCAGCGGCAGGTGGAACAGTTGCAGAATTCACTGACGCAGTTGGAGAAAGAGGCGGACGGCATTGGCCTTCCCGCAGCGGTTACTCCCGGAACGGAGACGGGAACGGATTATTCATTCATCTTCAATTCTCCCAAATATGGTGTAGATGCGGGGGGCAATGTGGTTGTGGAGTATTCGCTGCCTGAACCCTCCACTGTCGACGTCAGCACAAATGGGGGCTGGAGTGTCCGGGTGAATGCCCTAAGCGATACACAGGGAGAGATTATAATCGTCGCTCCCGATCCTGCCTCGCCGTGCGAGATTGTGGCTACCGCCAGAACTGAGAGTGGCAAGAGCGTGGCTGCCGTGGTGCCGGTTATGGTACGTGACCCTTACAGCGATGCGACCCGTACAAGTGCCAACCTTCTTGGCTATTATAATTTCAAACCTCAGTGGGCCACTCAGGATAATTTCTTCAAGCTTGCGGATGCCGGACTCACCTCCGTGACGGTAGAGTGTGGAGATTATGATTTCAGAGAGCAGATAAACCGGGCTTGGAAGGCAGGGATGAAATCCCTGGCAATCATAGGGTTTGCCGGCAGCGGCTGGGCTTCCGATCCGGATCATTATACCTACCTTGACAATCTGGTAGGTTATCTCAAACAGCAGCCGGGTTTGCTGGGATACCATATCTGCGATGAACCCAATGTGGATGAGATCCCGCGCCTGAGGAGGATTCGGGAGAAGATAGAATCCCTGGATCCCGATCACCCGGTGTACATCAACTTGAATCCGGAAGGCTCCAAATCCTCCCTCGGCACCGACACGTATCGTGAATATATCGAGGCTTTCGCCCGCGACTGCGGTGTAAAATTCATATCTTTCGATATGTATCCCATCCTGCCGGACGGCACGTATATGAAGAGGTGGCACTACTGCCTGCGTACCGTGGCAGATGTCTGTCACCGATACGGCATTCCTTTCTGGGCTTTTGCCGCCAGTTGCTGGATAGATAAGGAATCGGGTGTGATAGTCCGTGGCCGGCCTTCTATGGAGAATCTCCGGCTCCAGGCATACACTGATATGGCCTATGGCGCCCAGTTGGTGCAGTTTTTCACCATCCAGCAATACGGCGGTACCTCATTATCCCCCATATTGGCGACCGGAGAGTGGACAGAAGCATACGATTATCTTAAAGAGGCGTGCCTGCAGATTCAGAAGCGAGGCTATGTGTTCAACGGCTGCAATGTCGAGAAAATACGGTTCTGCCGGGAACCGGCTGCCGAGAGCCTTAACCTTGCACAAAAAGACCTGCCGGAGCAGATAGCCTCCCTTGAGACCAACGGCGCGGCCATGGTGTCGTTCCTTGAGAACCGGGGCAACCGATACATCGCGATAGTCAACCAGAGCTATACATCTAAGATTTCAGCACAGGTTACATTCAACGAAATGGTATATACCATAGAGCAAGACGGTTCATTTGTTGAAAGGCAGAGCGGCAGTTCGGAATTCACTATAGACGAAGGCGACCTGATGGTCATAAAAGTTAAATAGGCGGTAGTGAAACGGTCTTTTATCATACTCACAGCATTGCTGATTGCAGCTGTTTCCTGCAATAACGCAGACAAATTGCGTGTAGAGCAGTTGCAGGAGGAACTTGACGAGCTCCAGAGCCGGCAGCAGCCCGGAGTTCCCGGTCCGGATGTGGAAACCGTCACCGACAGTGATTATTTCTTCACCTTTGACAAGGAGCGCTACGGCGTGGATGCCGGCGGCAGTGTCACTATAAATTATTCGCTGCCTGAAGAATCTACGGTCGAAGTGTCTGCAAAAGAGGGGTGGCAAGCGACGGTTACGGGCGGCTCTGTAGGCTCGGTTACCGTCACGGTTCCCGACCCCGTGCAATACAGCGAGGTGGTTGTCACTGCAAACTCCGTCTCAGGGCGCCGCACCGCGGCCATACTCCCGGTGATGGTGCGTGACCCTTACAGCGATGCCACAAGACCCAGGTTGGAATCTTTGGGCTATTACGGTTTCAAACCGTGGAATGCGACTTTGGAGAACTATCAGAAACTTGCAGATGCTGGAATTACGATAGTTACCGTAGAGACCGACGAGGAGGATTTCCTGCTGCAGATGGATCTGGCCCGCGCAGTCGGCATAAAAGTTCTTGCCGTGATAGGATGGGCTACCGGGGGCTGGTACGACAGTATGAGCGAAGAGAGTCTTGCAACACTGCAGCAACTCGTTAACAGTCTCAAGGACCGCCCGGAACTTTATGGATATCACATATGTGATGAACCAAGTGTGAGCCGTATCTATGAGCTGATGGCAATTGAGGATAAGATGATGCAACTCGATCCAGACCATCCGGTTTATGTCAATCTTCATCCCAACGCCTCCCCCGGCTCACTGGGAGTGAGTACCTATGAAGAATATGTGGAGGCTTACGCATCTAAGATGCACCTGCGGCAGTTCTCTTTCGACATTTATCCTGTATTGGCAAACGGGCTTACCCAGAGCGACTGGCATATGACTCTCTCCGCCGCGGCAGATGCCGCCAAAAGACATGGTATCCCTTTATGGACATTTGCTGCGGCTTGCCACATAAACAAGGAGTCAGTTCTACTGGAAAGGGCAAAACCTACGGTGGATAACATACTCCTGCAGATTTACACCAGTCTGGCATACGGGTCCCAGGCAATTCAATATTTCACAATCCAGGATTACAGCGGTACCGACTATGCGCCCATTATGCGGGACGGCACCTGGACAGATGCATATCTGAAGCTTCAGGCAGCAAATCTCACAATGCAGAAAAGGGCGTTTGTTTTCAAGGGGTGCGACGTGACCAAGGTCCGTCAGGTCGGACTGTCCGAATCACAGGAGAATGCTCTTTCTATAGTAGATTTTCCTCCGGAAATCGATGACGTGAAAGTTGATCTTTCTGCGACAGTCTCTTTTGTCGGGAACAACGGCAACTCTTACATGGTGGTGGTGAATAATTATTGGGGGGTGGAGCAGACAGCAACAATTCGCCTCAACTGTCCGGCTTACTCAATTGCAAGTGACGGGCAGTTCTACGAACTTCAATCAGGTGTCAATGAGATTGAACTCCCAAGAGGAGGAATGATAGTAATCAAGTATAAATAGAATATGAAAAGGATATTATACACATTTTCGGCTTGTGCGACCCTCATTGTCGCTGTTTCTTGCAACAAGGAAGAAAAACTCAAGGCGGAACAGCTTCAGCAGGAACTGGAGCAGTTGCAGAATGGAGATCTTCCAGGGGTGCCTGCCTCGTCGGCGAAAGCTGTCCCCGCAGATCAGCAGTTTTTCTTTACATTTGATAAGTCTAGGTATGGTGTCGATGCCGGCGCTACCGTCTCGGTTCCCTATACCTTGCAGGAGGCAGCCACCGTTACGGTAGCAGTCAAAGAGGGCTGGAGTGCGGTTGTCAAGGCTTCAAGTCCGACCGGGGGCACCATAGAGGTTACCGCTCCCGACCCGGCATCTCCGGCAGAACTGGTGGCCATGGCAGCCACTGAGGATGGCCTTCAGGCAGCTGTGATCCTGCCTCTTATGGTGCGTGACCCTTATACCGATGCAACCCGCACAACCGTGGGTGCGCTGGCATATTATTGTCTGGATACAAGACTTGCCACCGATTATCATTTTCAGAAGCTGGCGGAATGCGGTATGAATATGATTACTATCGAGGAGGTCAACAACTGGGAGACGCAGCTTACCCTTGCGGAAAAATATGGTATAAAGGGTGTCTTGTTCGTAAACGGCTCCGCAGGCGATTATTACCGCGGCAATCCCGCACGCCTGGAGCAGACCATTGCCAAGGCCAAGACATATCCCGCCCTTGCCGGCTATCAGATATGTGACGAACCTTCTACCGAAGACATTGCCCAGATTAAGTATGAGAAAGATGCTATCGAGTCGCTCGATCCTAACCCCGGGCATCCTGTATATGTAAATCTGCACCCTTCCAGCGCATCCAAGAGTTCACTTGGCGTAGAGGACTACTTCGAATATGTGGAGACTTTTGTCTCAGAGTGCAATCTCCAGTTAATCACTTTTGACCAGTATCCTGTGTACCAGGGATATATCGACCCCACATGGTCCAGGTCTCTGGCGGCCGTAAGAGAGAGTGCATTGCGCCACGGCATCCCCTTCTGGGCTTTCGCCTGCAGCTGCCGGGAATGGAACAGGGTGGATCCCACCTTGGAAACTCTCCGCCTGCAGTGCAACACCAACCTTGCGTACGGTGCGCAGGTAAACCAGTTCTTCGTGTACCGCAGCACATCCGGCACCGATTTGGCCCCGCTACAGACATGGGAGTACAATCCCGACGGAACCAGGCGCTGGGACGTTGCCAAGTACACGGCTGCATATGATGTCCTCAAGGCATATTGTACAGAGATGCACAACCTTGGCTATGTATTTGCCGGAGGTGATGTCAAATGCGTGCGCAAGACCCACATTCTTGATGCATGGGTAGAGAACTTGAACGTCAAAGACCTCCCTTCGCAGATTGCCGGCCTTAATACCAGCCTTGAAGCGATAGTCTCTTTTGTAGAGAATAACGGCAACGAGTACATGGTTGTCGTAAATAGTTTGTGGAACTATATCCAGCGGGTTGTCATAGACTTGAACGAGGTTGTTTACCTTATTGACCATAACGGCCAGTTCACTGAACTGCAGCCCGGACAATTCCAATTCACTCTGGGAGGCGGTGATATGCTGGTGTTCAAATACAGGTAGCGCATTGTCATGAAACCTCTGATCTCCATACTCCTGCCGGCGGTGATTATGGTGGCGGCGTGCGCCCCTTCGCACACGGTTGCCCGCTATACGGTGAAGGTGGAGCAGGAGTTCCCTCACGACACCCTTTCTTATACCCAGGGACTTTTTTTTGACGGCGACACATTGTATGAGTCTGCCGGTCAGTACGGGGAATCACGGCTGGCCATGGTCGACATCGCCACCGGCGTGCCGGTTCACGGGGTCCGGATGGACAAGAGGGTTTTCGCGGAGGGGAGTTGCAACATAGGTGATGATATCTACGTTCTCACCTGGCTGGAGGGAATCTGCATGGTGTTCGACAAGAAGACCTTTGAAATGACGGGGCAGATGAAATACCAGCGTCAGGGGTGGGGACTCACTACAGATGGCAGCCAGCTCATAATGAGCGACGGCAGCGCCCAGCTCTACTTTGTCAATCCAAAGACCTTCACCACCGTGCGCAGCATCACCGTTCGCCGCAGCGGCAAGAGCATTAACATGCTCAACGAGCTGGAGTATATCGACGGGAAAATATGGGCCAACATATATCAGAAGGATGAAATAGTGATAATCGACCCCGCCTCGGGCGAAGTGGAGGGGGTGATAGACTGCCGCGGCTTGCTTGACAGGAATCTGCGCTCTTCCCGCACCGATGTACTCAACGGCATTGCCCATCACAAGGCAACCGGCGACATTTATCTCACAGGCAAGTATTGGCCCAGAATGTACAAGGTTACACTTGAACAAAAGAAATAAGATGAGGAAATCG
>JAFSUF010000065.1 GCA_017445425.1 Bacteroidales bacterium | reverse complement strand
ATTATTTCTGCGATTTTCTAACACTTTTTTCGGCTTTTGTTCAAGGTCGTTCGACGGGTGTCTCTGGCACCACGAAACGGGCTATTGTTGTTGTAATGAATTGAAAATTATATAGTTTTTAAATTTTTAACGAAGTATTGATTTGTAGAAAAGACTCCTTAAATTTGCAAACGCTGCCGAAAGGTGGCAGACATATTGATGAAAGTGTTTTCGCTTTTATCCTAAATCGGAAATCTGGACAATTTCTTAACTCAAGGATAAGCAAATCACCTCATCACCTTGTTTGGTGTACCGCGCTTCTGCGCTGTCTCCATATGGGTGTGGAGTATTGTTTATTTGAGTTAAGGCCCGTCCAGAGGCCCCGATTTGATAAACGAAATGGCTCCACACTTTTGTTTTTATAAACCCGCTCGGGGCCGGCATAATTGTCGGATAAAGATCAATGAAATAGCGGGTCACCTGGAGATTTGGGGGGATGGAGTTCCTCTCAAAAGTTAAGGGTGGACATTTCGGGTGATAGCACGGGCAACAGTCGGGTGCGAGGAGAGCCCTTTCCCGGAGCTCCCCGCAGCGCCCGATCTGTAGCCGCCGGAGGTCGTATATTCCGGCGGCGGTGCCCAGCCCTAGAAGGGAAGTTCGTCTCTTTCTTTTGATATGCGTTTCTCTTCTGCTCGCGCAAGCACATACTCTTCGATGGCCTCTTCGAGCATGTCGTATGCATATGTTTCCAGCATGTCATAGTAGTCATCGTCGGGGTGATTGTAGGCCTCGATGATGGCGGCCCTCAGTTTGATGTAGCGCTGCCCCACTTTGTACATGAGTTCTGTCGTTTTCATAATGATATGTGTTTGATTAATAGTTTCTTTTGATGTATTCGTCAAGGAGTTTCTTCCGGTGCTCTTTACTTATCCCACTATGCACTCTGACCTTGGTCTTAAGGTCGGAGAACAGCCCTTCCAGGGCGTTGTTGGTGTTGGGCAGCCCTGTCTCTGGACGGTCATAGAAGGTCCACAATAACGGCATATTTCGCTTTACGCTGAAGTATGCACTACGCAACCTGGGGCGCATATATGGGGGCGTCTTCTTCTTGATGCGTTTGTCGTGAACGCGCTCGTTCAGAACGTCTTTGTACGTCTCATACCACTCTTCAAAGGCTCCGATAAAGCTTTCCTTGTCCATCTTGGTGATGTCGTTTACAAGGTCAAGTAGAGCTTTGGACGCCTCGATGTCCGGGTCTTGCGTGATGTACTTCCTGACAGTCAGCATCTGATGGAACTGGCACAACTGAACGGGATATGGAAAGAGGGCCTTCATCCCATCGATCACCACTCCATAGATCTTAAAGCCTTGTTTCTTAAGCCATTCGACGCCCTCCAAGTAGTCGGCGATGGTCTCGTGCGTGACGTACTTACGCCACAATACCCGTCCGCGTGTGGCATCCCGGATGACCATCAGGCCGAACCGGCGTCCCCAGTAGGTGGTGTCCATCTGGATGGTGACTTGTTTGTATTTGGATATCTTCTGGACGTAACGCATCCCTTCCAGGTCACGGCGAATGGTCTTCTCATTCACACGATACTTGAGGGCAAGCTGATCCAGTGTCTGCTTGCCCTCTACATAGTCGGTTATTACTTGGGATTTGTCCCGACGAACTCCACCGTCAAAACGGCGGCCACAGTCTTTGCATTTATACCGTTGAGTACGGCCCCGCAGGCCGTTGTGGACCACATTTGAAGAGCCACAAAAAAAGCATTTTTTTTACCATATCAATGATAATCTCTGCAAAGATAAGAAAATCAATGATTTACAAGGTTTTTATCACCCAGAATGTCCACCCCGCCAAAAAGCGAGAATAGGCATCTCGGGCATAAAATTAAGAACGCCCCTCAAGTATGCTGTCTTGCGACGCGCCTGAAGGGCTTATTATCTCCGGTTATAAGAACTTTCAATTACTGATGCGAAATTAAGGCTTTTTCCTTAAAAACCAAAATTATTTTGCATTTTGCCATAGCGGGTGTGTTTCCCAACCAGCAGGGAATCCCATATATCCAACGTTGACATTAGGATACTTGGTAAGTAGATCTTTGAAATGCTGGCGGAACTTCGTCTTGGGATTAACCGTTTGAAGCAAGTACAGGATGACACATAGAGTGTAGTACAATTTAGAACTCTGGGCGGTCTTTACCTCGTCATTGGTTAACCATACCTTGCTTGCATCTTTGTTGAAGTACTTCATAGGTGTAATATCAACCAAGATGTTCCATAACCTGGAGTGATGGGCGCAGATATTTCTGATATAATTGAGCGTATGCAACCATGAGCAAAAGATGGCATCATCTTTAACTCCGAAAAAGCTGGCTATATCAGTCCTGTCCTTGCGGAGATTAAGATTCTGGCAAATCTTTGACAATTCGCTAAAATACAGCAGCTCGACACTCATCCAACTCGGAGGGGTTGGAGGATTATCATAAGTATTAAGATAATGCTCGATAAAAGTAGCCTTCTGGTTAGCAGTTAACTGATCATTAATATGCTTCTGAACGTCCTGGAATACATCATATACTTTTCCGGTCTTTTTATTCATATGAGGTACCTTGAAAAGGCTACGATTGTCTTGCCAGTGAGGGCCGTATTTGTGGCTCAACTGATAGATTACCTGAGTTCTAAGAGCAATTTCAATTCTCTCAATCGCATCAAATACAAGCAACCTCAGCTTACGATCAAACTTATAAAGATTGTAAACATCATCCCATGTTGCCCCAGGGACGAACTGGTCCAAATAATTGCCCGATGCATCAAGGACACGATAGGGGAGCATGTATGCGCTCAGGCGATAGTAGCTAATGTTTGAGAGATGTCGTACGGCTCTATCGTGGTCAGGTATTGTCAGACCTCTTTTCTCAAGGAGGTCAATTTGTTGGTCTATGGTGAGAGCAGGCTTTGAGTAAGTCTTCATTTTGAATTCAAAGTTTCCGCAAAGTTACTCATTATTGCCGACTCCCAACAGTTAAATAAAAAGGAAGAAATATCCGGGAACCATCCGAAATCTGCAATATTATGCTTCTATTTACTGAGCAAAGATATGAATTGGAAAGGGAACAAATAAGTCAATTTGGTTATTTGGCGGAAAATCGTTTGGTTGTTTGGCGGTACTTTGTTTGGGCGTTTGGCGAAATAACCCAGCACCATTGACGCTGCGAAATTCGGGTTGTCGATTTCTGAATTAATGCCCGGCAAATTATTGCGTAGCAGACTGAATGCTTCGGGCAATATCTCGCCCCGCTTTGTGAGGCTTAGATATGAGGCCGAACAAAGAAGGGGATCTGGGGGCGCGGGACGAGAGCTTGTGCTGACAGAGTGTAGCAAAGCGAAACTCTGGAAGCATCCCGCGATTGCCAGAAGCATTGCAGTCGCGGAGCACAGAAAAGCCTGGTCGAAATTGGTGATGTACAAGCAGGGTGACTTAATAGTCTTTGCGTAATACGGAATTCAATAAACTTAAATTTGGCGAATAAAAAATAATAACTACATTTGCAGTCCCAAATGCTTCCTTAGCTCAGTTGGTAGAGCACGACACTCTTAATGTTGGGGTCCAGGGTTCGAGACCCTGAGGGAGCACAGAAAAGCCAGGCTTAAAACCTGGCTTTTTTGTTTATATTTGTCCCTTGTTATGGCAAAAGATTTCACAAGAGACCTGCAGCGGATTTTTTCTTATGCAAGGGAGGAGGCTGCCCGCCTGGGCAACCGGGAAGCGACGTTGGACCACATTTTCCTGGCTTTGTTGCGAGACGGCGATAATGACGCTATCACAGCCCTGGATGCACTTGGTGCCGATAAGGCGATGGTCCGCGCCGAGATAGAGAGCGTCCTTAAAGAGTCGCAGTCAATTCCGTACGATGAGTCAAAAGATATCAAGTTCTCTACCGATATAGATGACTTTTACAAGAACGTATCCATGGAGATTTCGCAGCTTCTGACTTTCTCTCCGACTCTGGAAGTGGTACTGCTGGCTGTGCTCAAGGATACCGGCACTACAGTTGCGCCGATCCTGGCCCGCAGCGGGATTACGTACGAATCGTTGCGCGAGTTTGTTAAGACAAAATCTTCCGTCTTGTCTAAAAGCAGGTCGCTGGAGGATCTTATGAATGAAAAAGAAGAGGAGATACTCCCCACAGAAGATGCTCCCGGCCCGATTCCGGAGTTCAAGATTAGTTCCAGACCGGCCCGTGAGCCAAAACCAAAGGATATCAAGACCCCCAACCTGGATAAGTTCGGTACTGACCTTACGGCTGCTGCAGCCTCAGGCAATCTTGACCCTGTAGTTGGCCGATCTAAAGAGATAGAGCGCCTGCTGCAGGTGCTTGTCCGCCGCAAGAAGAACAATCCGGTGCTGGTGGGTGAGGCCGGTGTGGGCAAGAGCGCCATCGTGGAGGGGCTTGCACAGCGGATTGTCAACCGTGAGGTCCCCCATGCACTGCTCGATAAGCGACTGCTTACCATAGATATGGGGAGCGTGGTGGCCGGCACCAAATATCGCGGCCAGTTTGAGGAGCGTATGCGCGGCATTGTGGAGGAACTCAAGGCCAGCGATGATACTATCATTTTTATAGATGAACTTCACACCCTTGTTGGTGCCGGTGCCCAGGCGGGCAGCCTGGATGCGGCCAACTTGCTGAAACCGGCACTCGCGCGCGGCGAAATCCAATGCATCGGCGCCACTACTCTTGATGAGTACCGGCAGGTGATTGAGAAAGACGGGGCCCTGGAGCGCCGCTTCCAGAAGATTCTGGTGGAACCTACCGACTTTGAGCAGACGCTGGCAATCCTGCAGGCACTTAAGCCCAAGTATGAGAATCATCATAATGTCACCTACACCGACGCAGCCTTAAAGGCGTGCGTATCACTATCAAGCCGGTATATCACTGACCGCATGCAGCCCGACAAGGCCATAGATGTGATGGATGAGGCGGGTGCCCGCTGTAACGCTAATCTGGATTTCTTGAATGAAAAACCGGCAGAAGCCAAGGCGGAACTGGAAGATATACGAGAGCAGAAGCGTCTGGCAGCCAATGCCGGAGATTTCCGTCAGGCTGCTCTCCTGAAAGAGAAGGAGGAGGCTCTGCTTGAGATGGCAGAGAACCAGTCCGGTGCGCAAAACCCCGATCCAGTTGTAATTACCGAGGGTAACATCGCCACCGTCGTCTCTATGATGACCAATATTCCAGTCCACCGCGTCAGCGAAAGTGAAGGGGAGAAGCTGGTTAATATGTCAGCCAAGCTCAAGAAGCTTATCATTGGCCAGGACGATGCCGTAGATGCCGTTGTAAAGGCAATACAGCGCAACCGGGCCGGACTCCGCGACCCCGGCAAACCCATCGGCTCTTTCATCTTCCTGGGCCCTACCGGCGTGGGCAAGACATATCTTGCCAACAAGATTGCCGAGTATATGTTTGACAGCGAGGATAACCATATCCGCATAGATATGAGCGAATATATGGAGCGTTACTCCCTCAGTACCCTTATAGGTGCGCCTCCGGGCTACGTGGGTTACGATCAGGGCGGCCACCTGAGTGAGATGGTGCGTCGCAAACCATACAGCGTGGTCCTTTTTGACGAAATTGAGAAGGCTCATCAGGATATCTTCAACCTGCTGTTGCAGGTGTTGGACGAGGGGCGCCTTACCGACGCTGCCGGACGTCATATAGATTTCCGC
This sequence comes from Bacteroidales bacterium, assembly GCA_017445425.1. GTDB lineage: Bacteria > Bacteroidota > Bacteroidia > Bacteroidales > UBA932 > Equibacterium. The sequence continues at coordinate 28,304 of JAFSUF010000065.1, read as the reverse complement.
AACACCATCCTTATCATGACCTCCAACATAGGGAGCAAACAGGTAAGTGAGCTGGGTGAGGGGATTGGATTCAAGAGCGTATCAGACAACTCCGCAAAACGGCAGAATGTGATAATTGAGAAGGCTTTGCGCCGCAAGTTCTCCCCGGAGTTCCTCAACCGCATAGACGACCGCATCCTGTTCAACTCCCTAACAAGGGAAGATGTTGAGCAAATTCTGGACATCGAGCTGGAGAAGTTCCGCAAACGTGTGGCGCAGATGGGCATGGAGGTTAAGGTGAGCGCTGCTACACGTGCAAAGATAATAGAAGAGGGTTATGACCCTGAATACGGAGCCCGTCCGCTCAGGCGTGCCATCCAGAAGTATTTGGAGGACCCTCTTGCAGAGAAGATTATCTCCGGCAAGAAGCCTGGCAAGTGCTGATTACTGATAATTTAATTATTCAGCGGTGAGGGAGATCAGTTTCAAAAGGTTTTCTGTCATACGAGACCATGAAAACTCCTTCTTTTGCAGGGCTATTCCTGCAGAAAAGTCGGGCCGTCGGGTATAGAAGTCCGCGATGGCGTCCGCTATGGCATCAGGATTTGGGGCGACCACATAGCCGCACTTACCGTCGGGGACAATCTCTGCCAGACCACCTACGCGGGTGACCACCATCGGCTTGTCAAAACTGTACGCTATCTGGGTTATTCCGCTCTGGGTAGCGGTTTTATAGGGTTGCACAATCAGGTCGGAAACAATGAAATAGTGACATACCTGATTGTCCGCAATAAACTCCGGGAACCAGTGAATGCGTTCCTCAAGGGCCAGATAGTGAGCGAGTCCGCGGTATTTCTCCTCATTAGAATAAAATTCTCCGGCAACTATAAGTTCTGCCTTGCTGTCTTTAAGCTTCTCGCACGACATCGCCTGCAGCAGCAAATCCAAACCCTTATAATCCCGTATCAGACCAAAAAAGAGGTAATAATCTTTTGTGGGGTCAAGTCCAAGGGCTGCGCACGATTCTTCTTTTGTCCCGGTTGCGTAATACTGGTCGTAGAGGGGGTGGGGAGAGAACACTGCCGGTTTGGTCTGTTCAAACGCCTTGAGTTCATCCAACACAGAGTATGACATGGCCATAAAACCATCCACGCTTTTTGCGAAAAACCTGGCAAATATCTTATCTCCAGGCTTTTTGTCGTGGGGAATTATATTGTCGACCAAAGAGACCACCTTGATACCGCGCCTTCTCAGGTAGCGGCCTACAGTGCCAAGGGAAGGGCCGAAGTAGGGCATCCAGAACCGGAGTACCACCGCGTCGGGAGACTCTTTGGCAATCAGGCGGGCTGTCTTTAGCCATGAGAAGGGATTCGCGGAACTCAGCGTACGCACGATATCCAGGTTCTCGGGCTGTTTCTCTGAAGAATATTGTGTCTTTCCGGGAAACAGGAAAGAAGGGTACTGCAGGGTGAAGGTAAAAATCTTCACTTGGTGTCCTTCTGACTGGAGCTGAAGCGCGAGTCTCTCATTGAATGTGGCGATGCCGCCGCGATATGGCCATGCCGGCCCGGCTATTATGATTTTCATATATCCAAATATAGTAAATTAGAATTTGAAATCGAAGCCTATCATGAACCGGGAATTGGGGCCCACCTGGTTGCGGCAGGTCAGCTTCCATACATAGTCGAATCTTAAAATGCGTAAAATGTTTGAGACGCCCACGCTCATCTCAAAGTAGGGCCTGCCTCTAAGGTCATTCATTCCCTCTATCGGGATTATCTTGCTACCATTCAGATTCTGGCTTCTGATGCTGCCGAACGCCCCTTTTATCGCTACTGTTTCACGCAGGTCAAATAGTTCAATGACAGGTATTCTGCCAAGGACTAATCCGTCGAAATTGTGCTCTATGAAGAAATCTGCCCACTGGTCTGAGGCAAACTCAAAGTAGTTCATGCAGGAGAATGAAGTGTTGTCCATAAATATGCCCTGGTTGCCCTCATGGAGTTTGAGCAGCGGGTAAGGGACGTTCCCGAATATTTTGCCGGCGTTTATATGAATCATGCTGAAGCCTATAGGAGAGCTGGGGGTGGTCCATGTGAACGAGGCTTCACTTCGTACAAACGGGCTTATGGTTGAGCCGTATGCTGCGTAGCCGCCGGTTATTTCAAAAGAGAGCACTGGATATTTAGTGAAAATGTGTGCTTTGTCAAAGAAGCCGCGGTGGATGCGCTCTTCAAATGCAAACCTGGCGTTGAACCCTATCTGTGCAGCATCAAAAGCGGCAAGGCTGCCGCCGCTGCGGAGGGAGAACGGTACCATTTCGTTGCCGTAGAAGCGGCGGTGCTCCGCCTTAGTGACGGTAGAGAGTGTTCCGGATACTTCATGCTCGTATTCCAACCTTGAAACCATAATCAGCGACTGCCTGTCGTTGCGATGCTTGATCATGGAGTTGAAGAAGTTATTTTCTGTGAAGGTTCCGGTGCCCTGACCCAGCTGGACATAATCTTTGAGGAACGAGGCGCTCACCTTGCGGGTCTTGTCGCGGCGGATGGTGTATTCTACACTGCCGCCCCCCTTGAGCAGTTTGTCTTTGAGGCCATAACCGACAGAGCCGCTCAGGCGCAGTTTATGACTAAAATGGCGGGTCGTCCTGAAACCGGTGCCTAAATGGATACCCTCAGTGGGATTGTATGTTATTGTTTTTGCCCAGGGGCCGATTCCGACGGGGGTTTTCCTGCCTTCAATATATCCGACTACAAGCGACCGCCCTATACCGTACAGCAGACCATAGTTCCTGCTCTCTTGTATATCGTCAATTGTATCGTAAATCTGCTGTTCTCTTGGAGTGAGCGGAACCATCCGGGCCTCGCTCCACTCAGTGTCATCTTCGTAGTCTTTAGCCTCGTTGATTACGGGGTCGTCTGTATCCAGGTATGGGGCAGGTATCTTTGCCCGGAAGTCGGGTTTGTCAAAGAATTGCTTGCGGTTGCCCTGGAACGATATCACCTTTGAAGAATCGCTTACGGCGATTGAAAAGTCAATGAACATAGACTGGCTGGCAGGGAACCAGTGTCCGGATTCCAGCCTGGTGTAGTTCACTCCATAGTCTAGATGGCGGATCCAGTTGACTTTTGAGCGGTCTGCAAGGCGAATCCTGGCTGAGCTTATGGAATAATCCTCTGCGTCTATCTCAATCTGCCCGTCAAAAGTCGGAGAGGTTACGACGGGCTTTGGGTGGAACCTCAGCGAGTATGTCTTGCGCCCGTCCATGTAGAGGCTGTCAATAAGGTAGTAATCGTAGAAGGCGTGTCCGTAGGATGCAATGGGAGAGGGTATCTGCAGGTTGAAAAGGGATATATTATCCTTATACAGATTGGCGTTGAGCAGATAGTTGCCCGAGTATTGCGTGAGAAAATTGTCTGCCTCCACGCCAGAAATATGGTTGGCTTCAATAATCTCTTTGTCAAGGTCAGGGTCCGAGGTGTGATACAACTGCGAGATGGTTTCGGAGAGCAGCACCGGATAGAACGATAAACCTGTATCTGCAGAGGTGTCCTTGCAGGCGGTTATCGGTTCAAGCGTAGGCTTAAGGGCCGGTAGCCTGGTAATCCAGTCGGCATTTGTGGCATCGAATTCTGTCTTGGTGTACACTTTCACTCCCCAGTTGGAATACAGGTATGGGTCGTTGCGGCTGCGGCTCTTGTCAATCTTCTGTAATAACTGCCTCAGGCGCCTGTTATCTGGCTTTATTACAGATGCGACCAGATGTTCGCTGTCTGGCTTGAGCGCAATGTCAATCTGCGAAAACTGCCCGTAGGGAACATCAATATAGAATGAGTTATAACCAATCATGCTTGCCTGCAGAGTCTTAGCCTCTTTGCTGTCAGTCTCTAGATAGTACCTGCCATCCATGTCGGTTGATATTCCGATAGTGGTCCCCACAAAGAATACGTTTACAAACGGAAGCGCATCGCCCCCAGTGGCGTCGGTAACGACACCGCGGACCTTTGTTACCTGTGCGGACAGGGAAAGCCCCCACAGGAACAAGACTGAGAGGAGAAATGTTTTGCGTATATGATTGGCAGGCAGCATTCCAGGCTAAAGCGCCCCTGGCGAAAGATGGGACGGCATGAGATATTCAAGAACATTGCCAATCTGCCTGCAGAATGGAGTATCTTTCAAAATGAAGGGCTGTGTGTCCATAATAATTGTTTATGCGGAAACGGTACATCTCCCGGGCAGCATCTCGCAAAGGAGGCTGTCATAAATCAAATATAACAAATAATGTATATTTGCACCGCAGAAAGTCTTTAATTAAAGTATCATAAAATGAAGAAAGCTTTTTTAGCAATTGTCGTCGTACTGGCCGTATCATTCCCGATGCAGGCTCAGAAAAGGGTTGAATTCAGTAAAAATGCCGATCTGGCATTCGGCAACAGAGTATTTGTAGTAGAGCCTGTCAGCTATCTGGGTTATGGTTATCATCTCAAGAGTCGTGATATGGCTCCAGCCCAGGATGCATTCAACAGCGAGTTCTTTGTCAACATCATGGAGCTTGGCATCCGTCCTTCCAGATCATTTATGATTGCACTTGGCGTTGACTATGACCTGGACCAGTATCGTCTTGACAAAAGCCATGTATGGGGCACAGATGCCGGCATCATGAGTGCAGAGATGGCAGGTTACAGCAAAAAGAATTATTCCCGGCTCAATGTACACAAGTTTGCAATCCCCCTGAGCTTTGAGCTCAAGGCTGGCAGGAGCGCTATCCGTATTGGTGCGGCAGGAGAGTATAACCTGCCTGCAGTAGTGAAGACCAAAGGCGCCACAGCTGATGGTGTCACAACCATTGTCAAGGAAAAGGTGCAGGATGTTAAGCAGTTCAACTACAATGTCTTTGGTTCTATATCCTACGGTGGCCTTGGTGTTTATGTAAGGTATTCCCCTTCACAGGTCTTTGCGGGTAATGTCGCCCCCGTGGTCCAGACCTTCACTGTCGGTCTGGTTGTCGGATTTGGAATGTAGCACTTTCAAGTTATTTATAAGTGAAAAACCGCAGGCGGGTTTTCCCGCCTGCGGTTTTTGCTTACAACATAACACAACTATCGTATGAACAGTAGTTCCCTATACTTGGGAAGGGGCCAGCAGGCATCGTCTACTATAAGTTCCAGTTTGTCTATCTGGTAGCGGATTTCGTCTAACTTTGGGGCGACGGTATCGTGGTATGCGATGGCCTTGGTGTGTTCGTCGGCAATCACGTTGGCCTTCTTGCGTGCCTCCACCAGTTCTTCCACCATTGTCTCTATGTTGGAGGTGCGCTCTGCAATCTCTTCGATAATCTTCACGTTGCGCGCAGAGAGCTTGTCTGCCTTGTCGCTTGCAAATGACACATGCATATTGTGTACATTCTCCAGCAACTGGCTCTGGTATCTGGTAGCCACGGGGATGATATGGTTAATGGAGAGGTCGCCAAGTACGCGGGCTTCAATCTGTATCTTCTTGGTGTATGTCTCCCATTTGACCTCGTTGCGGGCTTCCAACTCTTTTTCTGTCATCACGCCAAGTTTGGAGAACATATCGATGCTTGCCTTGTCCAGATAGCGCTCAAAGATGACGGGGCAGGACTTTTCAGTATCCAGGCCACGCTTCTCGGCCTCTACCACCCATTCGTCGCTGTAACCGTTGCCGTCGAAACGGATAGGCTTGCAGGTCGCTATATCCTCACGGATAATATCCAGGATAGCGTGGTAGGTGGCGTTGTGCTTGCCGTCCCTGAAGGTCTCGTCGCCGCTGATGGCAGCTATGCGTGCATCGACGCGCTGCTTGAAATCTGCCAGAGCCTCGGCCACGGCGCTGTTGAGGGCAATCATTGCAGAGGCGCAGTTTGCCTCGCTGCCCACGGCGCGGAACTCGAACCTGTTACCGGTAAATGCAAACGGGCTGGTACGGTTGCGGTCGGTGTTGTCTATCATAATCTCCGGTATTTCCGGGATATCCATCTTCATCCCCTGCTTCCCTGCCATTGTGAGGGCGTCAGGGTCGGCTTTCTCAATATGGTCCAGCAGTTCTGAGACCTGTTTGCCGAGGAATGATGAGATGATGGCAGGCGGGGCTTCGTTAGCGCCCAGACGATGGGCGTTGGACGCCGACATGATGCTGGCTTTGAGCAGGCCGTTGTGCCGATAAACACCCATCAGGGTCTCTACGATAAACACTACGAAACGCAGGGTGTCTTCCTGGGTCTTACCGGGAGCATGAAGGCGCACGCCGGTATCTGTAGAGAGGCTCCAGTTGTTGTGCTTGCCGCTGCCGTTGATGCCGGCGAAAGGTTTTTCGTGGAGCAGCACACGGAAGCCGTGCTTACGGGCAACCTTGCGCATAAGGCTCATAAGAAGCATATTATGGTCAACGGCCAGGTTTGTCTCCTCAAAAATAGGGGCCAGCTCAAACTGGTTGGGAGCAACCTCGTTGTGACGGGTCTTGCAGGGGATGCCGAGCTCAAGAGCCTGGATCTCAAGGTCTTTCATAAAAGCTTGGACACGGTCGGGGATAGTGCCAAAATAGTGGTCGTCCATCTGCTGGTTCTTGGCAGAGTCGTGACCCATCAGCGTACGTCCTGTAAGGAGCAGGTCGGGACGTGCAGAATACAGGCCTTCATCCACAAGGAAATACTCCTGCTCCCATCCGAGGGTGCTGAATACCTTTTTGACATTGGGATAAAAAAAGTGACAAACATCGGTTGCTGCCACATTCACCGCGTGCAATGAACGTAGCAACGGTGCTTTGTAATCGAGCGCTTCGCCACTGTATGAGATAAACACGGTTGGTATACAAAGGGTGTCGTCTATTATGAACACAGGTGATGTAGGATCCCATGCAGAGTAGCCGCGAGCCTCAAAGGTAGAGCGGATACCACCGCTGGGGAACGACGAAGCGTCGGGTTCCTGCTGTACGATCAACTTGCCGCTGAACTCCTCAATCATACCGCCTTTGCCGTCGTGCTCCACAAAGGAATCGTGCTTTTCTGCGGTACCTTCCGTGAGCGGCTGAAACCAGTGGGTGTAGTGGGTAACATCGTTCTCAGTGGCCCACTGCTTCATTCCGGCTGCTACTGCGTCAGCTACGTCAAGGTCAAGCCGGGCGCCGTTGTCCATCACATCTATCATCTTGTTGTACACCTGCTTGGGCAGATATTTGTACATCTTCTCGCGATTGAATACTTTCTTTCCAAAGTATTCGCTCGGTCTCTCTGCCGGGGCCTTGATGTCGAGCGGTTTCTTCTTGAACGCTTCCGCTACGACCTGGAATCTTAAGTTTGCCATAATCGTTAGTATTAATGTGTTAGAACCATCTTTCTATTCTTTTCAGTGCTTCTTCTGTCTGTTCGTGGGTGCCGAACGCCGTGAATCTTGCATAACCTTCACCTGAAGGGCCAAAACCTGCCCCCGGGGTGCATACGACGTGTGCCCTGTTGAGCATTTCTTCAAAAAACCTCCAGCTGGGCATACCGTGGGGGGTCTTCATCCATACATAAGGGGCGTTTGCTCCGCCGTAAACCTCGTAACCGAGGGTGCGGACGCGCTTCAGCATCAGCTCTGCATTCTGCATATAGTACGCAATGGTCTTGCGCACCTGCTTCTTGCCCTCCGGAGTATAGATAGCCTCTGCCGCGCGCTGGCTCAGGTAGCTGGTGCCGTTGAACTTGGTGCACTGACGGCGCAGCCACAGAGGGTTAAGCTCTATCCGCTTGCCCTCCAGAGTAGCGGCGGAAACCTCCTCCGGAACTATTGTATATCCGCAGCGCACTCCGGTAAAACCGGCCGTCTTGGAGTAGCTGCGGAACTCTATGGCGCATTTGCGTGCGCCGCGGATCTCATATATGGAGTGGGGGATGTCGGGATCCTGGATATATGCCTCGTAAGCGGCGTCGTAAAAAATGAGGGCGTCGTTGTGAAGGGCATAATTAATCCACTTGCGGAGTTCTTCCTTGGATATCACGGTGCCTGTGGGATTGTTGGGATAGCACAGGTAAACAACATCCACGCGGCGGTTGGGAATCTCTGGTATAAAGTTGTTCTCTGCGGTGCAGGGGAAATAAACGACGTTTGACCACCGGTCGTGACTGTCTTTCACGCCGGAGCGGCCAATCATAGAGTTGGAATCAAGATAAACAGGGTAGATGGGGTCGGTCACTCCGATCGAGTTATCCCAACGGATCAGCTCCTGTATATTACCCGTATCACTCTTGGCTCCGTCGTTGATGAACACCTCGTTTATATCCAGATGGATTCCACGGGGGAGATAATCGTTCTTGATGATGGCTTCCCGGAGGAACTGATATCCCTGTTCCGGACCATAGCCGCGGAATGTCTCCGCGCGTCCCATCTCGTCGGCCGCCTTGTGAAGAGCTTCTACCACCGCAGGAGCGAGAGGCTGGGTGACATCGCCTGTCCCAAGGCTTATCACATTCACGTTCTTATGGGCAGACTTGAATGCGTTCACCTTGCGGGCAACATCGGCAAACAGGTAATTGCCAGGCAGTTTGAGGAAATGTTCGTTAACAAGAGCCATATTCTATTTCTCCATCAAAGACAAATTCGGCCGGTCCCGAAAGGTAAACATGGCCGGCGGGCGGATTCCAACTTACATTCAGGTCGCCACCGTCCATAGATATAGTCACCTCCCTGCCGGCACGGGATGTGATGCCTGCAGCCACCGCCGTAGCGCAGGCTCCGGATCCGCACGCCTTGGTGATGCCGCTGCCACGCTCCCAAACCCTCACCCTGATGCATTCCGGAGAGACAATCTGTGCAAATTCTATATTGCAGCGACGGGGAAAAACCGGGTTGGATTCCAGCGCAGAACCGTATTTGCAAATATCCAGAGTGTCCATATCGGTGACAAATATAACAAAATGTGGATTTCCCATTGAAACAAACGTCCCCTTGAACTTATGTCCGCAGGCTTCAATCTCATTCTCCTTGCACGGAACACCTTCAAATTGTTCGCGGCAATCAAACCTGGGTTCCAGCATATCAACTGTCACTTCCCTCACCTTGTCGGCATCATCTACATCGATCCAGAGGTTTTTTATGCCTGAGCGTGTCTGAAGCCTGATGCACCTCTTTTCGCTCAGCCTCCTCTCATATATATACTTGCCTATGCATCTGGAGGCGTTGCCGCACATATCAGCCTCGCTTCCGTCAGAGTTGAAAATCCTCATACTGAAATCTGCAACGGCGTCATCGGCCTTTTCAATTATAACCAGACCGTCAGAACCGATGCCTTTGTTGCGGTCACTCCACGCCCTTGCCGCTCCCGCTAAATCCGCAATAGGGTATTGCGAGGCGTTGACATAGATGTAGTCGTTGCCCGCCCCCTGCATTTTGGTGAAGTGTATGGTCTGTTTCATTTTGTAAGTTTCCGGTTGCAATGTTAGTAAAGCCGCGTTGTAATCCGCGCAAATCAGTGCAATTAATTAGCATAAATTTGAAACAGAAGTTACTATTGTAAAGCGATTCGCAGTTTTTCCGTAATTTCTTTTTGTGATAGCTCGTATTGGGTCACACATTGATATAGGGTATGGCTTATGTTGATATTTAAATGGTGCGACCGGCTCGGAGGGTAATGCTAATAAGTAATTTTGCCCCCGTAAAGGATTAGAAGTATTATTATATGCAGCAAAAGGGTCTTTACAGCAGCACTTATGAACACGACAGCTGCGGCGTCGGAATGGTGGTGAATATCCACGGAGGGAAAACACATCAACTTGTAGATGATGCACTCAAGGTGCTGGAAAATATGCGCCACCGCGGGGCGGAGATTGGAAAGGACGGCGACGGGGCCGGTATTATGCTCCAGATCCCGCATGAATTCATACTGCTTGCGGGAATTCCCGTGCCGGAGAAGGGCAAATATGCCACCGGACTGGTGTTCTTGCCTAAAGAGGAAAAGCTACAGCAGCAGATCCTGGGAATCATTATCGAGGAGATCGAGCGCGACGGGCTGCAGCTGATGCATCTGCGCCAGGTCCCGACTGTTCCTGAATGTCTTGGTGAGCGGGCACTTGCAACCGAGCCGGATATCAAGCAGATTTTCATCACCGGCGTGCAGGATGACAAGGTGGAAACATTCCCCCGCACACTCTATGTTCTCAGAAAGCGGATAGAAAAACGCATCAGCGACAAGGATTTCTACTTCTGCTCGTTAAGCAATACCAGCATCGTGTACAAGGGTATGCTCTCCAGCATGCAGCTGCGCGAGTTTTATCCCGATCTGAGCAACCCTTATTTTACCAGCGGCCTTGCGGTGGTTCACTCCCGCTTTAGTACAAATACATTCCCGACATGGTCTCTGGCGCAGCCGTTCCGTCTTTTGGCACACAACGGAGAAATCAACACCATCCGCGGCAACCGCGGCTGGATGCAGGCCCGCGAGAGCGTCCTCAGCAGCGAGGCGCTGGGCGACATCCGCCAGATTTCACCGATCATACAGCCCGGTATGTCCGATTCTGCAAGCTTGGACAATGTGCTTGAGTTTTTCCTGATGAGCGGGATGAGCCTGCCGCACGCAATGGCGTTGCTGCTGCCGGAATCATTCAACGACAAGAACCCTATTCCGGAGGACCTGAAGGCCTTCTATGAATACTATTCCATATTGATGGAGCCCTGGGACGGCCCTGCGGCTCTGATTTTCTCTGACGGCCGGTTTGCCGGCGGTATGCTTGACCGCAACGGCCTGCGTCCGGCGCGTTACACCATAACCAAAAGCGACACGATGGTGGTGGCTTCCGAGGTGGGTGTGATGGATTTTGACCCTACCCAGGTCGTAGAGAAAGGCCGCCTGCAGCCTGGCAAGATATTGCTGATAGACACGCAGGAGGGGAAGATATACTACGACGGCGAAATCAAGCGCACCCTTGCCGCAGAGCACCCTTATCGCCAGTGGCTCTCTACCAACCGTATACAGCTGGAGAAGCTCCACAGCGGGCGTCACGTGAACAATGCGGTGGACAATCTGGTTGCAAGGGAGCTGCTGTTCGGATATGGCGAAGAGGATATATCTTCTTCAATCATCCCGATGGCTACGACAGCCCAGGAGCCGACCGCTTCAATGGGCAATGACACCCCGCTGGCTGTAATTTCCAAAAAGCCGCAGGTCTTCTTTGATTATTTCCGCCAGCAGTTTGCCCAGGTTACCAACCCAGCCATCGACTCAATCCGTGAGAGCCTGGTAATGAGCCTGGAAGAGTACATAGGCCGCGTAGGCGCCGGTATCCTTAATCCTGACGAGAGCAACTGCAAGATGGTCCGCCTGCCGCATCCAATCTTGAACAATACACAACTGGACCTCTTGTGCAACATCCGCTACAAAGGCTTCAACACCATAAAGCTGCCGATGACATTTACCGGTGACCTGCGTGCCGCTTTGGACAAACTCTGCAAGGATGCAGAACGGAGTGTGGATGAAGGTTACAATTATATTATCCTCTCTGACCGGGATGTTGACCAGACACACATTGCCATTCCGAGCCTGCTGGCCGTATCGGCTGTGCACCACTACCTGATCTCTGTCGGGAAGCGCGTGCAGACCGCCCTTATTGTGGAGAGCGGTGAGATTCGCGAGACGATGCACGCTGCTCTTTTGCTTGGATATGGTGCATCCGCCCTCTGCCCGTATATGGTATTTGCAATACTGGACGATCTTGTTAAGAAGGGCAAGATTCAGGAAGATTATTCTACTGCAGAAAAGAACTATATCAAAGCGGTTTGCAAGGGGCTGCTGAAGATTATGGCCAAGATGGGCATCAGCACCATCCGTAGTTATCGCGGCGCCAAGATATTTGAAAGTGTCGGCCTTAGCGAAGATCTGCTGCGTTCATATTTCGGCACCGAGGTCAGCACCATAGGCGGTGCGGGACTTGAAAAGATTGCCGCCGATGCCAAGGCCTTCCACACCCTTGCATTTGCCAGCAAGGAAGATGCGCTGTTGCCTAACCTGGGGCGCTTCCGCTGGCGTCGCGACGGCATCCGCCACGCGTGGAATCCGGAAACTATCGCCACACTGCAGCTGGCGTGCCGCAAAGGGGATTATTCACTGTTCAAGAAATTCACTTCGCTGGCCGACAACAAGACAGAACCGATTTTTATACGCGACTTTATGGGCTTCAAGTCAAATCCCATTCCAGTTGACGAAGTTGAACCTGTAGAGAGCATTGTAAAGCGGTTCGTGACCGGCGCCATGTCGTTTGGCGCGCTCAGCATTGAGGCGCACGAGACTATTGCCCTTGCAATGAATAAACTCGGAGCAAGAAGCAACACCGGTGAAGGCGGAGAAGATTCGCAGCGGTTCCACAGCGATGTGGATGGGGTGAGCCTGAGCAGCAAGACCAAGCAGGTCGCTTCCGGCCGTTTCGGGGTCACCACTGAGTATCTGGTCAATGCAGAGGAGTTGCAGATCAAAGTGGCCCAGGGCGCAAAACCGGGCGAAGGCGGCCAGCTCCCGGGTTTCAAGGTTAACGAGATCATAGCCAAAACCCGTCACTCAATACCCGGTATTTCTCTCATATCGCCGCCGCCCCACCACGACATCTATTCAATAGAGGACCTGGCACAGTTGATTTTCGACCTGAAAAATGTCAACCCGAAGGCCAAGGTCAGTGTAAAGCTGGTTTGTGAAAGCGGAGTCGGCACAATTGCGGCCGGCGTTGCCAAGGCAAAGGCAGATCTGATTGTGCTCAGCGGTGCAGAGGGCGGTACCGGCGCCAGCCCCGCCTCAAGTATGCGTTTTGCCGGCATTCCGCCCGAGATTGGCTTGAGCGAAGCTCAGCAGACGCTTGTGCGTAACGGTCTGCGTGGGCAGGTACGCCTGCAGGTCGACGGCCAGATCAAGACTGGCCGTGACGTGATTCTGATGGCGCTGCTCGGTGCCGACGAATTCGGATTCGGTACCGCTGCACTGATAGTGCTCGGGTGCGTGATGATGCGCAAGTGCAACCTGAATACCTGCCCGATGGGCGTTGCGACTCAGGATGCTAAACTCCGCGAGCATTTCCTGGGCAAGGTTGACCATCTTGTCAATTATTTCACCTTTATGGCGCAGGAGGTCCGCGAATATCTGGCAGAGCTGGGTCTGAAGAGTGTGGACGATGCCATCGGACGTACCGACCTGATTGAGACCCAGGCTTCTCCGCTAGACTTTGGACGTCTGCTTTATCAGGAGAAAGGTACGCTGCACCACACCACCGACAACCCTTATGTATTGGATGATGTGCTTGACCAGAGGCTCATAAAAGCCTCCGGAAATGCCATCGGGCGTGGAGAAGAGATCACCCTTGACTTTGCAATCAAGAATACCGACCGCGCCGTCGGCGCAATGCTCTCCGGCGTGATAGCCGCCAAATATGGCAACGACGGTCTTGCCGAGGATACTGTCAGCGTCAAGTTCAAAGGCTCTGCCGGACAGTCGTTCGGAGCTTTCCTCGCCCACGGCGTCTCTTTCAAGCTGGAGGGTGAGACCAACGATTATTTTGCTAAAGGTCTCAGTGGAGGCCGCATTGCGATCCTGCCACCTATGCGCAGCAACTTCCCGGCAGAAGACAATATCATAGCGGGCAACACCGGCCTCTATGGCGCCACCTCCGGCGAGCTTTATGTCAACGGAAAGGTGGGAGAGAGGTTTGCCGTGCGCAACTCGGGTGCAATAGCCGTCATTGAAGGTGCCGGAGACCACTGCTGCGAATATATGACCGGCGGCCGTGTGGTTGTGCTGGGCGAGACCGGACGCAACTTTGCAGCCGGTATGAGCGGCGGTGTGGCCTATGTCTGGAACAAGAGGGGCGATTTTGACTATTTCTGCAATATGGATATGGTTGAAATCAATCTGGTAGATGACGCTCAGTACCGTAAGGAACTGCACGAACTCATCCGCCAGCATTATCTGTATACCGGCTCCAAGCTGGCCCGCACGATGCTCGACGACTGGCAGCGTTATGCCGACGAATTTGTGCAGATAGTGCCTATAGAATACAAACGCGTGCTGCAGGAAGAGCAGATGCGCAAACTGCAACAGAAGATTGCAGAAGTTCAGCGTGATTATTAATTGAATTATCTAAGGATTGCTACTATGGGAAATCCTAAAGCATTTATGGAGGTTGCCCGGCAGGAGGCCGGCTACCGTCCGATACACGACAGAGTACACGATTTTGGAGAGGTGGAGCAGACTCTCAACTCCAAGGACCGCCGCCTTCAGGCATCTCGCTGTATGGATTGCGGAGTCCCTTTCTGCCACTGGGCGTGTCCCCTTGGCAACAAGGCGCCGGAGTGGAACGACGCCCTTTTCAAGGGGGACTGGGAGCTTGCATACAGGCTGCTTTCTTCCACCAATCCATTCCCGGAATTCACCGGTAGGGTTTGTCCCGCATTGTGCGAAAAGGCCTGTGTGCTGAACCGCTTCAACCACGAACCTGCCACTAACCGGGAGAATGAGGCGGCCATCACGGAAACCGCTTTCCGCGAGGGGTTTGTCCCGGTACGCCACCCTGAGAGAAATGGCAGGAAGGTGGCTGTCATCGGCGCAGGCCCGTCAGGGCTTGCCGCCGCAGAATCCCTTAATATGAAGGGGTACACTGTTACGGTCTTCGACAAGAACGAGGCTCCAGGCGGACTGCTGCGCTACGGTATCCCCAATTTCAAGCTTAACAAGGCTATCATCGACCGCCGTGTGGATATACTCAAACAAGAAGGTATAGAGTTCAACTGCGGGGCGGCTATAGAGTGCGACGCCGCCTTTGCCGCAAAGTACGATGCTGTGGTAATAGCGACAGGTACTCCCGTAGCGCGCGATTTGAAGGTGCCCGGACGTGAACTGAAGGGAGTTCACTTTGCACTGGAGATTCTCTCGCAGCAGAACCGTGTATTGGCCGGGGTGGAGTTCTCCAAAGAGGAGCGTATCACCGCAAAGGGCAAGGACGTCCTGGTTATAGGCGGTGGCGATACCGGCTCCGACTGCATCGGTACGGCTCACCGTCAGGGCGCTCTCAGTGTCACTCAGATAGAGATTATGCCGCGCCCTGTTGACGGTCCCGACGACCCCGCCAACCCCTGGCCAAACTTCCCGCGCACATTTAAGACCACATCTTCTCACGAAGAGGGGTGTACCCGCCGCTGGAATATCAACACGCTTGAATTCCTTGGCGAGGATGGTAAACTGACAGGTGTCAGGGTCCAGGAAATTGACTGGAAACCAAATCCGGAAGGCGGTCGCCCCATAATGGTTGAAAAAGGCAAGCCAGAAATCATCAAGGCGGAACTGGTGCTTCTCGCAATGGGTTTCTTCAAACCGGAACATTCCGGATATCCGGAAAATGTCTTTATCTGCGGTGATGCCGCCAACGGCCCGTCGCTGGTGGTGCGCGCCCTTGCAAGCGGTCGCGACGCTGCAGTCAAAGTGGATAAATATCTGAACAGTTAATATGGCTTCTACCAAATATATTTTCGTTACAGGCGGTGTGGTCAGCAGCCTGGGCAAGGGTATAATATCTTCTTCCATAGGTAAGTTGCTGCAGGCACGCGGATACAAGATCACCATCCAGAAATTCGATCCGTACATAAACATCGACCCAGGCACCCTCAACCCATACGAACACGGTGAGTGTTATGTTACCGCCGACGGTATGGAGACAGACCTCGACCTGGGTCACTATGAGCGTTTCACCGGTATCCGCACCACCCGCCACAACTCCGTCACCACCGGCCGCATATACAAGGCTGTGATAGACAAAGAGAGGAGCGGGGAATATCTGGGCCATACTATCCAGGTGGTGCCGCACATCACTGACGAGATAAAGCGGCGTATCAAATATCTGGGCGATACAGAAGGATACGATTTTGTGATTACAGAGATCGGAGGAACCATCGGCGACATAGAGAGCGCACCGTTCCTGGAGGCAATCCGCCAGATGAAGTGGGAGATGGGGCGCGATGCAGTGTGCATCCACCTCACCTATGTCCCGTATATCAAGGCGGCCGACGAACTTAAGACTAAACCTACCCAGCACAGCGTCAAGGAGTTGCTGGCAAACGGAATCCAGCCCGACATACTGATTCTCCGCACTGAGAAGCATCTTGACGACCACCTGCGCGCTAAGGTGGCTGGATTCTGCAATGTCGATCTGGAGTGCGTTATACAGAGCGAAGATCTGCCCAGCATATACGAGGTTCCGGTAAATATGCAGCGTCAGGGGCTCGATGCCGCAATAATGCGCAAGATGGGCATTCCCGTGGGGGAGACCCCGCAACTTGGGGCGTGGAACCGTTTCCTGGAGATGCGAAGCCGCGCCACGGAGACTGTCAGCATAGGGCTTGTGGGCAAATACGACCTTCAGGATGCGTACAAGAGCATCAGCGAGAGCTTAAGTCACGCAGCCACATACAATAACCGTAAAATACACATCACATTTATCAATTCTGAGCAGCTGGACGATCCCGCGAACACCGCGTGGGATACGGTGCGTCTGCAGGACGGCCTGGTGATATGTCCCGGCTTTGGGCAGCGGGGCATCGCGGGCAAGATACTGGCGGCAAAGTATGCCCGCGAGAATGATGTCCCGTGCTTTGGAATCTGCCTCGGCATGCAGATGATGGTGATTGAGTTTGCCCGCGATGTGCTTGGATACCCGGATGCCGACAGTACCGAGATGAACCCCGGTACTGTACACAACGTCATAGATTTGATGGAAGAGCAGAAGGGCGTAACGCAGATGGGAGGGACAATGCGCCTCGGCGAGTATCGTTGCGTTATCCGCAAAGGGAGTCGCGCATTGCAGGCATACTGCGGCAAAGAGGATATCCGCGAGCGTCACCGTCACCGCTACGAGTTCAATAACAGCTACCGCGACGCTTTCGGGCAGGCCGGTATGCAGTGTGTGGGCATCAATCCCGATGCGGATCTTGTGGAGATGGTAGAAATCCCGTCGCTCCGCTGGTATATCGGCACCCAGTTCCATCCGGAATACTCCTCAACAGTTCTCCACCCACATCCGCTCTTCGTGGATTTTATAAAGGCAGCAATCTCAAAATAGTCAAGTTATGTGTGGAATAGTAGGTATCTTTAATATAGAAGGGCAGTCGGAGGCGCTGCGCCAGAAGGCTTTGGAAATGAGCCGCCGCATCAGGCACCGCGGACCCGACTGGAGCGGAATCTGGTGTGGAGGCAGTGCGATACTTGCTCACGAAAGATTGAGCATTGTGGACCCCGAGAGCGGCCGGCAGCCCCTCTTTTCTCCGGACGAGGCCCTGGTGCTGGCCGTCAATGGTGAGATATACAACCATCAGGACATCCGAAGGCGTTTTGCAGGGAAATACCGTTTCCTTACCGGCAGCGACTGCGAGGTGATACTTGCCCTTTACCAGAAAATGGCCGACGAAGGTGAGATTACCCACGAGCGGATAACCGGGATGCTGGAGTCGCTCAGCGGCATATATGCATTTGCGCTGTATGACAGGACCCGCGACAGTTTTCTCATTGCCCGCGATCCGATTGGCGTGATACCCCTGTATATAGGTTATGACCCTGACGGAAAGGTCTATATAGCATCCGAACTGAAAGCTTTGGAAGGGGAGTGCGAGCGTTACGAACCTTTCCTGCCGGGTCATTACTACTGGAGCGGCGAGGGCAATGTGACGCGATATTACAAGCGCGACTGGATGGAGTTTGAAAATGTGAAGGATAACCCCGCAAACAGTGAAGAGATCAGGCAGGCGTTGCGCAGTGCGGTGAAGCGCCAGCTTATGAGCGATGTCCCTTATGGTGTACTGCTCTCGGGCGGGTTGGATTCCAGCATAGTATCGGCAATTGCCGAGCGTTATTCGCAGAACCGTATAGAAGACAACGACCGCAGCCGTGCGTGGTGGCCGCGCCTGCACAGCTTTGCAGTCGGGCTGAAGGGCGCGCCCGATCTGGCAAAGGCACGCCTGGTGGCGGATCATATCGGCACGGTGCATCACGAAATCAACTATACGGTTCAGGAAGGACTGGATGCCATCCGGGATGTGATTTATTACATAGAGACATACGACGTTACCACCGTACGCGCCTCGACCCCGATGTATCTGCTTGCCAGAGTGATCAAATCTATGGGTATAAAGATGGTCCTCTCCGGAGAGGGGGCGGATGAGATTTTTGGCGGATATCTTTACTTCCATAAGGCACCTTCTTCACAGGCATTTCACGAAGAGACCGTCCGCAAGCTCTCCAAACTCTATATGTATGACTGCCTGCGCGCCAACAAGAGCCTCTCCGCCTGGGGCGTGGAGGGGCGCGTGCCGTTCCTGGACAAGGAGTTCCTGGACATTGCAATGCGGACCAACCCGGAGGCCAAGATGTGTGGCGGCGACACTGTAGAGAAGAAGATTCTCCGTGAAGCATTTGAAGATATGCTGCCCGACGAGATTGCCTGGCGGCAGAAAGAGCAGTTCAGCGACGGTGTCGGTTACTCCTGGATAGACTCTTTGAAAAAGATTACCGCCGAAGCGGTGAGCGACGACCAGATGGCGCATGCCGCAGAGCGCTTCCCAATCAATCCTCCGGCAAACAAAGAGGAGTACTACTACCGCAGCATTTTCGAGGAGCACTTTCCGTCCGAATCGGCGGCCAGGAGCGTCCCCCAGGAGGCCAGCGTTGCCTGCTCCACTGCCATTGCACGCGAATGGGACGAAGCCTTCAAGAAGCTTAACGACCCCAGCGGCCGCGCAGTAGCCGGCGTCCACAACCAGGCGTATTGAAAATGGAAATTTTAAAGCACGAATGCGGTGTGGCGATGATCCGGCTTCTGAAACCGGCATCGTACTATAAAGAGAAATACGGAAGCGACAAGTGGGGGACGGGCAAGCTCTATCTGATGATGGAGAAACAGCACAACCGCGGTCAGGAGGGTGCCGGCATAGCCTCCGTACACCTGGAAGCGGAGCCGGGCGAGGAGTATATGTTCCGCCACAAGGCACTCGGCAAAGATGCAATTTCCGAGATATTCGCCGAGGCCGGGGAGGAGTTTGCAGGCGAACTTCTTATGGGTCACCTGCGTTATTCTACCACCGGCAAAAAGGGGCTCACATATGTCCATCCGTTCCTCCGCCGCAACAACTGGCGTGCAAAGAATCTTTGCATCTGCGGCAACTTCAATATGACCAATATTGACGAAGTGTTCGATACCCTCGCCGCGCAGGGCCAGTATCCCCGCACCGCCAGTGATTCATACATAATGCTCGAGGAGATGGGGCACCGCCTGGACCGCGAGGTTGAGCGCAACTTTTCAATCGCCTCCCTGATGGGGCTGCAGGGCCGTGACATCACCAATTATATCGATTCCAACGTAGATATAACCAAGGTCCTGAAGACCACTATGTCTATGTTTGACGGAGGTTATGTGGTTTGCGGTCTCACCGGTAGCGGGGAGTTCTTTGCTATGCGCGACCCCTGGGGCATACGTCCGGCATTCTACTGTCAGAGTGATGAGGTCGTGGCGCTGGCCTCTGAAAGGCCCGTTCTCCAGACCACGTTCAATCTGTCTGCAGAGGATGTTCAGGAGCTTGCACCCGGCAGCGCGCTTATTGTGCGCCGCAACGGTAACATCTCAATCCCGTCAATCCTCGCTGCCAGATTGCCCTCCAAAGCCTGCTCTTTCGAGCGGATATATTTCAGCCGCGGCAACGACTTCGACATCTACCGCGAGCGCAAGCAGCTGGGAGAACAACTTGTCCCCGCCATAGAGGCGGCTGTCGATGGAGACATCGCCCACACAGTGTTTTCTTACATCCCAAACACGGCAGAAGTCGCATACTACGGTATGCTGCAGGGGCTGATGCGCCAAGGACACGATGTCCGCTTTGAGAAGATAGCCTGGAAAGATATCAAGATGCGCACCTTTATAGCAGAGGGGGAGGAGCGGCGCGATCTGGCCGCCCACGTGTATGATATCACCTACGGCGTAATCGCGCCCGGAGTGGACAACCTCGTTATTATTGACGACTCAATCGTGCGCGGCACAACCCTCCGCGAGAGTATCATAAAGATTCTGGACCGCCTCCATCCAAAGAAGATTGTAATTGTGAGCAGCGCGCCGCAAATCCGCTATCCCGATTTCTACGGCATAGACATGCCGCGCCTGGAAGAGTTCATCGCCTTCCGTGCCTGCATTGCGCTTCTGGAAGAGAGCGGGAGAGGGGACCTTATA
Organism: Bacteroidales bacterium; assembly: GCA_017445425.1. Lineage (GTDB taxonomy): Bacteria > Bacteroidota > Bacteroidia > Bacteroidales > UBA932 > Equibacterium. The sequence continues at coordinate 8,095 of JAFSUF010000065.1, read as the reverse complement.
AAAGAAGTGTATGAACAGTGCAAGGCAGAACTGCTCAAGCCCGCCTTGGAACAGACCCTGCCGGTAAAGCGCTTGTACGAACCCTTCAGCGAAGAAGAACTCAACCGCAAGATGGTAGAGATCCTGCGGCCGGAAGATGTTACCACACCCATAGAAATCGTATTCCAGACAATCGACGGCCTTCACCGCGCCTGTCCCGACCATCACGGCGACTGGTACTTCACCGGCGACTATCCGACCCCCGGCGGCATCCGCCTGGCCAACACCGCCCTGGTGCAGTACTTCGAGAACAGGTAATAGTTACTACCCCAGGACTTCTTTAAGTTCGCCGGTGGCGGAATCAATTATAAAGCCGCGCACGGTTATGTCCGCGGGCATCAGCGGATGATTAATTATCGTCGATACAGTGTTGCGGACAGAACTTTCAGTGTCGTGAAAGCCCTCAAGCCATTCATCCAGATTTATGTCTGTGCGGTTCATCTCTGCTTCAGGTATTCCGCGCTTTGTCATCTCCTCGCGGAAATGAGCAAAGCTCATGTGGCAGGCTCCGCAGGAGGTGTGTGCCACTACCATAATCTCCGTAACGGCCAGCTCGTACACAGCCACTATAAGGCTGCGCATTGCAGAGTCCCAAGGTGAGGGAATCACCGCACCGGCATTCTTGATGATTTTTGCATCACCGTTCTTCAAGCCTAGCGCCTCCTGCAAAAGCACCGACAGCCGGGTGTCCATACAGCTGAGCACTGCCAGTTTCTTATCCGGATATTTATCTGTCAGGTGCACCTCATATCCCCTTGAGGCCACGAATTTTCGATTAAACTCGATAACTGTATCAATGTTAGTCATAACAAATTATAATATGTCAAAAGGATCTATGCTTTTCTGTAAAGGTAGCGAATAATGAGATTATTAGGAAAACCAGTGTATATTTACAAAATAATATGACCGACTTTGCCGCCATAGATTTTGAGACTGCGAATGAGTGCCGCTCCAGCGTGTGCAGCGTTGGGGTAGTGGTGGTGCGCGGAGGTGAAATCACAGATACATTCTACAGCCTGATCCATCCGGAGCCGGAATATTACAAGTGGTTCTGCCAGCAGGTGCACGGATTATGCCCTGAGGATACCGAGGGCGCGCCGGTATTCCCTTATGTATGGGAGAAGATAGAACCGCTGATTGAGGGCCTGCCTTTAGTAGCGCATAACAGTATGTTTGACGAGGGATGCCTCAAAGAGGTGTTCCGTGTTTATCAGATGGACTATCCGGATTATGTATTCTACGACACGCTGGCTGCATCCCGCCGGCACTTTGGACGCTCGCTCCCTGACCACCAGCTCCATACGGTAGCTGCCGCCTGCGGATATGATTTGACTAACCACCACCACGCCCTGGCCGACGCCGAAGCTTGCGCACACATCGCGATCCGATTGTTATAGCGGTGCCGAAATGTTTTTGTATCTTTGCTCTGCTTGAAGCAACAATTCATTATGAAAAGAGTTTTACTGACGATGTTTATGGTTTTGGGGGCCGGTGCTGCCATGGCTCAGAATTATGTGCCGTGGACCGATTTGAGGCCTCAGAAGACGGTGTTCCTTTATGCGGATGATGCAAAGGCGGCTGTAGCTGCCATTGATGACCCGGTGGTGGCGAAGGACATCGAGTGTCTCAGCCTCTCTATCAAAGAGGAGTGCGGCATCACTAACCCGGAGTGCATGGAGGGTGACCTCGGGCAGATCAGGGAGATAAACGGCACTGCCCGCTTTGATTTGTATTTCCCGGAAAAGCCCAACGGCCAGATGGTGGTTATATGCCCCGGTGGCGGTTACCGCGTGGTCTGCACATACGGCGAAGGGCTTTACGTTGCCGAGTGGATGCTCAAACGGGGCATAACCGTGGCTGTTGCAAAGCATCGCATGCCAAACGGACATTGGGCAGTGCCGCTGGACGATATCCAGGAGGTTTTCTACTACTGCCGCGATCATGCGCCTGAGTGGAATGTTAAAAAGATCGGCGTGATGGGCTTTTCTGCCGGCGGCCATCTGGCTGCAAGCGCATCTACCCTTTATGTGGATGATGACACCCGTCCGGATTTCAGCATACTCTATTACCCGGTTATCACTTTTGACAAGGAGAAATATGTTGAGCAGGGAAGTCGCGCAAACCTGATTGGAAGCGGAGAGTATTGGGCAACCCGCCGCGGCATGACTGCTGATGAATATATCGACCGTCAGGAGGCGTACGAGTTCCTTAAGGAGCATTACAGCCTTGAGAATTGCGTCAACAAGAACACCCCGCCGGCATTCCTGGTGCTGGGCCAGAACGACAACACAGTACTCCCGATGAACAGCATACTTTACTACGAGAAACTGCTTGAAAACGGCGTGCGGAGCGAACTTCACATCTTTGAACAGGGTTCGCACGGATTCTGCTTTTTCCCGGAAGGCAAGCCAGATTTTTTGCCCGCCGACGTGCGCAGCGCGATAAACGGCAGCCTGGAACGTTGGCTCAAACAAATGGAATAGTGTCATGAAAAAAATAATTGTCGCAATACTGGCTATCTGCGTTGCCGCAGGCCTCCAGGCCAGGACCACATACAAGTTCTATCCTAATACGGAGCTCCGTCCGGACAAGACCATTTTCCTGTATGTCCCGGATAATAAGAAGGAGATTAAGAACGCCCTTAAATCTATAGATGACCCGGTGCACGCCAAGAAGGCTGAGACGCTGGCACTCACCATGGAGGTGGAGAGCGGCCTGGATGAGCCGGAGAATATGTTTGACCCTAACGGAGCCACACTCAATATCAACAAATACGCCCGCTTTGACCTCTATTTCCCCAAGAATCCGAACGGGAAGATGTTTGTGGTATGCCCCGGAGGGGGATACAATTGCGTGTGTCACTATATTGAGGGTGTCTATGCCTCCGATTGGCTAACCGAGCACGGCTATACGGTTGCCGTTGTCAAGTACCGTCTGCCCAACGGCCATCACTCAATTCCTTTGACTGACGTTCAGAGTGTGTTCTACTACTGCCGCGAACACCAGTCGGAGTGGGGGATAGATAAGATTGGGGTGATGGGTTTCTCTGCCGGCGGACATCTTGCAGCAAGCGCATCTGTCCTTTATGACGACGATGAAACCCGCCCCGATTACAGTGTGCTTTTTTACCCGGTAATATCTGTTACTGAGCCCTTTGGACATGTATACACCGGTCAGAAACTGATTGGCAATTACGACCAGTTAAGGGACGATAATCCAGAAGAGTGTGAGCGCCTGATAAACCGCTATCAGTTGCACAAGCAGGTAACCAGCGATACTCCTCCTACTTTTATTGTACTTACATCTGACGACAGGGAGGTAAACCCCCGCAATGGCCTCTCTTATTATGAGGCCCTGCTCGCTCACGATGTAAAGGCAGAAATACATTGCTACCAGACCGGCATCCATGGTTTTGGATTTGACTATTACAAGTTCAACCCCAATGACTGGCTGGGCGCCGCCCGCGACGACTTTTTTGCGACCCTTGAACGCTGGCTAAACACCCTTTAATGAGATGATTCTCCTTGTCCCGGACAAATTCAAGGGGACGTTCACTGCGCCCCAGATAGCAGCCAAATTTGAAGAAGCCATCCGCCGCTCCGGCAACAAGACGGAGGAGATTGTGTCGATTCCGCTGGCCGACGGCGGGGAGGGCTCCCTTGATGTATTCCTGCAGAATTATCCCGGTGCAAGCGAGGTTCTGGTGGATACCAGGGATCCGCTGATGCGCGACGTGGTGGCACCGATGGCGGTGGCGGGCGATACAGTATTTATTGAGCTTGCCCGCTGCAGCGGCCTGATGATGATTGACCTTTGCGAGCGCAACCCTTTGAAAACCACCACCTACGGTCTCGGACTGATGCTCATGGCCGCCCTTGAATACTCTCCTCGCAGGATAATTGTGGGTGTGGGAGGGAGCGCCACCAACGATGGCGGCCGCGGCATGATTGAGGCAATCGGGCTGGAGAATATCCACCTGTTCAACGATATCGAGGTTCTGGTGGCCTGCGACGCCCGCAACCCGTTGCTTGGTCCCAACGGCGCAACATATACCTATGCCCCTCAGAAAGGGGCTGATGCCGCTATGCTGCCGGTTTTGGAGAAGAGGATGGAGGAATGGGTGGCCACCGCCCGCGAATGGCTCGTAAGACTTGGCCATACTGCACAGGCTTCAGATTTTGATACTGTGCCTGGTGGAGGCACTGCCGGCGGTACAGGAGCGGCACTATATGCATTCCTCAAGGCTAAACCGATACACGGTTTTGAATTCTTCTCGCAGATGGTGTCCCTTGAAGAGAAGATACGTGCATCCAGACTTGTCATTACCGGCGAGGGACGCTTAGATGCCTCCAGCCTGAACGGCAAGCTTGTGGGCAGCCTTGCAGAGATGTGTGAAAATGCGTGCCGGCGGCTTTATGTAGTCTGCGGACAGAATACACTGGGCGGCGATCCGTCCATCTGCGACGTGGCGATGCTTGCTACAGATTTCGAAAAAAAAATCGGACGTTGGTGCCGGAGCGACTATCGCAGCGACTATCTGATAGAAGATGGGCTGCTGTTTAATTTCAACGGGACATCCGGTTCACGCTACGGCATGATAGCAGGTTGTGACGAGGCGGGTCGCGGTCCGCTTGCGGGTCCGGTATATGCGGCTGCAGTTATTCTCCCGGAAGGATTCTATCATCCTTTGCTTAAAGATTCCAAAAAAATGACGGCTGCCCAGCGCGAAGCGATGTGCCCTATAATTGAAAGGGAAGCCATCGCCTGGTGCGTAGCCAGCGTCTCCGCGGCCGAGATAGACCAGATTAACATCCTGCAGGCCTCCATCAAGGCGATGCAACTCGCGCTAAGCGACCTGCACGACGCCTCCGGTAAGTTTGTGCTCCCGGATATGATACTGGTGGACGGCAACCGTTTCAATCCGTATTTTTCACCTGACGGCGTTCGCGTGCCACACAAGTGTGTGGTCAAAGGTGACGACAAGGTCCCGGAGATATCGGCTGCATCTATCCTTGCAAAGACATACCGCGACCGGTATATGCTACAGATAGACAAGGAATACCCCCAGTATGGCTGGTGCCGCAACATGGGTTATCCCACAGAAGAGCACCGCGTCGCCATAAAGCTCCACGGCCTCACCCCGTATCATAGAAAGTCGTTTACTGTAAAGTAGCAGTAGTGGCGACTGGCAGATATAGTCCGAAGCTTCTGCACGGAGCGGCTATAGGCTTGACTCGAATTCTGCCCAGGAGGCTTCGAATATCTCTTCCATGGCCGGGTCCCCGCAGAGAGAGTTCTTCAGGCAGCGTTTGATATCGGCGATGGAGAGGTCCCAGCAGAGGTATGCCAGTAGCAGATCGTCGGTAATATAGGCAGTGTCAAAAATGGCGCAGTCGTCGCTGTTGATGGTGACGTTCAGGCCGCGTTTGATATAACCGGCAGCGGGGTGAAGCCTCAAATCGGGGACATAGCCCAGCAACTGGTTGCTTAAGGGGCAGACCTCCAGCATGACTCCGTCGGCTTTCACCCTCGCTTCCAATTCTGGATAGCGGTACAGGTTCAGGCCGTGCCCAAGGCGCCTGACTCCAAGGTCAAGGGCATACTCGATGTTGCGGTTATCGGGATTGACAGTCTCACCTGCGTGCATTATTATCGGCACACCTGCATCGCGCAGGACGGGAGTATAATAAAGCAGGTCCTTGCCGCAATCCTCGCCGCCTACCATGTCGTAGCCGATAAATACGTCGGGATATTTCTCCTGCAGGTGGCGGGCATGAGCCAGGCGCTCCGGCACAGTCTCGGCCGGGACGCCCTTGTAATAGCTGTAAATAAGGTTGATATGAAAGCCCGGGAAACTCTTGCGTACCTCTGCCTCTATCTCTTTGACAGTATCGACATATTCGTCCGGAGTGAGCCTGCGGCCGTTTTCCTCAAAGATGGTCTGGCTGATGAAACGCAGGTCTACACCCATCAGCCCCTCGGCAGCCATATCCATGAAAACCTTGGTATAGAGTTTCATGAATATCGGCTTGCAGTTATTGACCGCTTTGTACCTGTCAAAGATAGCCTCGAATTTGGGCCAGATATTCTCGTCTATATCCCCTGTGCCGGAGGTGCACATGGAGAACAGTTTCTCTTTCATCAAAGGGTCATTGGCCAAAGCCATGTTAAGGCTTGCCCAGCCGTCAGGGATAACACCGTCCTCAAACCATCCGCGGTGGGCCAGCTGGCAGTGGCGGAATTCCGGCGTCTCATCATCCAGAAAGACATATACCCCTCCGTTTGCGATGGCCAGGGAAAGCATATCCCTGACATTGAAGGTGGCCTCGATATGGGCGTGCATCAGCCGCCCCTTGGGCATCGCTTTGAAAATACGGTAAAGGCTTGTTTCGCGCAGTTTCGGAAGCTGCTTCTGGAAGTCGTTAAAAATCAGCCCGTCGAGGCTTGCGGCCAGGATATCCTCCCGCATCTTGCTTGTTATTTGCTCTATCTCCATGGGTCAAATTTTTTCAAAATTACATTAAATTTCACATATTTGCGAATATTTGATATAACTGTTTTTTCCTTTAATGCGAAATCTTTTTCTATTGCTGACATTCGCACTGAACATACTCGGAGGATGCAACCGTCCTTCGAACGGCACGCATACGCTTGATATCTATGTTACAAGTGATATCCATGGTGCCTATCTGAGCCGATATTACCTTGACGACAGCTTTAAGCCCAACTCGCTTTCAAAGGTTGCTACTGTAATTGATTCGGTCCGCTTGAACAATTACGGAGTAATACTGATAGACAACGGGGATAACCTGCAGGGCGATAATGCAGCCTTCTATTACAACTTTGTAGATACGGCATCGCAGCACATATTTGCCCGTGCCGCTAACTATCTCGATTACGACGCTATTGTAGTGGGCAATCACGATATTGAAGCCGGCCATGAAGTGTACGACAGGGTCGGCAGGCAGTTCAACGCCCCGCTGCTGGCGGCAAACGCCATCCGTACGGAAGAACCCGGCAAAGGCAGTTGTTATTTCAAGGAATATACGATAATCAGGAGAGGAGGCCTTAAGGTGGCGATAATAGGCTTCACCAATCCGAATGTCACCAGCTGGATTACTGAACCGCTTTACAGTGGGATGGAGTTCATCGACATCACAGAAATGGCTCAGGCGCTCGTGGACCGTGTCCACAAGAAAGAGCATCCTGACTTTGTGATTGTATCCATGCACAGCGGAAGTGGTGAGGCGGAGGAGGCCGGTTTCGAAAATGCTTCCCTCTATATGATGAAGAATCTCAAGGGTGTGGATTTGATTATCGGAGGTCACGACCATCGTCCCCTTGCCACCTGCGACTTTGACAAAGATCCCAATGAAGATACTCCTACCGCATACGTAAATCCGGGTGCGCGTTGCATGAACCTTGGCCACGCCCATTTTGAGCTAACATATAGCAAGGGCAGGCGCAGCGACACGGAGATTGCAACTGAATTGATTCCCTTGGAGGATATTGACCCCAGCGAAGCATTTGATGCTGAGTTTGAAGCTGACTATCACCGCGTGAAGGGTTTTACTATGCAAGAGATATGCAAGGTGTCAGAATCGTTTGACCTGGGCGATGCCATCCGCGGCCCGTCGGCGTATATGAACCTGTTGTATGACCTGCAGTTGGATGTCACCGGTGCGGATATCACATTTGCAGCGCCGCTATCCTCTTATGGCGCAATCAGTCAGGGCGTGATGGTTTATAACGATCTTACAAGGATTTATCCGTTCGAAAACAAGCTCTTTACCATACGTCTCACCGGAGAGCAGATAAAGAATTATCTTGAGTACTCCTATGAGCGCTGGCTCAACCGCGAGGGTCCGGCATATTGCTATGATTCAGCAGGCGGTTTGATTTACAAGGTTTACAAACGCCGTCCGGCAGGAAGCAGGGTGGAAATCGAATCGATGGAGAACGGAGAGCCTTTTGACCCTGCCAAAACTTATACGGTAGCTATCACTTCTTATCGCGCGATGGGTGGAGACGGCCTTCTCAAAGAGGGTGCAGGACT